>DATBBB010000216.1:0-27664 GCA_036271215.1 Kofleriaceae bacterium | reverse complement strand
GGTTCGCCGAGCGCCCGCCCGGCGAGCCCGGCGCGATCGCGCTCGAGCCCGGCGACACGGTCTACATCCCAGCCTGCGTCCCGAGCCGGCTGATCCCGCACGGTGAGAACGTCCAGCTCCGGCTCAAGGCCGAGCCCGGCGTGCGCGAGGCGGTCGCGTGGTACTGCACGTGCGGCGCGCTCGTCGCATCGACCGAGATCGCGCCCGGCGTGGTGCAGGACGTATATCTCGCAGCGGTGCACGCGTTCAACGCGAGCGACCGGCGCTGCCCGATGTGCGCCGAGGCCCACCCACCCGCCGAGCTCGGCGATATCGCGTGGGCCGAGGTCGCCGCGGCGATCCGCGCGAGTGAGTAGCGACGGCGCGCAGATATTTAGTAGTCAAATATTTAATAGTCATAGGAGAACTGACGCACCGCGGCTATGGTGCGGCCATGATCATCCGCCCGCTGCACGACCGCATCCTGGCCCAACGACTCGTCGAGGCCGACAAGACCTCGGGCGGGCTGTTTATCCCGGACAACGCCAAGGAGAAGCCGATGGAGGCGCGGGTGATCGCGGTCGGGACCGGCAAGCGGCTCGACAACGGCACCGTCGTGCCGCTGTCCGTGCAGGCCGGCGACAAGATCCTGCTCGCCAAGTACACCGGCTCCGAGATCAAGCTCGAGGGCAAAGACCACCTCATCCTGCGCGAGGACGACGTCCTCGCGGTGCTGGAAGGCTGACCGCATGACCGCCAAGCAGATATTGTTCGACGCCAACGCCCGCAGCCACATCGCGGCCGGGCTCGACATGCTCGCCAACGCCGTCAAGGTCACGCTCGGCCCGCGCGGCCGCAACGTCGTGATCGAGAAGTCGTGGGGCGCCCCCACGATCACCAAGGACGGCGTCACCGTCGCCAAGGAGATCGAGCTCGAGAACCGGTTCGAGAACATGGGCGCGCAGATGGTCAAGGAGGTCGCGTCGAAGACCTCCGACGTCGCCGGCGACGGCACCACCACGGCAACCGTGCTCGCCCAGGCGATCTTCTCCGCCGGCACCAAGCTGGTCGCCGCCGGGATCAACCCGATGGACATCAAGCGCGGCATCGACGCCGCGGTCAAGGCGATCGTCGCCGAGCTCGCGGTGCAGGCCAAGCCGACCCGCGGCAAGGCCGAGATCGCCCAGGTCGGCATCATCAGCGCCAACGGCGACGAGACGATCGGCCGGCTGATCGCCGAGGCGATGGACAAGGTCGGCAAGGAGGGCGTGATCACCGTCGAGGAAGCCAAGACGATGGACACCACGCTCGAGATCGTCGAGGGCATGCAGTTCGATCGCGGCTACCTGTCGGCGTACTTCGTGACCGACGCCGAGCGCATGCAGGTCGCGTTCAGCGACGCCTACGTGCTGATCTACGAGCAGCGGCTGTCGAGCATGGCGGAGCTGTTGCCGGTGCTCGAGCAGGTCGCCAAGCAGGGCAAGCCGCTGGTGATCATCGCCGAGGACGTCGACGGCGAGGCGCTCGCGACCCTGGTGGTCAACAAGCTCCGCGGCACGCTCGCAGTGTGCGCGGTCAAGGCGCCGGGGTTCGGCGACCGCCGCAAGGCGATGCTGCAGGACATCGCGATCCTGACCGGCGGCCGCGCGCTGACCGCCGATCTCGGCGAGAAGCTCGAGCACCTGACCCTGGCCGACCTCGGCCGCGCCAAGCGGATCACGATCGACAAGGACGCCACCACGATCATCGAGGGCGCCGGCGAGAAGTCGGCGATCGAGGCTCGGGTCAAGACGATCCGCCGCGAGGTCGAGGACACGACGTCGGACTACGATCGCGAGAAGCTGCAGGAGCGGCTGGCCAAGCTGGTCGGCGGGGTCGCGGTGATCAAGGTCGGCGCGGCCACCGAGGTCGAGATGAAGGAGAAGAAGGCGCGGGTCGAGGACGCGATGCACGCCACGCGCGCGGCGGTCGAGGAAGGCATCGTGCCGGGCGGCGGGGTCGCGCTGCTGCGCTCGGCCGCGGTGCTCGACAAGCTGACGTTCGAGGACGACCGGCGCTACGGGGTCAGCGTGATCCGCCGCGCGATCGAGGAGCCGCTGCGCCAGATCGCCGAGAACTGCGGGGTCGAGGGCTCGATCGTCGTCCACAAAGTCCACGAGGCCAAGGGCGCGTTCGGCTACAACGCGGCGTCCGGCGTGTACGAAGATCTGGTCGCGGCCGGCGTCATCGATCCGGCCAAGGTCGTGCGGGTCGCGCTGCAAAATGCCGCCTCGGTGGCATCGCTGATGCTCACGACCGAGGCCGTGATCGCCGAGCTGTCGACCGCCGAGCGCTCGGCCGCCGCCGGCTGATCGCGGCGCGCCGGATCGTGCTACCCCAGTAGCGCGCCGTGCAGGTCGAGGTCGCCACGCCGATGGCGATCGCGTCGCTGATCGGCCCGCTGGTGATGACGTGGGCAACGCTCGGCGGGTTCGGCATCGTGCTGGTCGACAAGGGCGGCGCGTACCGCACGCGAGCCACGGCGATGTCCGCGGCAGCGCTCGGCAGCGCGCTCGCTGCGGGTCGCGATCGTCGCGCTCGCGTCGGTGGTGGTGACCCGCGCGCTCGATCTGCAGTGCGGCTACTGGGCAAGCCTGAGCGCAGTGCTGCTGCTCCAGCCGTACCTGCCGACCTGCAGCTATCGATCATCGCCGAGGCAGTCGGGCGAACCGCGGCGGTCACGCACCCGGCGTCGCCGGGCGTCCAGACCTGACCGGATCGGGGCGCGCCCCGCTCGGCCCCGCTCGGCCTCGCTCAGGGCTTGACCGGCGTCGGGCCGGGCTTCGGCGCAGCCGCAGCCGGCGTGTTCGCCGCCGGGCGGGCCTGCTGGGCCGCGTTCTCCATGAACGACCGGCCCTCGAAGATCACGCCCTTGTCGATCTGCAGGCTCGGCGTCGTCAGGTCGCCCTTGACCCGGCCCGGCGCGTGGATCTCGATCGAGCGCTTCGCCTTGATGTTGCCGACGACGGTGCCCTGGATGATCACCTCGCCGATGTCGATCTCGGCCTCGACGTGCGCGCCCTCGCCGATCACGAGCACGTCGTCGGAGAAGACTTCGCCCTTGAACCGGCCGTCGATCCGGACGGTCCCGTCGAAGGTGAGCTTGCCTTCGAACGCCGCGCCGCGTCCGAGCAGCGTCGTGATCTCTCCCTGAGCCGCTTGCTTTGCTGTGGCAACCATGGCGCCGACACACTAACAGATCCCCGGAGACCGCGCGTGGCGCCCGACCAGCGGTGAAATCTTGCCGTGCCACGAGAACCCGGCCCCGGTCGCGTCCACACCGATGATCGCGAATCCGCTGCAAATTTTGCAATTGCAGACCACCGGCCCGGTTACGCCGGCACGCGGCTCGCGCCACCTGGCTCGCCCCACCGGTTCCGCCAAGGGACGCCGCCGCGTGGATCGCGCCGGCGAATCGCCGGCTACGCCGGTGGATCGTCGGCCACCGCCGCGGGGATCGCGCCGGCGAATCGCCGGCTACGCCGGCTGCTGATCGTCAGCCGCTGCCGCCACCGCCGCCGCGTCCGCCTCGGAGGCCCGCCGCGCCGCCGCGCTGTCTGCCGCGCTGACCGCGAAGTAACGGGTACCGCGCCGCGCACCCTCGGTCCGCACGTGCTGCTCGGCGACCAGCTTGCGCAACAGCGGCGCGAGCTGCGGGGTCTCGGTGCCGAGCGCCGCGTTGAGATCCTCGGTCCGGCGGCCCGGCTGCTCGGTGATCGCCGCGACCAGCTTGTCGCGCAGGCCCTCGACGTTCTGTGGCTCATGGGCGCCGCGCTTGCCAATCGAGCCTTGCCCGCCAATCGAGCCCTGCCCGCCACTCGAGCCTTGCCCACCGCGCGAGCCTTGCCCACCGCGCGAGCCTTGCCCACCGCGCGAGCCCTGCCCGCCGCGCAAGCCCTGCCCACTGCGCGAGCCCTGCCCGCCCCGCGAGCCCTGCCCGCCCCGCGAGCCCTGCCCGCCGCGCGAGGACGAGGACGACGACGAGGACGACGTCATGGCCGCGGGCGGCGGAGGCGCGCCGAGCTCGAACGCGGCCCGGATCTGTTCGATCGCAATACGCTTGGCGAGCTCGCTGAGGTTATCGACGAAGGTGTCGACCAGCGCCTGGATCTCTCGTTGCGGGTCCAACATGTGGCTCCCACAAGCTAGCTCATCTGCGGACGCGCTGCGCGCCGCGCCCGCCAAACTCGATCATCCGCGATCAAGATTCAGCACCGACCCGCGGACCACCGAGACCACCGGAACCACCGGGACCAAACAGACCGCCGACCGGTGCGTCCGGGCTCACCATCAGAACAGGATGCCGACGCACGACGCGATGTCGAAGAACATGAACGCCAGCGCCTTCTCCTGCGGCGTCATGTCGGTGCTGGTCCCGCAGCTGTCCGGGTAGTCACCGTCGCCGGTGGTCCCCGACACGTGCATATCGGAGAACACGAACTTGCCGCACCGCTGGTCGGAGTCGACCTCGATCGGCGTGGTGAACTGGAAGTTCTGCGTCCCGCCGCCCTGGTCCGGCAGGTAGACCCAGCGCTCGGTCTGGGTCAGGTCGGTCGACGCCAGGCTGGTGCGGCCGGTCGACAGGACTTCCTTGGTGTCCGGGTCGGGCGGCTGGTTCTGCAGGGCGATCGTGTCGCGCGTCGTCGAGCCGCCGTTGGCGAGCATCCAGCTGGCGAACGACTGGCCCTTGGGGTTGGACATCTCGTCGATCACCGCCGAGCTGTTGGCGTTGAGCTCGGACGGGTCGCGGTTGGTCCACGTGCCGAGCGAGGTCCACGACGCCGGCGGCTTCTGCGTCATGCCCTGATCGTGCTCCTCGACCGAGCCCTCGAGCCAGAGGTTGTGCCAGTGGGTGGCGAACACGCGGCCGCCGAAGTCGGCGTACGCCTTGACGGTGTCGATCGCGGCCTGCGGCTTGTTGTCGGGGTACTGCGCGCCCTCGCACGAGAAGAACACGAGGTCGTACTTCTTCATCTGGTCGAGGTTGGTCCACAGGGTCTGGGCCTCGCTGAACACCTGACCGCTGCCGCCGGGGTACCCGGTGACGAACTGCGACTTGCCGCCGTTGCTGTGGTAGAGGTGCACGCGGCCGCCGCCCTGATCGGTGGTGATCTCCTGGTCGGCGACGCCGAGCTTGCGGACCAGGCACTCGAGCGAGTCGGCACCGCCGGTGGTGATCGCGATCTCGGGCATGTCGCCCTCGGCGCGGGTCCTGGGCAGCGAGGTCTCGGCCGGCGTCATCGCGTGCTCGGTGCAATCGTCGACGTGCGGGATCACGATCGTCTTGCGCCACTTGCCGCTGGTGATCACGAGCGGGATGTTGTCGCCCGACGGCACGCCGATCAGCTCGAAGTTGCCGCGCTCGTCGGAGATCGTCTGGACCACCGGGTTGCCCGGCAGGCCATCGGCGCACCGCGAGCACGTCGCCCCGGCGGTGAATGTCCCGGGATCGGTCGCCGGGACGTAGACGTTGATGCCGTACAGCGGCAACGTCCCGTTGGGCGCGAACACGGTGCCGGAGATCGCCGTGTCCGGCTTGCTCATCGCGCGGCAGTTGGTGACGTTGCACTGCAGGCCGATGCACGCGTCGGGCGGCCCGTTGCCGCCGGTGCCGTCGTCGTCGTCGCCTGTGCCGTTGTTGTGGTGCGAGCAGGCTCCGAGGAACAAGCTCACAGATAGCGCCAGGCTAGCTAGGACGCGCATGAAACCTCCTAATCTTGCAGTGTAGCGAACCCGCAGGTTGCGAGACATGCCGATGCGAGGACTTCTAACCAAGGTCTTCCACTCGACACCACCACCCCGAGCGCCCCCAGGACAGTCGAGCCTGGCTTCAGGATGGCGACCGACATGTGGCGGTGATCGCGAGGCATCGTGACCCATGCACGATCACTTCGTCAGCGTCTGATCGATCGCGAGCTTGCCGTCGTCGGGGAACTCGTAGTCCTTCGTGAACGGCTGGTAGTCCTTGAGCCGTAGCTCGAGGTGGATCTTTGTCGTGACAGCGTAGTCGCTGAGCGTGTTCGGCGTGTAGCCCTTGAGTGCGCCGTTGATCCGAATCTCGGCACCCTTGGGCACACTGTTGATCAGGATCTTGCCGACCACCGGCACCAGGTGGGCGATCACACGGACCTCGCCGCCGGCCTTGGGGATGTCGATCTTTTCCTCGAACGGCGTGTAGTGCGGGAGCTGGACCTTGACGGTGTGGCGCGAGCCGAGCTCGAAGGTGTCGACGGTGATCGTGTCATCCGAGTGGGGCACCAACTTGTTATCGATCGTCACCTGCGCGGCGTCGGGCAGCGATTCGATCCTGATCGACCCGCTCGGCGCCGCCGTCACGCGGGTCGCGCGGATGATCAGGAACGTCGCCGCGGCGGCGGCCGAGATCGCGAGCAGCCCCGAGACGATGTAGAGGAACCACCGCCGGCCCGCCGATGCCACGTTGTACTGCGACGGCATCTCGTCGACCTCGAACAGCCGCATCTGGCCGGTCAGCGACATCGGCTGCTGCGACGGCTGGAACTGGTACAGCGCCTGCGGCGACACCTGCGGATAGCCGTGCGCGTTGGGCTGGGGCTGGCCGTAGGCGTCATAGCCACCGCCACCGGGCGGCACGCCCTGCATGTGGAGGTAGGGCTGCATGTGATTGGGCACGCCGGGCACCGCCTGCATGCCGGGCGACGTCGGCAGCCCCATCGGCAGGCCGGACGCGTCGGTGCTGTACGGCGACTGGCCGCCGGGGGTGCCGACCGGGAACGGGGTCGCGTACGGATCGTACTGCGCCGGCTGCTGGCCCGTCATCGGCGGCTGGTGCGGCTGGGGCTGCGCCGGGTAGTGATGGGACTGCAGCTGGGGCTGCTGCTGCGCATAGCCCTGCGGCGGGGTCTGCACGGGGTACGGCTGCGACGGCTGGGCCGCGTGCGACGGCGGCGTGGGCTGGGCCTGGGGCTGCGGATGCGCCGGTGCCGCGCGCGGGGCGGGCATCGGCTCGCTCGACTGCGACGACACGATCGCGTGCAGCACGCTGGGTTGCGTGATCGGCGCGCCGCCGGGCGGCGTCTTGCGCGACGCGCGCGGCTTGCGGAGCTCGCTGACCGCCGGGGTCTGGATCTTGGCGGCGAACGCGGCCGGCGGCGGGGCCTTGGGCTTGCCGCGCACGACCGGCTTGACCGACTCGCGCGCGGACTCGCGCGCCGGCTCGCGGGCCGACTCGCGCGGCGGAGCATCGCGGATCACCGCGAGGCCCTCGCGGCCCGACAGGGTCGGCATGTCGTCGTCGACGTCCTGGGCCAGGTCGTCGTCGGAGGCGTCGCCGGCGTTCCCGTGCCCGGCATCGGCCGCCGGTGCACCGCCGAACCCGGGCACCATCGTGACCAGGGTCGCCTCGACCGGACCATCGCCGTCGTCGCCGGCGGCGTCCATCATGAAGCCGGCCAGGCCACCCGCGCTCGCGGTCGACCCCGCGCTCGAGCCGCCGCCGGGCGCCGCGGTGACCACCGTGTGCTCGCCGATGTTGTCGAGCTCGTCGTCCGAAGGATCGCCGCCGCCCCACAGCTTGCGGCCGTCGAACGGCAACAGCCCCGAGTCCTCGCGCAGCGGGTCGGGCGGCGCCGTCGCCTCGAGCTGGCGCGTCTGCTCGTGCGCCTGGCGCGGCTTGGCGACCTGCGGGATCTTCGACGCACCGGGTGCCGCGCCACCGGCCGCCGCGCCACCAGGTGCCGCGATCGACGGGATCTTGCCGGGCACGCCGGACTTCGGCGGCGCCGCCGGCAGCGAATCGGTCGCGCGGGTCACGCGCGGCGCGACCTGCTTGATGGGCTTGCTCGGCTCGGTCGGCCGCGCCGAGCTCGGCGCCCCGGCCGGCGGGGTCGGCATGCGCGACGGCACACCCGGTGCGCGCGACGGCGCGGGCGGCGGCGACGGCGCGGGTGGCGGTGTGGCCGCGCGGTTCGGCCGCGGCGGTGGGACCGGCGCCTTCGCGCCCGGCGCCCGCGCGCCTTCGGTCCCCTGGTGGTCGAGGTCCGAGATCCGGAAGATCACGCTGTTCTCGTCGCGCAGCTCCTCGCGATCGATCGCGTGCGCGACCTCGGAGTCGTCGAGCGGGTGGGTCGACATCACGCCGTCGCGAAACTCGATGCTCTCGAACTGCGAGTCCTCGTTGGGCACCTGCATCGGATCGCCGATGACCTTGCGCAACAGCGACGACAGCTTGGACGCGGTGAACACCGGCGAGTAGGCGTGCAGGAACCGCTCGAGGTCGGTCGCGAAGTCGCCGGCGCTCTGGTAGCGATCGGCCGGCTCCTTGGCGAGCGCGTGCATCACGATCCGCTCGAGCTGGGGCGGCACGCCCTTGCGCAGCTTGGTCGGCGGCGCGATGTCGGCCGCGCGCGCCATCTCGAGCAGCTTGTGCAGATCCTCCTCGAGGTAGAGCATCTGCCCGGTCAGCATCTCGTAGAGCACGATGCCGGCCGAGAAGATGTCCGACCGGTGGTCGATCGGATCGCCCCACGCCTGCTCGGGGCTCATGTAGTAGTACTTGCCCTTGATCACGCCGACCGCGGTCTGGCGCGCCTTCATCGTCGCCTTGGCGATCCCGAAGTCGACGAGCTTGACCTCGCCCGAGTACGAGACCAGGACGTTCTGCGGCGACACGTCGCGGTGCACGATGCCGAGCGACTTGCCGGTATGGTCGCGCTTGCGGTGCGCGTGATCGAGCGCCGACGAGATCTCCTTGCCGACGAACGCGCAGACGTCGAGCGGCATCTCGATGTCCTGCTCGGAGGCGCGGCGCAGGATCTTGTAGAGATCGGCGCCGTCGACGTACTCCATCGTGATGTAGTAGGTCTCGCCGACCCGGCCGAGGTCGAACGTCTGCGCGATGTTGCCGTGGGTCAGCTGGACCGCGATCTTCGCCTCGTCGACCAGCATCTGGATGAACTGCTCGTCCTCGGCGAAGTTCGGGTGGATCATCTTGATCGCCACGTACTTCTCGAACCCGGCGATCCCGGCGGTCTTCGCGAGGTGGATCTCGGCCATGCCGCCCACGGCGACCTGGCGGATCAGCTTGTACGGACCGAACTGGCTAGCCACCGCTGTGCTGCCCCGCTGCGGTCTCCGGCGTGGGACCATGCTTGAGCGACTCGGCGCCGCCGGGGTGGACGAACATCCCGACCAGGCGCAGCGGCGACTTGGCGCCGCGATCGAACGTGCACACGACCTCGGTCGCGATCCCGGCGGCGACGTTGACGATGTAGCTCGCGGCCGCGTTGGCGACCAGGTACAGCCCGAGGCCGGCGCCGTAGGTCTTGCGATCGATCTGGTTCGGCGAGTGGATGCACTTCTCGATGTACGACAGGATCGTGTTCTTCGCGAGCCGGCCGAACCGATCGCGGACCGCGACGGCGAACACCTGGTCGGTCACCGCGTAGCGGATCGACACCGGGCGCGGCGACCGGGTGTCCTTGCGGTCGTGCGGATCGACGTCGGCGAACATCGGCCGGCCCTCGGCGTCGACCGGGGCGTCGTACAGCGCGTTCATCAACAGCTCCTCGCACACCGCGCCGATCGCGGTGCGGACCTGGCGCCGCATCTTGGCCTGCTCGGCGAACTCGAGCACGGTGTCGATCGCCCGGCCGCGGCCCTGGAAGTCGCGCAGCCGCGCGTAGTGCACCGGGGTGCCGGGCGGCAGGTACTTCTCGATCCCGAAGATGTCGCCGGTCAACAGCTTCTGCGCGGTGACGAACACGCCGTGATCGAGCTCGTCGCCGACGATGACGTGGTTGACCCGGTCGTCGCGCAGGTAGAGCGTCAGCTCGGGCAACGCCGCGCGCGGGGTCACCACGGCGACGTGGGCGCGGTCGCGCAGCTTGGGCACCAGCGAGCTCAAGGTCGCGACGTCACCATCGGTCGCGGAGAAGAACACGTAGCGATGTGGGATGACCTCCGCGGCGATCGCCTCGGAGCTGCGCACGGCGTCGACCTCGGCCCCCGCACGTTCGAGCGTGACCACGATGCGGCGAAGCTGATCGAGATCGCTGGAGATCGCGAGCACACGACGTTTCGACAAGGTTCCTCAGCCCCTGAGCGCTAAAGCTCGAAGCCTTCCGATGATATCAGGGCGCGGGGGGGCAAGACGCCGACTGGCCCACTTTAGTATTGATACATAAGCGAGGCGTAGGCCCGGAACCCCTCGTAGGGATTGGGTAGGTACTCCAGGTGGGGCTCGTAGTCGAAGAACACGTCCGGCTGATAGGCGTGGCTGAACAACGCGTTGTACACGGTCGCCCGGATCGACAGCTTGGGGGTCGGCGAGTACTGGAGGCCCACGGTCAGGTCGGCGATCGGCGGCAGCCGATCCAGCACCAGGTCGGTCGCCAGGACCGTGACCGGGTCCATCACAGACCCGGCGATCGGCGTGTTGGTGTACGTACTTCCGCGATATTCGACGAGTCGGTCGGGGTCCTCGGCCGAGCCGGTGACCCGCAGCGTGGTGGTCCCGGTCAGCTGGCTGCCGATCAGCGACCACACCCCCGCGAGCGAGAACCAGTTCTCGGGCAGCGACAGCAGGCGCCCCTTGTCGCTGGTATCACCGCGTAGGTAGGTGTAACCGAGCTCGATTCGGTGGCCGCCCTGGAGGTAGAGCTTGCCAAGGAACTCGAGCGACAAGAGGCCGCGGTCACCGGAGTTCGAGTAGTTGCCCGACGCGACCTGGATCAGGTCGTTGATCTGCGTGTAGCTGCCGTCGACGCGGAACGACAGCTCGCGGATCCGGCGCTCGCCCTTGAAGATCCGGGCGTTGATCTCGGCCTGGGTCGCCGCCGACTTCTCGACGGTGAGGTCCGGGTTACCGCCGATCTGCAGGCCCTCGCCGTTCGAGGTCGTGTTGTTGAACACCGGCGGCCGGAAGCCCTGGGCGTAGTTGAGCTTCAAGTGCCAGTTCGGGATGAAGTTCCACACCACGGTGGCGGCGAACGTGGCGTCGGCGTCGTAGTGCAGCGAGCCGAGCGCGTCCGGCGCGACCTGGACGCGGGCGCCGAGGTCGAAGATCAGGTCCTTGTTGGGCCGGTACTGCGGATCGACGTAGGCGCCGAGCACGACGCGGTCGGCCGGGAACGCAAAGGTCAACGGGCACCCGGGGATCGGCGCGCCGATCCCGCCGTTGGCCGGATCGAAGCTGCGCGGGCACAGCAGCGGGACGCGGGTCAAGTCGTACGGCGCGAGCAGCTCGGACTGCGTGCCGTCGCCCTGGATCGACGTCGTGGTGTTGTCGGGCTTCCACTCGCGGAAGACCTCAGCGCCGTACAGCGCGCGCAGCCCGGGCAGCAGCTCGACGTCGCCGTCGAGCCCGACGCCGGTGCGGTAGCTGGTCAGATCGGTCTGGAACGCGAGGCCCCCGGGCAGCGACGTCGAGGGCGACAGCACCTGCAGCGGCTCGAAGCCGCGGACGAACTGCTGGAAGTAGGCGCGCACGGCGAGCCCGGCCTTCTCGTGCGCGAACCGGGTGCGGTACTCGAGCACCGCGTAGCGGTCGAACACGTCCTCCTCGTTGTCGCGGCTGACCTGCTTGGGGTCGAGGCAGGCGGGGTTCGGCGGGTTGCCGGTGCACTGCGGGTCCTCGGGCAGGGTCTGGCGCACCGGCTCGCCCGACAGCCCCATCGGGTTGTACTTGGTCCCGAACGGCGCGAACAGCCGGAGCTGGAGCTTGTCGTAGGTGATCTTGGCGTCGAGCGTGACGATCGTCGACTGCGGCTGATCGGTCTCGGTCAGCGGGCCGTAGATGTTGGCCGAGTTGGGCTGCGGCAGCGCGTCGTGGAACAGCAGCAGCGGGTCCTTGAACGCCGGCCCCTGGTAGGTCTCGACGCTGGCGTGGGCGAACACCTTGAGCTTGCCGTTCATCAAGCTCGGATCGCCGACCATCGCGTAGGCCCGCGCCATCAGCCGGTCGCCGTTGCCATCGCCGACCGTGAACCCCATCTCGACGCCGTCGACGTCCTCGGCGTCCTTGGTGATCACGTTGAGGATGCCGAGCAGCGAGTTCGAGCCCCAGAGCACGCCGCCCGGGCCGGTGATCATCTCGACCCGCTTGATCAGCTCCATCGGCTGCGACTGGTTGACGCTCGCGACGTTGACGAACGGATCGAACAGCGACAGCCCGTCGTGGAGGAACTGCACCGCCTGGACCTGGCCGCGCACCAGCGGGACCGCGAACGTCGAGTTGTAGATGCTGGCGCGCTGCCAGCCCGGCACGGTGTCGATCAGGGTCTCGAGATCCTGGAACTGGCGCTCCTTGATCTCGTCGGCGGTGATCACCGTGACGATCGCGGGCGCCTCCTGCACCGTGGTGACGCCCTTGGCGGCGCTCTGCACGATGTTGGCGAGATCGAGCGCCTCGTCGGCGCCCAGGATCGTCGCGTCGGTCTGATCGAGCATGATCGCGGGGACTTCGATATCGGTGGTCGCGCTCGGGGCCGATGCCGGGGTGGTCGACGGCGCCTGGGCACGGGCCACCGAGCGCCATGGCCCGGCCCCCCCCAGGATCGCCAGGATGGCCAACGCGGTCAGCGCGGTCAACGCGGCCAGCGCGAAGCTGCAGAGCCGGTGGCTCACGGCGCGCCCCCTTGCTGCGACTTGATGAAGTCGACGCGTTCGTTGACCGGATCGGTCGGGCTCGCGGCGCCGAGCGGGCGGTCGGAGCCGAGCCCCACGGCCTGGAGCTGCTGCGGCGACACGCCCTGGCCGATCAGGTAATCGGCGATCAGCTTGGCGCGCTGCTGCGCGGTCTGCTTGTCCTTGCGCTTCTGGGCGGCGATCGCGCCTGGGTTGCCCGAGCGGGTGCCGAGCGCGACGTGGACCTCGACGCGGATCGTCAGCCGGTGGGTCTTGATCAAGGTCGCGACCTGGTTCAGCAGCTGCCGGGCCGGCGGGCTCAGCGCCCCGCGGCCGAACGTCACCGGCACGCCCTTGAGATCGAGCCGATCGGCGCGCTCCTCGGGACCGCTGGTGCCGCGGACGTCGGGGCAGCCGTCCGCATCCTCGAACCCGTTGACGGTCTCGGGATCGTTGGGGCACTTGTCGATCGCGTCGGGGATGCCGTCGCCGTCGTTGTCGTCGTCGGGGCAGCCGTCCTCGTCCTCGAACCCGTCCTTGTCCTCGGGCTCGTTGGGGCACTTGTCGATCGCGTCGGGGATGCCGTCGCCATCGTTGTCGAGATCGGGGCAGCCGTCGGCGTCCTGGAACCCGTCCTTGTCCTCGGGCTCGTTGGGGCACTTGTCGTCCACGTCGGGGATGCCGTCGCCGTCGTTGTCGGGATCGGGGCAGCCATCCTCGTCCTGGAACCCGTCCTTGTCCTCGGGCTCGTCGGGGCAAGCGTCGACCGAGTCGGGGATGCCGTCGCCGTCGCGGTCGTTGCGGCTCGGGCTGAGGCCGCCGCCGGGCTGCGGCGCCCACACGATGCCGGTCGTGACCCGGAAGTCCTCGCCGCGCGCGCCGCCCGCGCTGGTCCCGAGCATCACGTTGGCGGTGACGTCGCCCGACAGCCGCCCGGTCAGCCCGGCGGTGACCAGGGTCGTGAAGTCGCCGTGGCCGGCGCCGCTGAAGTAGTCGGCCGAGGTCAGCGAGCTGCAGGGCGCGCCGCTGTAGCGGAAGCAGTCGCCCCACGACAGCCCGTCGGGTAGCGGGATGAACGCCTGGACCTCGAGCCCGGCGACCAGCCGCGGCGACAGCTCGTAGATCCCGCCGACCCCGAGCACCAGCTCGCTGCCGACGTCGAGGAACGCCTTGGCGTCGGCCGGCGTCGCCGCCGCCGTGCGGGTGTCGTAGCCCTCGAGCACCGTGCGCTCGCGGATCCGCGCGGCGAGGTTGCCGACCAGCCGCGTGGCGTGGATCCGATCCTTGCGCCAGTCGACCGCGAGCTTGGGCTCGAACACCAGGTTCGCGTCGCCGAGCAGCATCTGGTCGTCGCCGAACGGCAGGAACACCGAGCCGATCGCGGTGACCGCGAACAGCGGGCGCTGGATCAGCGAGACCTTGAGCCCGAACCGGGCGTCGAGCGGGCCGGCGAGGCCGTCGCCGAGGTAGGCGCCGCTGTCGCTCGGGCTCGCCGACTGATCGATGTTCGACAGCGGGCGGAGCGAGATCAGCCCGGTCGACGGCCGCAGGATCTGGCCGCCCATGCCGTAGCGGCCGCGCACACCGTAGCCATCGCCGGTCGCGGTGCGGTAGGCGGCGACGTCCATGCCGAACGCGATCCGGTCGGTCAACGTCATGCCGAACGTCAGGTCGAGCGTGACGAGGTACTTGAGGACGCGATCCTCGCCGGTGTCGCCGGCGGCGCCGCCGATCCCGGGCACCGCGAGGGTCAGCGGCGCGTGGCCGTAGCTCAGGTTGAGCTTGAACGAGATGTCGCGCTTGGGCATCAGCCGCGCGCCCTCGACGGCGAACACGCCGCCGGTGTCGTACGAGCTGCGGAACAGCGCGCTGTCGATCCCGCTCGACGGATCGGCCGCGGCGGTGCGCGGCGCCGCGCCGACGGCAAGGGCGATCGCGGCCGTGACAAGCCCGAGGCCGGCAGGCAACTTCAGAGCGGGCACGTCTGGCCGGGCGCGTTCATGGGGCGGAAGATCTGGATGAACACCGAGTTGGGGATCGCGCCGCCCGCGTGAACCTCCCACTGGCACTGCGCCGACGGAATCCCGTCGCCGTTGCCCGAGTACACCTCGGTCAAGCTCGCGCCGCTGAGCAGCGCGGTGCCGTTGGTCGTCGTCGCGCTCGCCGCGCTGTCGAGCGTGGTGCGGTTCGCCGAGCCGGTCTGGAAGTAGAAGTCGCGGCTCGGATCGGCGCTCATGTTCGCGGGGTTCGACATCGGCGCGATCGTCAGCGTCACGCCGACCGCCGGATCGACCCCGGTCTTGTGGCCGCGGAACACCGCCGCGTAGATCCCGGTGGCGAGCGATGGGGTCGCGCCCCACCCGGTCGTGGTCGTGGCCTTCACGATGAACGCCTCGAAGTCCTTGGTCGCCGCGTTCGGCGCCTTGGGGGTCGCCACGCCGACCGCGTTGGTCGTGCCGCCCGGACCGGCGGTGGCATCGTCGAGCGCGAGCGCGACGTACGGCCCACCCGGCTGCGCGATCTCGGGGACCTTGTAGCGGCCGCAATCGTCGATGTAGACCTGCCCCGTGGTCAGCGGCGCGGTGCCGCCCGGGTTCATCGCGAACGCCACGGCGTCGAACGCCTTCATGCCGAGCGAGCACGGCCCGGTCGCCGACGGGGTGCACGCGGCGCCGGTCTCGTTCGCCGCCGCGAACGGCGCGCCGGTCTCGAAGTCGTAGATCTGGCCGCAGATCGTCTGCGTGCCGTCGGTCGGCGCCGGGCAGGCGAGCTTGGCCGAGCAGCCACCGGCACCGGTGCCGATGCAGGTCGTCACGCCCATGTCGTCCTTGTCCTCCGCGGTCGTCGCCGGATCGCACATCGTCGGCGGGAACATCGGCACGCACTGGGTGCCCTGCAGCACCGTGAACGGGCCGCAGATCGCATTGCCGACGGTCTGCGACGCCGCCACGCAGCTGCCGTCCTTTTCGGTCGTGCCATCGCCGCAATCGACCGACTTGCAGCTCGCCGCGAGCGCCGCCGGCATCATCGCGAGCGCCAGGAGGAAATTCCGGGTGTGCATGGGGGCCTCCTAGAAGTGGACGTTGTCCTGGCCGAGGTCGGCGAAGATCGCCATCTCCGCGGTGAGCAGCGAGTTGAGCGGGCTGACCAGGTGGACGTGCAGCACGCCGCGGGTCGTCATCACCGGCTTGCCGAACAGCAGCTGGGTGCCGGGGTCGGGCATGCCGTCGACCTGGGTGTAGATCGCGTAGGCGTCGATGTTCTCGAGCGCGTTCTGGACGAAGAACTGGGCGCCGCCGACCGGCGCCATGTTGATCGGGTTGAGGCCGTCGACCAGGCCGTGGGTCTCGCCGTGGAGCGGCACGGTCAGCACGCGATCCGAGCCCTCCCACAGCCC
The DNA here is from genome assembly GCA_036271215.1 of Kofleriaceae bacterium. Taxonomy (GTDB): domain Bacteria; phylum Myxococcota_A; class Polyangia; order Haliangiales; family Haliangiaceae; genus JABFXX01. The sequence goes on along the minus strand of DATBBB010000216.1, from coordinate 11,646 downwards.
GTCGTCGGCGGCCCATGCCTTCTGGCACAGCGCGAGCCGGCGCGTGTTCGACGCGTCGTCCATGCACGTCGGCGGCGGGATCTGGTCGGACGATCCGTTGCAGTCGGCGGCGACCGCCGGGTAGATCGCGGTCGAGGCCGAGGTCACCGCGCGGACCCCGGTGTCGCTCGCGAGCTCGCCGACGTTGACCATGCGCTGCAGCGCGGTCGCCAGCTCGATCTTCTGCACGTCGGTCGCGGTCGCCGGCGGGTTCGCCACGTCGAGGATGCCGGTGTCCTGCGCGGTCCGCGCCGCGTACTGCGTGACGTGCAGCCCGGGGTGCGGCACGTGATCGCCGACGTCGATGAAGCACGGCGAGGTCGGGTCGACGATCCGGTGGACCTCGAACTGCTGGACCTCGAACAGCTCGTCCTGCGCCATGCCCTGGCGGATCGCGTACAGCGAGAAGTGCGCGTTGGCCGGCAGCTCGGTGCCCATCATCGGGCTGCCGACGTGCGCCTGGACCGGCGTCCCCGGCGACAGATCGATCTGGACGTTGGCGCCCTGAAATCCGTCGACGCAGCCCGCCGCGCCGAGCGCGCCGGCCAGGGCCCACGCGGCGAGCGCAGCAGTTGTAAATCGTGTAGCGCGACGCACGTCGGTCAATCGGCCAAAATCGTAAACGTCTCGTGTGGGAAAAGCTAGTTACCGGGGACATTGGCCCCAGACCAACTCGCCGTGCCGCTCGCCAGGGCACACGCCAAGCGGCGCCCTGGATACTGGCGCCGGCGCATCGTCCCTTCGCTCCCTGATTTGCTACGGCTTCGCAGCGGGCTTGGTGGGCGATGGCTTGGTGGCCGGGGCCGCTGGAGCCTTGGCGTCGGCGGCCGCGAGCTCGGCGAAGATATCGGTGACGATGCCGGGGAGCGCGTCGATCGTGACGTGGGCGGGCCTGTAGCCCGGCTTGTCGAGGTCGACCTCGAGGGTGCCGGGCTTGATCTGGCGCGGCTCGACCGGGGTGCCGCCGTAGCGCAGGCCGCCGATCCGGACGGTGGCGCCCGGGACGCTCGTCGTCACCGCGATCGCGGCGCCGTCGCCGAGCTCGCCGTGGTAGGCCGGGCGGCCGTCGGCGGTGCGGCAGTCGTCGTGGAGCTTGCGGGTCTCGGCGACTTCCTGCGAGCGCGGGTTGAGCTGGAGCGCGCGGCGGGCCTCGGCGACGCAGTCGGGCCAGCGGCGCTGGGCCTGGGCGACCGCGGCGAGGAACCGGTGCGGGCCGGGCAGCTTGGGATCGAGCGCCTGCGCCTTGTCGAGGTGGGCGCGCGCCTCGTCGTACTTGCCGAGCCGGTAGGCATCGACGCCGGCCTGGAACTCGCGGGTCAACGCGGCGGGGACGGCCCGCGCGCGGGGGGCGATCGCGAGGCTCATGGCCAGCACGAGCGCGGCGACCGCGGCGCGGGATCGGACGGCAGAGGAGCGCACCGCCGCCGACGGTAACGCAGGCTGCGCAAAATCTCCACGATCGCTCGACACCGGCTCCACGGGCGCTCGGCCGCGCCTGCACGCGCCGGTGGTTGAGTCTGGAAACCCGACGCCCCGCGGCTACCCCGCGATCGCATGGAGGTCTGGCAATGTCTGTGGCACTTCGAGCTTCGTTCCCTGCACCTGCACCGTTCCCCGCTTCGTTCCCGGTTCCGCGCGGTGTCGTGACCGCGCTCGCCGCGGCCGGCCCGGTCGCCGTCGGCGGCATCCTGGCGGCCCGCGCGCACGACGCGAGCCCGATGCTGGCCGCGCCCGCGATCGTGTTCGGCGTGGTCGCGGCGACCGGCCCGGCGCTGTACATCGCGACCGCGGCCGCCGGCCACGCGCCGCCGCTGTCCGCGGTGGTCCGCGCGTTCGGCACAGCGATCGGCGCGTTCGGCATCGCGCTCGCCGGGCTGATCCTGCCGGCGGCGTTCGTCGCGCTGTCGTCGGTGTCGGACGGCGCCGCGCTCGGCGCCGCGACCGGCGCGATCGGCGGCGCGGGGCTGCTCGGGCTGCGCCGGCTCGCGATCGAGCTCACCGCCGGCGCACCGGGTGCCCAGAGCGCGCTGGCCAGCCGGCTGGTGTTCCTGGCGTGGGCCGCGGCCACCGTGGCGATCGCCGGCCGGCTGTGGTGGGACCTCGCGGTCGAGGTGATGTCGTGATCGCCGATGCCGTGCTCGGATCGATGCCGGAGGCCGCACCTGCCGAGCCGGTGACGCCGGCCGCGCCGCGCGTGCTTGGCCCGGTGTCGCCGCTGCAGATGATCGAGCTCTTGCTGCGCGACCGGGCGGCGATGCTGGCGCGGATCCACCACGGCGCCGACCTGCCGGCGATCCTGCGCACGATGGTCGCGACGATCGCGGTGACGATGGCGATCGCCGGGGCCGCGCTCGGCAGCTACCGCGGCGGCGCGCAGATCGCGTTCGCGGCGATCAAGCTGCCGATCGTGATGCTCGGCACCGCGGCGCTGTCGGCACCCGCGCTGTGGGCGATCGGCGCCGCGCTCGGCCGGGCGTCGCGGCTCGCCGCCGATCTCGCGCTGGTGATGGCGTCGCTCGCGTTCGGCGCGCTGCTGCTGGTGGCGTGCACGCCGCTGGTCATGCTCGGCCGCTCGATCGACCTGCCCTATCACGACATGATCCTCGTGATGGTGGCGATGTTCGCGATCGCCGGGATCGCCGCGCTGCGCATGATCATCGGCGGGGTGGCGCAGGAGGCCGCGTCCGGCTGGCGGACCGCGGTCGCCGGGCTGTGCGTCGTGTTCTCGCTGGTCGGCGGCCAGCTGTCGTGGGCGCTGCGGCCGTACCTGGTGCGGCCGCGCACGCCCGAGGTCCCGTTCGTGCGCGAGGTCGAGGGCAGCCTGTACGACTCGATCGCCGGCGACGTCCAGTCGGCGCGCGGGATCTACACCCGCGACCGCGCCCCGCTCGGCGGCGCGCGAGGCACGGAACGAGGCGCGGAACGAGGCGCGGAACAAGGCGCAGAACGAGGCGCAGAACGAGGCGCAGAATGAGCCTCGCGAGCCTGGGCGTCGCGTACCTCGCGATCGGCCTCGTGATCGCCGCGGTGATCGCCGCGGTCAAGCGCCGGCTGGCGCTGGCCGACGCGGTGTGGATCGCCGGGATGTGGCCGCTGTACGCGCCGCTGGCGTTCGCGCGCGGCGCGCCGGATCGCCGCGAGGACGAGCTCGCCCGCGCGCTGGCCCGCGCCAAGGACTCGCCGCTCGCCGGGGTGCTGCCCGACGCCGAGAGCGTGCGGGTGCTCGGCGCCCGGCTGCGCGAGGCCGGCGCGCGGCTCGCCGAGCTCGACGAGGTGATCGCGCGGCCCGACTTCGATCCGGCGGCGGCCGCCGCGCGGGTCCGCGAGCTGGCGGCGCGCGGCCAGGCGTCCGCCGCGGCGACCGCGGAGCTCCGGGTGCGGACGATCGGCCAGCTCCACGCGCTGCGCGAGCGCTACCGCCGCGAGCTCGACGAGGTCGGCGAGCTGGTCGCCCAGCTGGTGACCCAGGCCGAGCTGGTCCGGCTGCAGCCGGCGATCGCGCACGCGTCGAGCGAGCTGGTCGCCCAGCTGGTCGCGCGCGTCGAGGGGCTCGGCGAGCTGTTCGCGTACCAGGCGACGCTCGAGCACGACGGCGACGCCGGCCCCGGCGCTGCGCCCGGTGACGATGGCTCCGGCGACGCCGGCGCGAAATACCCCGCCGTACCCGGGCGTTCGACCTGACGATGGCGGCCGTGCTCGTGGTCGACGACGATGCCCACATCCGCGAGGTCGCGCGGTTCGCGCTGGCGCGCGCCGGCCACCAGGTCGAGCTCGCCGGCGACGGCGCGGTGGCCGAGGCCCGGATCGCGCGCGGCGGGATCGAGCTGGTCGTGCTCGACGTGCTGATGCCCGAGCTCGACGGCCTGAGCCTGTGCCGCGAGCTGCGCGGCCAGGTGCCGGTGGTGTTCCTGTCGTCGCGCGGCGAGGAGGCCGACCGCGTGCTCGGCCTCGAGCTCGGCGCCGATGACTACCTCGCCAAGCCGTTCTCGCCGCGCGAGCTGGTGGCGCGGGTCGCGGCGGTGCTGCGGCGCACCGCGGGCGAGGCCGTGCCCGCCGCGCGCCCGGTGCTCGCGATCGGCCCGGTGACGATCGATCGCGACCGCCACGCGGTGTGCGTCGGCGGCGCCGCGCTCGAGGTCACCGCCACCGAGCTCAAGCTGCTCGCGACCCTGGCGAGCCACCCGGGCCGCGTGCTGTCGCGCGGCCAGCTGATCGCCACCGTGTACGGCGACGATCACCACATCAGCGCGCGCACGATCGACACCCACATCCGCAACCTGCGCGCCAAGCTCGCGGCGGCCGGCGCGCCGGTGATCGAGACCGTGCACGGCGTCGGCTACCGCTGTAGCTGAGCGAGCCGCGCGCCGGTGGATCGCGCGCCGGTGGATCGCGCGCCGGTGGATCGCTCGGTGGATCGCGCACCTGGCGCGGATCCGCTACCGGCTGCTGCTGGTCAACGTGATCGTCGCCGCGGTGCCGCTGGTCGGGATCTCGTTCGCCGAGATGCACGAGACCCAGCTGCTCGGCGCGCTCGAGGACGACATGATCCACCAGGCCGAGCTGGTGCGCGCGATCACCGCCGCCGAGCCCGGCCGCGCGCTCGCCGACTACGAGCCGATGCTCGAGGCCGCCGCGGCGACCACCCGGACCCGGATCCGGCTGCTCGACGCCACCGGCGCGGTGGTCGCCGACTCGCACCGCAGCGGCCCGCCCGAGGGCCCCGAGCGCGCGGTGCCGCGCCTGCTGCACGGCCGGACGCCGGCCCGCGAATCGCAGCCGCCGCAGCCGCTCGATCCGTCGAGCCGCCGCGAGGTCCAGGCCGCGCTCGCCGGGCGCTACGGCTCGGCGACGCGGCGCTGGGATCACCAGGGCCGGGTCTACCTGTTCTCGGCGCTGCCGATCGTGCGCCCAGGCGTGCGCCCGGGCGTGCAGCCCGGCCCCGGCGGCGCGGCCGGCCCGGTCGCCGGGGTCGTCTACGTCACGCGGTCGACGACCGACGTCAAGCTCCAGCTCTACCGGCTGCGGACCTGGCTGTTCCGGCTGCTCGCCGCGACGCTCGCGCTGACCGCGCTGGTGACCCTGGTGCTCGCGACGACGATCGCGCGCCCGCTCGGCCGGCTGACCCGGCGCGCGCAGCGGATCGCGTCGGGCCAGCCGATCGACGCCGACGACCGCGCCGAGCGCGCCTTGACCGGGCGCGCCGACGAGATCGGCCAGCTCGCCCGCGCGGTCACCGCGATGACCGACGAGCTACAGCGCCGGGCGCGCGACGCCCGGACGCTCGCCGCCGACCTGAGCCACGAGTTCAAGACGCCGCTGACCGGGATCCGCGGCGCGGCCGAGCTGCTGCGCGACGGCGCGAGCGACGATCCGGATGCCCGCGACCGGTTCCTCGCGATGATCCTCGACGACGCGGCGCGGCTCGATCGCCTGGTGTCGCGGCTGCTCGAGCTCGCGCGGGTCGAGGACGATCGCGGCATCGAGCTGCCGGTCGCGCTCGACGCCCTGGCGCACGCGTGCGCCCGCCGATCGTGGCCGGTGCCGGTCGAGGTCGACACCGGCGACAGCGCCGGCGACGCCCCGGGCGACGCCCGCGACGGCGATCACGCGCTCGTGGTCCCCGGCCGCGCCGCGCCGCTGACCGCCGCGCTCGACAACCTGGTCGCCAACGCGACCCAGTTCGCCGCCCCCGGCACCGCGGTCCGGATCGCGCTCACCCGGCGCGCCGCCGCGATCCGGCTCGCGGTCGCCAATCACGGTCCGGCGCTGTCGCCGGCCGCGCGCGCCCAGGTCTGGGACCGGTTCTACTCGACCCGGGTCGCCGCCAGCGGCTCCGGCCTCGGCCTGGCGATCGTCCGCTCGGTCGCGCTCGGCCACGGCGGGCAGGTCGGGGTCGAGTGCGACGCGGGCGTCACCGTGTTCTGGCTCGAGCTGCCGGTTGCCGGCGCGCGCTGAACCGATCACACGGCCGCCCGCCGGCTGCACGATTTGCCCCGCCGGACCTGTCTGGCACCCGCCCGCGCGACTACATTGCCACGATGCGGTGTGGTGGCTCCGTCCTGGGTGCTGTGCTCGCGTGGATCGGGCTGGCGAGCGTGGCCGCGTGCGCCACCGAGTCGTCGCTGCCCGATGACGAGAACATCTATTACGCCGGGGTCACCGAGCCGATCGTGCTGTGCGCCGCGAGCATCGACGACAAGTACGGCGTCACCGACGACGAGCTCGATCGCGCGATCGCCCGCGCCCAGCGCCACGGCCGCACGCTCCACCTCTACGCCCACGATCCCGGCGTGACGGTCTCGCTCGCCACGATCGAGCACCTGCTCGCGGCCGCGGCCGCGCGCGACGCGCCGCTGGTCCCGTACACCGCGCTCGGCTCCGGCGGCCACGCCGGTAGCATCGCGCTGTCGTTCGACGACAACGCCGTCGCCGACTGGACCGCGATGCGCCCGCTGCTCACCCAGTACGCCGCGCACGTCACGTTCTTCGTCACCCGCTACCTCGCGATGACCGACGACGAGCACGCGCAGCTGCACCAGCTCGCAGCCGATGGCCACGATATCGAGTACCACACGGTCTCGCACCAGAACGCGGTCGACTACGTCGCCGCCAACGGGATCGACGCCTACCTCGCCAACGAGATCACCCCCGCGCTCGACGCGATGCGCGCGGACGGCTTCGAGATCACCGAGTTCGCGTATCCGTTCGGCGCGCGCAGCCCCGAGCTCGATGACGCGCTCGCGCCGTACTTCCACCACCTGCGCGCGATCCACAGCACCTGCCCGCGCTGACCGGCGGAAGGCCCTCCCTCTCTACGACGGGGGCGGGGTGGTGCCGGCGCGGCGGCGCTTGCCCGCGGGCTCCTCGGCGTCGGGCTTGCCGGTCGCGGTCGCGGCGCCGGCGACGCCGGGGGCGCCGGGGGCGGACTTCGCCGCATCGTGCGACGGGGCCGGTGCGGTCGCCGTGGCCGGCGGTGCGGTCGCCGCGGCGATCGCGGCTTCCTTGCTGGGCTCGTCGCCGATCGCGAGCTCGCACTCGCCGAACACGACCTGCATGCCGCCCTTGGTGACGTTGAGCGAGACGTCGAGGGAGCGCGCGCGGATCACCGTGCGGTCGCGGACCCGGCCCGAGATCTGGACGGTCTCGGCCTCGACCTCGCCGGCGAGCTCGCCCGCCGAGTGCAGATCCTTGACCTTGAGGTTGCCGGCGACGACGCCGCTCGGCGTGATGTGGATGACCGGCCCGGCGACATCACCCTCGACCTTGCCCATCACGACGATCGGGCAACTCGACGACATCGTGCCTTTGAATTCCGTACCCTCCTCGACGAGGGTGTGCTTGCCGGTGGGGAGTCCGCTCTTCTCGCTCATTGTTACCTCGTCCTTGGCTCGGGCTTGGATTGACCGGCGGTGGAACCCGCAGGCGGGATGATCTTGACGCGCAGCTGGCAGCCGCTCTCGAACGCGAACCCGGTCGGCTCGCCGTTCTGCGAGATGGTGGACACCACGGCGCCCTTGGCGCTGACCATGAGCTTGCGCGCGCCGACGATACCGGGCGCCGCACGCTCGAAGAACTTGCCGTGCACGGTGATGCAGCCGGCGCCGACGATCTCGCAGTCGGCGAGCACGCCGGATGGCCCGATCACCAGCTCGGTCTCGACCCCGACGTTGATCACGCAGTTCTGGAACAGGCTGTCGATCTCGACCTGCGCGCCGGCGTCGAACTGCAGGGTCGCGTTGCGCAGCACGTCGCCGCGGCCGAAGTAGCGCCGGCGGGTCTCGTCGGGCACGCTGTGGCTGACCACCGCGCCGATGGTCAGCACCGACGGGATCACGCCGTTCTCGATCCGCTGGGTGCCATCGCCGGCCGGGCTGAGATCGAGCCAGGTGACGTCGATCGTGCCGAGCGGCAGGCCGGTGCCGACGAGCCCGGCGACCTTGGCGCCGGTCAGGTGCGCGCCGGCGAGCAACGCGCGGGCAAACGTCGCGTGGCGGATGTCGGCGCCGCCGAGCTTGGCGCCGGTCAGATCGGCGCCCGAGAAGTTGGTCTTGACCAGCGACGCGCCGGTCAGGTCGACGTTGCGCATGATCGCGCGGTGCAGCACCGCCTCGTCGAGCACCGCGTTGCGCAGCACCGCGTCCTCGAGGTTGGCGCCCGCGAGGCTGGCGTTGCTGAACCGTGCGCTCGGCGCCGCGATCCCGCCGAGGTAGGCGTCGTCGAGCTCGGCGTGGGTGAGCTGGGCGTCGGTCAGGTTGGCGCCGCCGAGCTTGGCGCCGGTCAGCTGGGCGTAGCTCAGCACCGCGCCCGACAGGTTGGCGCCGGTCAGGATCGCGCCCTCGAGGTTGGCGCGGGTCAGGTTGACCCCGACCAGGATCGCGCGCTCGAGCTTGGCGCCCTCGAGATCGGCGTTCTCGAGGTTGGCGCCGGTCAGGTTGACCCCGACCAGGTACGCCTCGCGCAAGCTGGCGCGGCGCAGCGCGGCCGACGACAGATCGGTGCCTTCGAGGTTGGCGCCGTCGAGATCGGCGCGCTCGAGCGAGGCCTTGGCCAGCTTGGCCTGCGATAGGTCGATGCCCTTGAGATCGGCGCGATCGAGCTTCTCTCCCCGCTGGAGTCGCTTGAGAACCTCGTCGCGTGACTGACCTGCCATCGGTGTGCTCCTCAGGATTTTCCCGGTTGTGAACGGGGCGGGACCGCCGCGGACAAGTAGCGATCGAGGGCCGCGATCCGGTCCTCGAACGGCAGCTTCTCGAGCCGCGCCAGCTGGTCGCGCTCGCCGAGCCGCGCCAGCGCGACCTTGATCTTCTGAAAGATCTGCTCGCGCTGCTTGCGCGCTTCCTGCTTGCGGTTCCTCGCGTCGTCGGTCCACCTGGTCGCCGCGTGGCAGTACTCGTCGTTGGCGACGCTCAGCATGATCAGGAGGTCGCCGAGCTGGCGGCGCTCGGCGAGCGGATCGGGGGCCGACAGCGCGGAGCTCGCGCCGGTCTTGTAGATCCGGAACTGCTCGACGATCGCCTCGGCGAGCTCGACCCGGACGCCGGCGACGACCTCGATCTCGTCGGCGGTCGCGCGCATCAGCGCGTCGAGCCGGTGCAGGCCGACCGCGAACAGCTTCTCGACCGTGCGCTTCTCGACCCCGACGATCTGGTAGAGCAGCGCCTCGACGATGATCGGCTCGCGGCGGTCGCGCTCGGCGTCGAGCTCGAACGCCTGCGGGATCAGCTCGATCAGCTGCTGGTAGCGGCGCAAGAGCTCCGCCTTGCCGCGATCGTCGATCCGCGCCCGTCCGCCGACCGCGGCATCGACCGCGACGCAGAACTCGTCGAGCGCCGACACCAGGTCGGTCAGCTCCATCGCGCCCGCCATCGCGCGCAGCGAGCGCAGCGCCGGCTGGGTCGACTCGATCCACGACGGCTGGGCGTCGCCGTAGCGCAGCTCGAGCATGACGTCGCGGACCTGGGCGACGTGGACCGCGGCGACGTCGTTGAACACGCTGCGAACCTCGGCCATGTCCTCGACCGTCGACACGCCGTCGCCGGTCTGTGACATGCCGGCCTCGAACGCCTGATCGAACGCGGCGGACACCGAGTCCGAGTGCGCGCGCCGCGCGGGTCGCTCGGACGCCGCCGGCGCGGTCGCAGGCGCCGTGCTCACAGGCACCCCGTCCGAAGGCGCCGCACTCGCAGCCGAGGCGCTCGCAGGCGCCGCACTCGCAGCCGAGGCGCTCGCAGGCGAGGCGCTCGCAGGTGCCGCACTCGCAGGCGAGGCGCTGGATGATGCCGCGCTGGATGATGCCGCGCTCGCAGGCGCCGCGCTCGCAGGTGCCGCGCTCGCAGGTGCCGTGCTCGCAGGTGCCGCGCTCGCAGGTGCCGCGCTCGCCGCACGTGCAGCCGCGTTTGCGGCCGGCGAGCTCGCGATCGGCGCGCTCGCCGAGGCGGCTGGCGCGCTCGCCGAGGCGATCAGCGCGCTCGCCGGGGTTGCATTCGCCGCCGGTGCGCCCGCAGGAGCCGCGCTCGCCACGTGCGCGCTCGCCGGCGGTGGGCTCGCGGCAGTCGGGTTCGCGGCCGCCGCGCTCGCCGGGCGTGCCGGCGGCGGGGTCACCGGCGCGGGGATCAGCGTCTTGCTCGGCGACGACTTCGCGGCCTTCGCCGGCGCGGCCGACTTGCCACCGCGCGCGGGCGCGGGTGACGGAGCCGGTGGCGGCGACAAGATCATCGTGGGATCGCGTTCCTTGTGGCTGTGGCTCGTGGCCAGCCCCGATGTCGCCGCCGCCGCCGCCGGTATCTGCGCCTGCGCCGGCGCCTGCGCCGACGCCGAGGGTTCAGTAGCCGTAGACGTAGCCGCACCTGCCGGCGCGTTGCGCGGCGTGCCGCTCCCGCGTGCCGCCTTGGGATCGGTCGACGTTGCATCGCTTCCGGACGCAGCCGCCGGCGCGGCCGGCGCACCCGGCGAGGCATTCGGTGCCGGGGTCGCCGGGATCGCTGGCGTCGAATGGGCCGCGGGCGTCGCTGGCGTCGAGGCCGGTGGGTTCGAGCCCGGATGGCCGCGCTCGGTTCGCCGCGACGGCGGCATCGGTCCGGGCCAGTCCCAGATCGATCGCGGCGCCTCGGTCTGCACCGGCGCGCTCCCGGCCCCCGCAAACGCGGGCGTCAACCCGGAGAGCCCAGGCGCGCTCGCGGCCGGATCTTCATTGCGTGCCGCTGCAGCCGGCGCGGCATGACCGGAATGACCAGCAGGATGATGATGCGGCGACGAGGAGGACGGCGGCTCCGGATGCGCGGTGGGATCCGTCATCGTGATCTCCGGCTCATCGCCATCGTTGCCGGCACCGCCCTCTCCGCCCGTCGAGGCGTCGGTCGGAGTGCCGTCCTGGCCGCGTTGAAAGAGACGAGAAAAGATCCCCATCGAGCCTTCCGTCGCGATCTCTACCCGAGATCGCAGCGTGCCGAGAAGCTATCAGAATCCGTCACGCCGGCCGATGTGTTCCTTCAACCACTATGTGAGCGGTGAGTAAAATCGGAGCAACAGAGCGCGCCTCAGCGAGCGAACGAATGACAACGATCATGGGTGCAGTTCAAAAATACTGCACTCCTGCAAGATTCCTGTGGCGTTGCTTCCGGAGCCCGCGACCGAGATCACCTCTGCAGGCTCGGCACCGCGACCGAGATCACCTCCGCGGGCGCAAGAGCCGTCGAACATTCGTTCGCCGCGCTTGTCGATCGGCTTGCCGGCATGCTGCCGGCCGCGCCTGGTACGGAAAAGATCGTCAGCTCGCGGACTCGCTGACTCAGGACCGCGACCGAGATCACCTTCGCAGGCGCAAGAGCCGTCGAACATTCGTTCGCCGCGCTTCACTGCGTTGGATCGTCGCGACCGGCGCCCTTGCCGCCGCCGAGCTTGTCCCACACGTTCACGCTGCCCGGCTGCGTCGGCCCCGCGGCCGGCACGCGCTTGCCGCCGATCCCCGGCCCCGCGGCCGGATCGACGTGCGGCGGCTTGATCGCCGTCGCGAACTCGCGCGGCGCCCCATCGCCAGCCTGGACCTTCAACCGCAGGGTCCCGCCGCGCTCGGCGAGCCCCTGGTACTCGTCGCCGGCGAGCTTGCCG
>DATBBB010000215.1:0-4738 GCA_036271215.1 Kofleriaceae bacterium | reverse complement strand
CGGACCGCGAATCTGTCGCGCGAGCTCGCGCGCCGCCGGGTCGCCGCAGCCGAGCCCGACTTCGCGATCGCCGCCGCGCTCGCCCGCGGTTCGGCCGAGGGGCCCATCGGGGTTGCCGCCGGGGTGCCCGCCGGGGGTGCCGCCGGGGTGCCCGCCGGGGGTGCGATCGACGGTCTGCCGCACGAGGTCGCCACCGCGTGGGGCGCGTCCACCGCCGCCAGCCTGCTCGCGCTCGCCGGCAGCGCCGCCGCGCTCCACAGCGCCGCCGCGCTGGTCGCGCGCCACGACGCGCTCGCGGTCCGCACCGACGACGCCGGCGTGCCCACCGCGATCGGCTCGCCCGAGGCGCTGCGCGCGCTGCTCGCCGGGGCCGCGGTCACCGCCCGCGCCGCCGCCCGCGCCGCCCGGATCGCCACCGGCGCCATCCCGCTGCGCGCCCGGCTCGCCTACCAGCTCGCGCTGATCGAGGCCGGCGGCCCGCTCGACGACCAGCTCGCCGCGCTCGCCGATCTATGGGCGGCGACCGCGGCGTCGCGGCTCGCCGTCACGCTCGCGCGCAACTGACCACCGCTGCCTCAGATTCGCCAGGCACTGCCTGGCGAATTGCGAGACCGAGCGATTCGCCAGGCATCGGTTGGCCCGTCACGATGGTCCGGTCTTCGATTCACGCTCCGACACGGCGGTCGGGACCGGCGGCAGATCGCGCAGCCGGGTCGGCGCGCTCGGGCCGCCGCCGGCCTTGCCGCGCGCGAGCCGCTGCGCCGGATAGATGCTGCGGTGGCCGGTGGCGAGATAGGCGATCACGCAGACGATCACGACATGCGGCAGGACCTGCGCGCCGAGCAGCTCGACCGCCATGATCGACAGCGCGAGCGGCGTGTTGGACGCGGCGGCGAACATCGCGGCCAGGCCGACGCCGGCGCCGAGCTCGGCGGGGATGCCGAGCGCAGGGCCGAGCACGCCGCCGAGCGCCGCGCCGATGAAGAACAGCGGCGTGACCTCGCCGCCGAGGAAGCCGGCGCCGAGCGTGACCGCGGTGAGCACCAGCTTGGCGGCGAACGCCCAGTCCGGGACGCCGCCGGGCGAAAACGACCGGACGATCGTCGGCACGCCGAGCCCGAGGTAGTCGCTGGTCCCGAGCACGCGCCACAGCACGACGACGATCGCGCCGCCGATCGCCATGCGCAGCCCGAGCGGCCTGGCGAACCGCTCGCCGGCGCGCTTGAGCGCGTGGGTGAGCTCGATGAACGCGGTGCTGACCAGCGCGACCGCGAGCGCGAACCCCAGCCACTGCGCGCACAAAAGCGGCGTCAGCTCGACGTGCGGCGCGGCCGGATACGCGGTGTGGACGATGCCGAGCGCGCGCGTGGTGAGATCGCCGACGATCGAGGCGACGAGCGCGGGGACCAGCGCGTCGTACTCGAGGCGGCCGAGCACGATGAACTCGAGGCCGAACACCGCGCCGGCGATCGGCGTGCCGAACACCGAGCCGAACCCGCCGGCCACGCCGGCCGCGAGCAGCTGGCGGCGCAGCGCCCCGGGCAGCTTCGCGCGGTGCGCCAGGTAGTCGGTGACGCTCGCGCCCATCTGGACCGCGGTGCCCTCGCGGCCGGCGCTGCCGCCGAACAGGTGGGTCAAGACGGTGCCGGCGAGCACCATCGGCAGCATGCGCAGCGGGATCTCGGGGCCGTCATCGTGGATCGCGTCGATCACGAGGTTGTTGCCGCCCTTGATCGGCTGGCCGAACCGCGCGTACAGCGTGCCGATCACGAGGCCGGCGAGCGGCAGCGCGTAGATCAGCTGCTCGTGACCGTTGCGGTAGTCGGTCGCCGCCGCGAGCAGGAACAGGAACCCGGCCGACGCCGCGCCGCACAGCACGCCGACGACCGCGCCCAGGCCGATCCACTGCGCGAGCGCCACGAACCGGGTCCGCCAGGTCATACGCGCCCGCCGATCGCGTGGTCCGCCGCATCGTGGGTGGGTCGATACGTCACTCGGGTCTCCGGGTCGAGAGCACCGAGGTCACGCGATCCTACGGTGCCCGTGGGGGCGCTCGTAGGAGTCATTGGTGCCGTCGAGGTGGGCTCGGGGCACGGGTATCGGCGGACTCCACCGCCTTCGTTTGCGTGTGCCGTGATCGTCGGTCCGGCGGCGTGAAATGTCAAGCCGCGCTGGTTCGCGCTACCATGCGACGTGCCAGCCGAGCGGCGTCGGATCCTGCGGTTCTTCGGGCCGCGCGGCGACCTCCTGGCCGCCGAGGCGCCGGGCCTGGTGGTTTACGACGCGTCGGGCCAGGTCCGGCTCCGCACCGAGCTCCACGACTTCCTCGACGTCGCGCCGGTCGGCGACGAGCTGTGGCTCGTGGCGCCGGACCGGCTGATCCGGCTGGCGGCGCGCGACGGCAGCGTGATCGCGAGCGAGCCGATCGCGTACCTCGATCGCGCCGGCCGGCTCCTGCAGTCGAGCACCGCGCCGCAGCTGCCGGTGTGGCACGCCGCGCAGCCGGTGGTGATCCGCAGCGGACCGGCGCGCACCGAGGTCCCGGGGCCCGGCGGCGACGCGATCCTGCCGCTGTCCGACGGCCGGTGGCTGTTGTGGCAGGCCGGCCAGCTCCGGCTGTGGCGCAGCATCGGCGAGGCGTGGCGCAAGCCGCTCGGCGAGCCGGGCGCGCGGGTCCACGACGTGCAGCTCGTGCTCGACGGCCGGCTGTTCGTGCTCGCGCAGCAGCGCCCGCCGCGCGCCGGCGAGGATCGCGGCGAGCTGCGGCTCGCGGTCGCGGCGGTGTCCGATGGCGCCCAGCATACCCAGCTCCGGCTGCCGGAGGTCAGCCAGCTGATGATCGCCGCGCGGCGCGGCGCGGCGATCGTGCGCACCGGCGACCGGCTCAGCGTGATCGACCTCCGGTTCGGCCGCTGGCTGCGCGACCTGGTGCTGCCGTCCGGGATCACCGACGTCGCGGTCGACGACAGCTTCCAGTGGTTCGCGCTCGCCAACCCCGACGGCCTCGAGCTGGTGCGGCCCGACGCGCTCGCCGCGCCGAGCGCGCACGCGATCGCGCTCGCGCCGGCGCCGGTGGACGATGGCCCGGAGCCCGACCGGGCCGGCACCCCGGCCGCCGCGTCCGGCACCGGCGACGACCCCGCGGTCGCGATCGAGGTGATCGCGGATGGCTCCGGGCCGGCCGCTGCCGCGCTCAGCAGCGTGCCGCACGACGCGCTGGACGAGACCCGCGACGAGCGGATCGAACCGGTCCCCGACGTGCCGCTGCTGCGGCTCGAGCCGGTGGCGCTCGCGCCGACCACGACCGCCGCCGAGATCGCCCGGTCGATCGATCTGCGGCTGCAGCTGCTCGGCGCGCGGACCTCGGTCGCGATCGCCGAGGCGTGGGACAGCGGGCGGATCAGCAAGCCGGATCCGGCGCGACCGCCGTTCGCCGACGAGGTCGCCGGCCTGCTCGGGCTCGCCAGCGGGCGCGCCCCGGCCGAGCTCGGCGATGCGATCGCCCTGATGCGGTCGACCGACGAGCTGGTGATGGCGTCCGAGCACCACCGGATCGGCCGGCTGACCCCGCTCGACGTGCTGGCGCGCGACTTTCACCTGTCGCAGCTCGCGGTCGCGATCCTGTTCGCGATCGTCGCGCCGCGGCTGCGCGGCGAGCTCGCGCGGCTGTACGGCATCCTCGCCGGCGATCCGGGGCGCCCGCTGGTCGACGAGTACCTGCTCGGCCAGATCCTCGGCGCCGGGGCAAGCCTGCAGATCGCGCGCGAGCTCGACGGCGATCGCCCGCTGCGCCGCTACGGCCTGATCCGCGTCGCGGCGGGCGAGCGGCCGTTCGCCGGGCTGACGATCGATCCGCTGGTCGTGCGCTACATCGCCAACCAGTCGCCCGAGGGCGAGCCCGACCCGCACCTCAAGGTCCGGTCCGCCGACCGCGCGCTGGACGATCTCCAGCTGCCGCGCGCGCTGCTGATCAAGGCGGTGCGGTTCCTCGCCGGCGCCCGCGAGGACACCCCGGCGCGCATCGTCGTGCGCGGCCGCACCGGCTGCGGCCGCCACACCCTGCTGGCGGCGCTCGCGGCGCGCGCCGGCCGCGCGCTCGGCGCGATCGATCTGTCGACGTTCCCGCGCGACGCCAGCCGCGGCGCGCAGACCCTCCAGGCGGTGCTGCGGCGCGCGATGCTGCGGGGCCTTCTGCCCTGCATCGACGGCCTCGAGCTGATCTCGTCGGAGGATCCCGACACCAAGCTCCAGCTCGG
Organism: Kofleriaceae bacterium; assembly: GCA_036271215.1. Classification (GTDB taxonomy): domain Bacteria; phylum Myxococcota_A; class Polyangia; order Haliangiales; family Haliangiaceae; genus JABFXX01. The sequence continues at coordinate 482 of DATBBB010000215.1, read as the reverse complement.
CGCCGTGATCCGCGGCCACCCGGGGCCGATCGCGATCCGGTTGCCGGCCGACGCCCAGATCCCGCTCGATCCGGGCTACCTGCTGCTCGACCTGCCGACCCGCAACGAACGCCAGCGCACCACGTCGTGGACGCTCGCGCTCGCGCGCAACCACATCGCGCTGTCCGACGCCAGCGAGCTCGCCGCGCGCTACCGGGTCGGCACCGGCATCATCGAGCGGGTGTGCGCCGAGGTCGCGCGCCGCCCCGATCGGCCGAGCGATCCGGCGGCGTGGATGCGCGAGCTCGACGACGCCGTGCGCCAGCACCTCGAGAACCGGCTCGGCGCCACGGCCAACCGGATCACCCGGCTCGCGAGCTGGGCCGACATCGTGCTCCCCGAGGACATCACCGACTCGCTGCTCGAGCTGACCGCGCGCGTCCGCCACCGCAAGCAGGTCTACGAGCAGTGGGGGTTCGATCGCTCGATGACCACGTCGCGCG
>DATBBB010000214.1:0-1946 GCA_036271215.1 Kofleriaceae bacterium | reverse complement strand
GCGCGGTGACCCGGCTGGCCGGCCACGGTGCGATGGCCGCGGTGGAGCTCGGAGCGGACGCCCTGGCGCGCCACCTCGCTCCGTTCGGCGCGCGGGTCGCGATCGCCGCGATCAACAGCCCGACCGCGACGGTGGTCTCGGGCGAGCCCGCGGCGATCGACGGCTTGCTCGCGGAGCTGGGTTCGGCGCAGATCTTCGCGCGCAAGGTCCGCGTCGACTACGCCTCGCACGGCGCGCAGGTCGAGGCGGTCCGGGCCGAGATCGTGGGGGCGCTGGCGGGCATCGCGCCGCGCGCCGCGGCGATCCCGATCTACTCGACGGTGACCGGGGAGCGGGTGGCGGGGGAGGCGCTGGACGGGGAGTACTGGTATCGCAACCTCCGGGACACCGTCCGGTTTGCGGACACGGTGGACCGGCTGTGGGCCGACGGCCACCACCGGTTTGTCGAGGTCAGCCCGCATCCGGTGCTGGCGATGGCGCTGACCGAGATCGTGGAGCGTGCGGTGGCCCCAGGATCGGGGCTCGCGCAGTCCGCGCGCGCCACGGTGGTCGGGACGCTGCGGCGCGAGGAGGACGAGCTCGCGCGGTTCCTGCTGTCGCTGGGCGAGCTGCACACCCGCGGGCAGCGGGTCGACTGGACCGCGTGCTTCGACCTGCTCGGCGCCGCGGCGGGTGCCGGTCCGGGCGCGCCGCGTCGGCCGCGTCGCGTCGATCTGCCGACGTACGCGTTCCAGCGCGCGCGGTACTGGCTCGACGCGCCGAGGTCGCGGAGCTCGGATGTCGCATCGGCGGGGCTGGCACCGGCCGAGCATCCGCTGCTGGGCGCGGCGCTCGCGCTGGCCGACACCGATGGGGTGGTGTTCACCGGCCGGTTATCGTTGACCGAGCAGCCCTGGCTCGCCGGCCATGCGGTGTTCGGGACCGTGATCCTGCCGGGCACCGCGTTCGTCGAGCTGGCGCTGGTGGCGGCGCACCGCACCGGGCTCGATCGAGTCGACGAGCTGGTGGTGGAGGCGGCGCTCGCGATCCCGGCGCGAGGCGGCGTGGTCATCCAGGTCTCGGTCGGGGCGCCCGACGACGCGGGGCGGCGGTCGCTGGCGGTGCACGCACGCGCCGAGGACGCGGCGAGCGAGGGGGCGTGGACGCGGCACGCCAGCGGGACGCTCGCGCCTGCAGCGCCCGATGGGGCGATCGCGCTGGGGCTGCAAGCATGGCCACCGGCCGGGGCGACCGCGCTCGGGCTCGATGGACTCTACGCGGAGCTGGCAGCGGCGGGGCTCGGCTACGGCGCGGACTTCCAGGGGTTGCGCGCGGTGTGGCAACGCGGTGAGGAGCTGTTCGCGGAGGCCGTGCTGCCCGCGGCGACCGCTGAGGACGCGGAGCGTTTTGCGCTGCACCCGGCGCTGCTCGATGCGGCGCTGCACGCGCTCGCGGCGGCGCGCCGGGGGGATCTGACGGACCTCGCGCTGCCGTTCTCGTTTCACGGTGTGTCGCTGCGGGCGGTCGGCGCGACCGCGCTGCGGGTGCGGTTCGGGCGCGATGACACGTCGGGCGGGGTCTCGCTCGCGATCGCCGATGGCGCCGGCGAGCCGCTCGCGCACATCGCGGCGCTGACCAGCCGGCCGGCCACGGCGGAGCAGGTGCGCGGCGCGGGGTCGTCTGCCCTGGGTGGGTTGCTGCAGCTCGAGTGGACCGAGCTGGCGGTGGGTACGCCGAAGCAGCCGAAGCAGCCGAAGCAGCCGAAGCAGCCGAAGCAGCCGAAGCAGAACGAGCGCTGGGCCATCATCGGAGCGCCCGACGAGCTGGGGCAGGAGCTTGCGGGCGTTGCGATCGAGCACCACGCCGACCTGGCGGCGCTGGTCGCTGCACTCGACCAGGGGGCGGCGGTCCCCGACGTGGTGGTGATGCCGTGCCGGTCGTGGGGCCCGCCGGGCGAGCTGATCGCG
>DATBBB010000213.1:0-21879 GCA_036271215.1 Kofleriaceae bacterium | reverse complement strand
GCCGCCGCGCTGTTCGCCGCGCTGCTCGTGCCGCACTTCGTGCACTCGGTGCGCTACACCGGCAGCCTGCTCGGCGTGCTGCGCTCGAGCTCCGACGTGCCGCGCCGCGCGTACTGGGGCGAGGGCCTGGTGACCTACCTGACGTCGAACCCGTTGGTGTACTACGGCGCGCTGGTCACCCCGGTGATCCTCGGCGCGCTGGTCGGCCTCGCCCGCCGGTTCCGCCGCCGGCCGGCGTGGTTCGTCGCCGGCGTCGCGTTCGGCCAGCTGCTCGCGATCGGGATCCAGAGCCACGCCCAGCCGCGCTACGTGTTCCTCGCGGTCGCGCTGCTCGTGGTGCTCGGCGCCGAGGCCTGGCGCGAGCTGGCACCACCGTGGCCGCGCCTGGCGCCGCGCCTGGCGCCGCGCCTGGCGCTCGCGATGATCGGGCTCGCCTGGCTCGGCGTCGCGATCGCGATCGTCCCGTACGACCGCGCGCTCGCCCGGTCGCGCGGCTCGATCCTCGCCGCCGCCGCCACGATCCGCGCGGATCGCGCCGCCGCGTCCGCCGCGCCGGCCTCGCCGTGCGTGGTGTTCGCCGGCGTGGTGCCGCAGCTGATCTGGTACGCGCGCTGCGAGGGCGTGGCGATGACGCTGGTCGCTCCCGACGTGCTCGCGATCCCGCGCACGCGCTACGTGGTGTCGACCCAGTACGGCGTGGTCGACGGCGCCCTGTTCGCGGCGATGCACGGCTTCACCGCGGCCGAGCTGCCGACCGGCGATCCGCGCGCGCGGGTATGGGCGCTGCGCTGACACGCACGATCGCGCGACGCGAACGCGCGAAGGCCCCTGTTCATGGAAACACCGGCTCGAAGCCGGCGGCTCAGTCGGGACGGGCCGGCGTGGAATCTCGCGGCGGCACCTTGCGCTCCGATCGGATATTCCCCCGCAGCACGGTCACCGGCACCGGCGGGGTGAGCTCGTAGAGGAACCCGCGCGTGGTGATGTCAGCCGCGAAGCTCTCATTCTTGTACATCACCACACGGCGATACAACTCCGGCTGCTCGCCGCGCGTGACGTGGTCGCGGTGGTGCAGCAAGAAGTCGGCGAGCCGGACCGCGAGCTGGTTATACAGCCGGTGACAGCCGTGGCTGGTGCCGTTGACGATCGAGGTCACGCTCGCCGAGCCGTGGGTGCCGATGCCGTTGTCGTCGAACCGCACGCTGCCGTCTCGGCGCGTGATCACCTGGTGGTGGACCAGGAGCGTCATGCCATAGGCCGCGTGTGGCCCGGGACCGAGCACAGATCGCTTGAGTGCATAATGGCCATTGTAGAGATTGGTCACCAGATCGCGATCCGGCGTGGTCTTGGGCGCGAGCCAGGTCGGCGCGGCGTACAGGTCGCGCCACACGAACGCGCCGACGTCGGACTCCTTCCACTTCTGGACCAGCACGCCGCTCGCCATGCGCTGATCGGCCCAGCCACCGATCGTGGTCGGCCAGCGAATCAACGGCCGCCTGGTCCCGTGATCGTCGGCGTACAGGATCAAGGTCGGGCGGTGCGCGATCTGGCGCGCGATCGGGACCTCGTCGTACCAGACGTCGCCGCGATCGATCTCGGCGACCAGCGCCATGTTCGGCCCGTGGTAGGCCGGCGGCGGTGGCAGCGCGAGCGCGACGCGCACGCCGCCGGGGTGGCGGGTCAGGAACCCGCCGGCCTCCGCCGGCCCGAGCCAGCCGAGCTGGCGCGCCGCGGCCTCGGTGGTGGTGCTGACCAGATCCGGCGCCGCACCGGGCAGCGGTTGCTCGCCGCCGCGCGCCGCGCGCATGTTCGCGGGGTCGAGCATGCGGCCGAGGATCGGCTGCGGCCCGCCGTCCGCCGTGCCGTCCTCGATGATGCCGGTCGCGTCGATCACCCGCTCGCGCAGCACGCGGAGCGCGAGCCGGAAGTCGAGCTCGCGGCTGTCGAGCCCCAGCGCCTCGCGGGTCTCCCGATCGAGCCGCTCGTTGGGCATCAGGAAGTTGCGGCGCTGGAACAGCTCGGTCGCGTTGCCGGTGCGCCACGTCATGCTGCCGTCGGCGTCGGCCTCGGCCAGGTAGCCCTCGCATACGTAATGGTTCTGCGCGGCGACGAGCCCGGCGTGCAGCTCGGCGAGCCGCTTCCACTGCGCGTACGGCGCGGCGAGCGCCGGCACCGCGGCGAGCGCGGCGAGCTCGGGCAGGCCGCGCCGCACGCGCTCGCGCTCCAGCTGGGCCTCGAGCACGGCGCGGGTGCGCGCGGCGCGCGCCACGAGGTCTTTGTCATCCTGCGCGTACGGCCGATCGAGCCCGGGGATCGCGTCGCCGTCGATGAAGTCGTTGCACAGGTGGCGCGGCTCGTCGGCGAGCCGGGCGCGGACGATCGCGAGCGACGGCAGCACGCCGTACAGCTCGCCGAGCGCGTCCTCGCCGGTGATCGGCGCACCGCCCGCGTCGTGCTCGCTGGCGAGCGCGAGGTACTGCGCGCGGTAGCTCGGGACCTGGCCGTCGGGGCCGGGCGCGAACAGGCTCGGGGCCCACGCGTCGCGCAGATCGACCACCGTCAGATGGCGCGCCGCCGCGTCCGCCGCGCAGATCGTGCCGCGCTCGCGGCCGTGATCGACGATGATCGCCGGATCGCCGCACAGCGTGTCGCTGATCGGAGGTTCGGCGCGGCGCTCCACGCTGGCCTCGACCGCCGGTGGCGGAGCCGACGTCGCCGGCCGCGCGCCGGGCGGACCGCCGCAGCTCGTGCCGCCGAACATGCTCGCCAGACCGGCCAGGCTCGCGAGACCGGCCGCCACGATCGCCCCAGGTCGACGTAGATCGCCCATCGTCTTCATCATGCGCCGGTGCGCGCGACAAGCCGAAGCAATTTTGTCGACGGGAGAGCACCGCGGCGCCACCGCACACCGAGCCGCAGCGACCGCACACCGCCGGCACGACCCGGTGTAACGCATATCTGACGCAACTTATTCATTGCCACATTGGGCCAGGCGGGCGCCGCACACTGCGCTAAGAGGATTCTTGATCTCTGGCGGTCTCACATCATGCTCGAGCGGTGCGGCTCATCGCGATGTGCTTGATTGCGTGGACCTCGATCGCGCATGCCGATCCTCCGGCGCTCTGTGCGCGGTGTACCCTCGACGTACCGGCGCACCACGACGGTAAGATGCCGTTGCTTGTGGTCCTACACGGCGACCGCGAGCATGCGCCGGCCGCTGCCGCACGCTGGCGCGCCGCCGCAAAACAGCGCGGCTGGGCGCTGCTCGCGCTGCAATGTCCTGCCGATCAAGGGTGCAAGGACAGCTGGTGGCAGTGGAACGGCGATCCATCATGGGTTATCAAACAAGTAAGCTCAGCCTCAAAAATTACTGAGATTAATCCCGAGCAAATCTATCTTGTGGGTTGGTCGGGTGGCGCCACCTACATTGGCCTCCATGCACCCCAGTGGGCAGCCACGTTCGCCGCGCTCGTGTTTCATGGCGGCGGACATCAACCATCGGCGGAATGTCCGACGGAGACGCTGCCTGCATACTTCCTCGTCGGTGACCAAAACCCCCTACACTATCTAATGAAGAATCTTCGTGGTTGGTTTGATGCCTGTCATGAACTGATAGTTTGGGACTTGGTACGTGGCGGCGATCACGATAAAGAGGATCGAGCACTCGATCGCAAGAAGTCGCTTGCAATCCTCGACTGGCTCGCTGAGCGAAGACGTGTAATTGCGAAATAGCCAGATCACGCAAAGCGTGTGATGCTCAGGCATCCATGGCGCGTACACCACTGCTTCGTTCCCTCCAAGAGCTGGCCCGTGACGCGAGAGCGTCCAAAGCAACCGGCGTCCCCCTCGAAGAGCTTCGCGAGATCCGCGCCGCGCGCAAGCTGTCGCGCCGCGGGTTCATCGCCGGTGCCGCGGCCGGCGCCGCGTTCCTCGCGGTCCCGTCCCGACTGCGCGCGCAGAAGTCGCAACCCAAGATCACGATCGTCGGCGGCGGCATCGCCGGCCTGACCTGCGCGCTGACCCTGCGCGATCACGGCTACGACTCCACGGTCTACGAGGCGTCCGGCCGGCTCGGCGGGCGCATGTTCTCGAACACCAATTACTTCGCGGCCGGCCAGGTCAGCGAGTGGTGCGGCGAGCTGATCGATACCGGCCACACCACGATCCGGAACCTCGCGAGCCGGTTCGGACTGCCGCTCGACAATCTCCACAAGGCCGAGCCGAACGGCTCGACCGAGACCTACGTGTTCGACGGCAAGTACTACCCGAAGACCCAGGCCAACGCCGACTTCCTCGACATCGCCGACATCGTCCAGGCCGACACCGACTCCGCGCCGTTCCCGACCACGTTCGACTCGTTCACCCAGGCGGGGTTCGAGCTCGATCACCTGAGCGTGCGCGGCTGGATCGAGTCGCGCGTGCCCGGTGGGCTCAGCTCGCCGCTCGGCCAGCTGTTCGAGGTCGCGTACAACATCGAGTACGGCGCCGAGACCACGGTACAGTCATCGCTGAACCTGCTCTACCTGCTCGGCTTCCAGCCGACCACCGACGAGCTCGATGTGTTCGGCGAGTCCGACGAGACGTTCCACATCCGCGGCGGCAACCAGCGGCTGCCGCTCGCGATCGCCGACTCGCTGTCCGATCAGGTGATCACCGGCCAGCGCCTGGTCCGGCTCGCGAAGACCTCCGGCGACCGCTACGCCCTGACGTTCGAACGCGGCTCCGGCACGTACGAGGTGACCTCGGACCTCGTGGTGCTCGCGCTGCCGTTCGCGGTGCTCGCCGACGTCGATACCCGCGATGCCGGGTTCGACGCGCGCAAGCAGCGCGCGATTGCCAATCTGGGCCGCGGCCACAATGGCAAGCTCAATATGCAGTTCCAGCAGCGCGGCTGGGACGGCAAAGGCCCGTGGCCGGGCAAGGCCAATGGCTCGAGCTTCAGCGACACCGGGATCCAGGAGACCTGGGACGTCACGCGCGCCCAGCCCGGCACGCCCGGCATCCTCGTGGTCTACACCGGCGGCAACACCACCAACGCGCTGAAGACCACCTCGCCGTTCACGACCGCGCCCGACGGCGGCGTGCTCAAGGACGTCGATCACTCACTGCCCCGGCTCGCCCAGGTGTTCCCGAACCTGGCGTGGAACGGCCGCGCCGCGTCGTCGCTGCCCCACAAGTCGCCGTTCTTCAACAACTCGTACTCGTACTGGCAGGTCGGCCAGTACACCGACTTCGCCGGCTCCGAGGGCCTGCCGCAGGACGGCGTGTACTTCTGCGGCGAGCACACGTCGATCGACTTCCAGGGCTACATGGAAGGCGGCGCGTCGACCGGCAAGGCGACCGGCAAGGGCCTGGTCGATCTGATCAAGGGCAAGTAGCCCCGGCGCGATCAATCGGGCGCCCGCGGCTCGTCGATCGACTGGAGGATGCAGCGCGGTCGTTGCGACCAGGGATCAGGCGTCAGCTCCAGGCGATAGCCCCATGCCGATGTCACGAGCTCGTGGATCCGGATGCGCTCCATCCGAACGCCGACGACCTGGTGTGCGATGCGAACCCCGCCTCCATCCGCCGCGGTGCATCTACCGATCTCGACCTCATCATCGCGGTAGACGAGCATGATGCCTCGGCCGCTGAACACCACCCGCAGATCGGCGATCGGAGTGGACCACCGGGTGAAGAACCGTCCGTGACCGCCTGGATCGGCGAGCACTCGGACCACTTCGGCGAACGAGGATGCGTCCATGCCGCCGAGCTGTAAGAGTGCCTGCTCGCGCACGAGCGCTTCCATGGGGGTCGGCGGTGCCATTTGCTCGATCGCCGCACGATCCGCACCGGTGCCGACCTGCCCGAGCGCGGTCACGGCCGCGCATCGCACGAGCTCGGAATCGTCGGCCAGCGCATGACGCAGATGGGGTGCCGCAGCGGTCCCGAGCAGCTTCGCCAAGGTCTGCATCGCTTCCGCCCGGACCCGAGGAGCTGGCTCGTCCACGAGCCGCGCGATGACCGCACGGGCTGCATCAAGTCCCAGCGTCGAGGCGGCCATCACCGCGGCGTGCCGCACACGATCGCTGCCATCGCACACCGCCGAACGTAGCGAGTCCAGGAACGCCGAACCTGCCTGCCAGGGTGCGACCTCGCCGACCAGACGAACGGCGCGCCACGTGGCAACCAGATCGGGCTCGGGCCGGGGTCCGGACAGCATGGCGAGCAGCTTCGGAATCGCAGCCGCACCTCCGAGCACCGCGATCGCTTCGGCGACCTCTGCCGGAGCGTCGGAGGCTATCTGCTCGAGGCTATCAGGATGCTGAGGCCCACGTGCCAGCACGATCAGGCGCAGCGCGAGTTGTACGACCCGCGCATCGGGATCCGAAACCAACGAGGCCACGGCCTCCGCCGATGGTCGTTGCTGTCGTCGCATCAGCGCCGCAAGGGCGGCGAGCTTGACCGAGGCGTCCGGATCGACCAGCCCACGCTGCAACGGCGCGATGGTCGTGGACGCGCTGTACCCGAAGATCGCCATCGCGCGGCGCCGGATCGCGGGATCGGGGTGCCGGGTGAGCGCCCCCACCCCAGCGGGGAGCTGATCGAGCTTGGCGTCTTCGAGCGCCCCGAGCACCGCTTGAACGGCGCCGCCCTCACCACCTCCGTCGGTATCCAGCATGACGTCCATCCGCCGGATTCCGGCGCCGGCATCCACCTCCAACAGGCCCAGCAACGCCTGCGTACACACATCAGCGTCGCGATCGTGCGTCGCGGCCTCGAGCGCGACCGCGGCCCCCGCCCAGCCGATCGCGCCCAGCGTACGAGCGGCGACCTTCCGCACACCGGGCGACGCGTCACGTAGCGCCAGCGTGGCCGGGTCCGCGACCTCGGAACCGCGACTCGCGGCCTCGCGCAGGGCGAGAAGCGCGACGATCCGCTCGCGCTCGTTGCCCGTGCCGAGCAACTCGGCGGCCGCGGTCGGCAGATCCGGGCGATCTCGCAGCAACTCGAGCTCCACGTACATCGGTCCCGTCATCTTCGCTGCACGTGCGCGCAGCGCCTCGAGCGTTTCCAGAGGAGGAAGCATGGTCGTCACAGCGCGCCGCTCGCGGAAACTTTACGCTTCACGGCGGGCGAGTTGAACATCACCACGCCGTCCGATCCGAACACCCACTGATCGATGCCTCGCTTCTGCGAGCGCAACTTACCCTTGAGGGGTCCGATGACGAGATCGTACGGCCAGGCTAGATTCTTGCCGGCACGCGCGTTGGTCTCGACGAACTCCGCCCAGCTCAGGTGAAGCTCCATGCCACCAAGCTCCGGCGGATGGGCGACAGCAACGGGCGTGGTCCTGTCCGAGAACACGAGGATGCGCGAGAACCGGCCCTGCATGAGCGCGGCAACGGTGCTGACTTCGAAGAACTGTGCGACGGTCTTGGCGGGCACGCTGAAGTCAACGACCCCCCACGCGTGAAACCCGCGGTCACGGTTGCGCGTATAGATCGCCGCGGCCTCTTCAGCGGCCGCGTCGTTCAAGAACGTGTAGAACCCGGCACCGAACTCGCCGTGACCAGAGGCCGTGATCGGAACGCCGGCCGCCATGCTCCGGGCCGTGCTTTCGTCGGTCCCGTGATAGAACTCGAGGTTCGGCAGGTTTGATCTCCGCTGATCGTCGTTCGTGTCGAGGATCGGGACGGGCCCTGGATCCGCTGCCGAGCCCGGATCAGGATGGGACGTTGTGGCTGGGCCCATGGTCTCGCGCGCCCGCAACAGACGGCGCAGATAGTCCTGCTGCGGGTCCGACAGGCGGCGCGTCCATTCGTACTCGTCCGGACTCCCGTAGGGAGCTCCGGTGATCGGATTGAGCTCGTCCATCCAGCGCGGCGCGGTCTCGCTCGGCCATAGCAGCACGACGAGAAATACGGCGGCGCCCAGGAGCGCAGGAGGGAGCAATGGTGGTGCCTCCGGCGTCGGAGCCGGGCTACCACCTCCTCCGGGGATCAACCGCAACGTCGGCCGCACCGAGACCGGCCCCTCCGGGAGCAGCCGCAGCGCAGGCGCCGCACCCGCGACCACCGGCCCCTTCGACCCGGCAGCATGAATCGGGCCGATCTGCGGCGGCGAGATCGAGGGGAACGCCGCCACGTTGACCGGACGTGCCGGTGGATCGAGGAGGCCTGCAGCCCGCCATTCGTCGAGAAGCTCGGCGAGTACTTGTGCGCGTCTGACCGTGGTCGTGCCGGGCGGCAGCTCGGCCTTGCTGGACGCCGCACTGTCTGGCTGCAACTGAGTTACTTTCGTACTTGAAGCACTGATGCTCAACGTTCGCGGAAGGTCATCCCGGCGGCGGTCCACGGATCCATGCGGCGCTGCTGGCGTCTGCACATCGACGCCCAATGATGCCTCGTGCGCGTCTACCTCGGCAGCCTTGGCCCCCAGCTCGTCGGCTTCTCGCTCGAGTGCCTGATCGTCGTTGATATCGAGGCCCGAGCTGTGCGTCGTCGCGGTGACGCGCCCCCGGGACTGCTGGACCACGTGTGCCAGCTCGTGCCCGATGAGCACCTGACCGCGGCGGCTCTCGGGCTCGTATCGTCCCGGTGCAAAATAAATATCGATCCCTCGCGTATACGCGAGCGCACCAACGGCCTCGACCTCGGTTCTCGAATGAATACGCACGGCCGAGAGGTCTGCTCCGAAGACCCGCTCCATCCGGCGGCGAAGATCTTCAGGAAGCGGGTGTCCACCACCGGGATGTTCGACGACTGCGTCCGTCGGTTCAACGGTCTCCGATGATGTTGACGCCTGGTCGCGCTTCATCTGGACCGTTGCAGATCGCACGGATCCGTCAGCATCAACAGGGTGAGCTTGCCCGTCTGTCATGTCGGACCATCGCCGCGCCTCGGCGACGACCAGCGTCTCGCGTCCGGGTGCGCCGGCCGCGCGCTCGTGGGTCGATGATGCACCCACGCGAGTTACCCGGCCGACATCCACATGTCGCCCGGGTCCGCGCACCGCCATGCGGGCGGCGAGTTGATGGAAGCGCGCCAGCGCCTGCCCGACATCAGATCGACCCATTCCATCGGTCGTATCCATGCATGCGCGATCCCAGATCGATGACGACAGCGCAGGCGCAAGTGAATAACGTGCGCCTTCGGTGCTCGGATCGACGGCATCCGACCTGGTCCGGCGTTCCGGCGCGGTCGACAGCATCCACCGCGCTTCCACCTCATCTCCAGACCTTCCGCGCGTTCCCATCGCCGCCTCCTCAACCCGTCCAAAAGACGAGCCCCGCCCCAAAGTATCCGACTTCGCTCGTCGCAGCAACCAGGCGCGCTGGAGGCGCTACGTCGCGGCCGGCGAGACCGTGCCGAGCTGCGCGTCGGGCGACACGACATGGATGAAGCCCGCGCCGCCACCGCCGCCGGACTGCGCATCGCCGACCGAGCCGACCGAGCCGACCGAGGTAGAGTCGGCGCTGCCGCTGGTACCACCGTCGGTACCAGTGCCGGTGCCGGCCTTGGCGCCGGCCGCCCGTTCAGGGCTTGCCGGCCGGAGCGCCGATCTTTGCCTGGTCGGCCTCGTCGATCTTGGCCTGGACCTCGGCGGCGTGCTCGCGGCCGAGCTTGCCGCGCATCTCGTCCAGATGACGGCGCGCCTCCGGACCGCTCAGCGTGCCCTTCGCCAGATCGATGCAGATGATGCACATCCCAGAAAGTCTACCCGCGATCGCGCTGGTTGGCCCGTCGCGCTCGCCTGCTCGCGCTACGTCGCGGCCGGCGAGACCGTGCCGAGCTGCGCGTCGGGCGACACGACGTGGATGAAGCCCACGCCGCCACCACCGCCGCCACCGGCGCCTTCAGGCACCGTGGTGACGCTCGCGCCCGTGGCCTGCGACGCACAGCCGCCGGCGCCGCCGGCGGTGCCGAACGGCGCGCTGGTCCCGCCGTCGGCCGTGGTGTCGTTCGCGCTGCCGAGCGCGCCATCGTGGCCGCTGGTTTCGTCATCGCCGCCGCCGCCACCGCCGCCACCGTTCGCCGCGATCGCCGCCATCGCCGCGGCCACGTGCGGCGCCTCGAACAAGATCATGCCACCGGCGCCGCCACCACCGCCGCCGCCGTCGAACCCGCCGCTGCCGCCGCTGCCGCCGCCACCGCCCGCCATGACCACGGCCATCGTGCCGAGCGTGATGTGATCGGCCGCCACGAGGTACAGCGCGCCACCGCCACCACCACCGGCGGCACCCGAGCCGCTCGACCTGCCGCCCGGCGCGCCCGGGCAGCCGCCGTGAACGCCCGCCGACATCGCGACCGTCGCGCCGCCCGCGCCGCCGGCCACCGGGCTGTCGTTGCTGTCGCCACCACCACCGGCGCCACCCGCGGCGCCACCGCCGCCACCCCCACCACCACCGGCACCGCCCGAGCCGTTGCCACCCGGCTTCGGCGCCGCCGTGCACATCGTGAGCGTCAGCGCGCCGGCACCGCCGTTACCGACGTCGATCGACGCCGCGTCCTCGAGCGTGATGCTGCCGCTCGCGACGATCGCCAGCGGCAGCGGCCCCTTCGCCTGCAGCCCTCCGCCCGACGCGATCGTCACGTTGCGCGCGAGGATCGCGTCGACCTGGCCGTCGCGCGTCGTGAGCGTCATGTGCGAGACCGCCATCATGGTCTGACCGGCGCGGAGCGCACCGGTCATGGTGTCGTAGGTCGTCGCGCCGGTCACCATGAGGTCGGTATCGAGGGTGAGCGAGCAGGTATCGAACTGCGACGAGAACGTCGCACACGGGCCAGCATCGGTGCCAGCATCGGTGCCATCCGGTCCGATCGGGGAGGCCTTGAAGCCGCACCCCACGGCACTCGTCACCACGCCGGCCAGGACCAGGAACGCGCGCATGGCTCGAGAGGTTACTTCGCCTGAGGCGACATCGTGCCGAATTGCGAGTCACCCGATTCGACGTGGATGTAGCCGACGCCGCCACCACCACCGCCACCACCACCGGCCTCCGCACCACCGACCGGGCCGCCCGCGGGAGTAGTGCCGGCGCCGCCAGCGCCGCCGTCGGTGCCGGTGCCGGTGCCCCCCGCGCCGCCGGCCGCGACCGCGGTGGTCGTCGATCCGGGGCTGCCGGGCTTGCCGGCCTTGCTGTCGCCGGACGCCTCGCCACCACCACCGCCGTTGGCCACGACCGCCGCCGCCCCGCCCTGCACGTGCGGGGCCTCGAGCATGATCATGCCACCGCTGCCACCCCCGCCGCCACCGGCATCGCCGTCGTCGTGGGTCCGCGTGCCGCCGCTGCCGCCACCGCCGCCGGCGTTGAGGATCGCGCTGGTGCCGAGCGAGATCGTGTTGCCCGCCGCGAGGTAGATCGCGCCGCCGCCGAGGCCGGCCGCGCCACCGGGGTTATCGCCATCGCCGCCCTTCGCGCCGGGACAGCCGCCGTGCGGCCCGAGCGGCATCGAGATCGCCGTGCCCTTCGAGCCACCGCTCGACTCGCTGCCGAGGAACTTATCGCTGTCGCCGTTGCCGCCATTGCTGCCGTCGGCGCCGTAGCCACCGCCGCCACCGCCGCCTGCACCGCCGGAATCGCCCTGCCCCGCCGTCATGCCATTGCTGCACGTGGTTTGCGCGCCGGCACCACCCGCGCTGACGTCGATCTGCGCGCCATCGCCGACCGCGAGCGTGTCGAGCGCGAGGATCGCGAACGCCGTCGGTCCGGTCGCCTTGAGCTGAGTACCCGCAGCGAGCGTCACGCTGGACGCGTAGATCGCATCGATGTCGTCGGCGTGGGTGTGCAGCACCGTGTGCGCCGCGGGGATCGCCGTACCCGCGCCATCGGTCAGCACCCCGGTCATCGTGTTGTAGGTCAGCGTGCCGCTCAAGCTCAGCGCCGCGCCGAACGTCAGCGCGCAGGTGTCGAGCTGATTGGAGAACGTCGCGCACGACGCGGGCGGCGGCTGATCATCGCCCGGCGGCTGATCATCACCCGGTGGCTGGGTGTCATCCCCGCTGCCCCCACCCGCGGAATGGCTCTGAAACCCGCACCCTCCCGCGCTACCGAGGAGAACCAGCACCAAAAAGCTCGAACGCATGCCGAATCATGACGCATCGCTGCATGCGCGTCCCGCACATGAGTGGGACCGATCTCACAGCGCAGGCTGGTCCCACCTTACAGGGCGCAATGCGCGCCGCGCGGTCGGCTGACCCCACGCAAACGTCGTGAAATTCCTGTGTTAGCTCGCGTGTCAGATCGACCCGGTCCGCATCACACCCGCGACGGCACCAGGACGAGCTTGCCTTTGACCTTGCGCTGTTCGAGCCGCTCGAGCGCCTCGCGCGCCTGGTCGAACGGCAGCACGGCGTCGATCGCGGGCCGCAGCTTGCCGGCCGCCACGTGGCGGAAGATCTCGGCCGCGTGCGCGCGGTTGCGCTGCTGATCGCGCATCGCGAACGAGCCCCAGAACACGCCGACGATCTGGCAGCCCTTGAGCAGCACCAGGTTGAGCGGGATCTTCGGGATCTCGCCGGTCGCGAACCCGACGACGAGGTAGCGGCCCTGCCACGCCGTGCTGCGCAGCGCGACCTCCGCGAGCGGGCCGCCGATCGGATCGTAGACCACGTCGACCCCGCCCGAGGTCAGCGCCTTGAGCCGATCCTTGAGGTCCTCGGTCGCATAGTTGATCGTCTCGGACGCGCCGTGGTCGCGGCAGAACGCGAGCTTGTCATCGGTCGACGCCGCCGCGATCACCCGCGCGCCGAGCAGCGCGCCGATCTCGCACGCCGCCACGCCGACGCCGCCGGCCGCGCCGAGCACGAGCAGCTTCTCGCCGGCCGCGAGCGCCGCGCGATCGACCAGCGCGTGCCACGTGGTCGCGTAGGTCAGCAGCGTGGCCGCGCCGACCTCGAAGCTGACCTCGTCGGGCAGCTTGACCACCGCGACCTCGGGCAGGCAGATCTGCTCGACGAACGCGCCGTTCAGCACGGTGGCCGCGACCCGATCGCCGGGCACGACCGAGGTCACGCCGGCGCCGACCGCGCGCACCACGCCGGCGCACTCGGCGCCGGGCGAGAACGGCGGGTTGGGCTTGAACTGGTACTTGCCGTAGGTCAAGAGCACGTCGGGGAAGTTGACGCCCGCGGCGCGGACGTCGATCAAGACCTGACCGGCACCGACGGTGGGATCCGGAACTTCGTCGACGCGAAGCCCGGCGGGGCCTGAATAATCGTGAACTCGAACGGCGCGCATGACGCGGTTATACAGCGGACGGATAGGTCCCGAGCACGTGGAGGTCGGTTGTCAGCGGCCGGATGTCCTCGAGCGCGGTCTGGAACCCGGCGCTCGCGGTGTGACCGAGCACGTCGGCGTAGAACCGGTAGGTGAACGGCGCCTCGGGGATCGGGCGCGACTCGAGCTTGGTCAGCGACAGGTTGTGCGCCGCGAGCGCCGACAGGATCTCGCCGAGCACGCCCGGGCGGTCGGCGAGCGCGAACATCAGCGAGGTCTTGGCCACCGCGCCGTCGGGCAGCGGCGCCGGGCGCAGCGCGATCTCGACGAACCGGGTCGCGTTGCCGGCGGCGGACTGGATGCCGCGCGCGACGATCGCGAGCCCGTAGCGCGGGGCGGCGGCGCTGCTGGCGATCGCGGCGAGCGTGCGATCGCCGAGCTCGGCGACCCGGCGCGCCGCGCCCGCGGTGTCGAGATCGGTGCGCGGGGTCAGGTGCGGGTGGCGGGCGAACAGCGCCTGGCACTGGGCGAGCGCCTGGGGATGCGACAGCACGGTGCGCAGCTCGTCGAGCGCCACGCCGGGCAGCGCGAGCAGGCAGTGCTCGATCGCCGACACGACCTCGCCGGTGATGTGCAGCCCACCGCCGGCGAGCAGGTCGTAGGTCTCGTTGATGCTGCCCGCCGTGGTGTTCTCGATCGGCAGCAGCGCGAGGTCGGCGGTGCCCGCGCGCACGGTCTCGGCGGCGGCGCGGAACGAGTCGTGACCGGCGAGCAGCGCACCGCCCGCGCGGCCGGCGTAGCGGCGCTGCGCGGCGAGGTGGCTGTAGCTGCCCTCGACGCCCTGGTAGGCGATCCGCAGCGGCGCGTCGCTGCGGTTGCGCACCGTGGCCTCCTGGTGCGCGACCGACATGTCCATCACCACGCGGTACAGCCGCTCGACCTGGTGGGCGTCGAGCCCGGCCGCGATCGCCAGCCCGCGCAGCCGCTGCAGCAGCAGATCCTCGCGCTGCAGGTCGCGGAACGGGCTGGCCGACGCGAGCTTGGCGGCCGCGACGTGCTCGACGATGCTCAGCCGCTCGGCGAGCAGGGCGATGATCTGACGATCGACCGCCTCGATGCGGTCGCGAAGCGAGGCGAGATCGGGGACGGTCATCCGATGACTGTACTCAGTTGCCGCCGGATCGGGGCAACCGGGATAAGCTCAGGTGGGTGAAGGATCCGGACAAGCCCGAGCTGGTGCACGCGCCGCCGCGTGACCTGCAGGGCGAGCCGCCGGTGGTCGCCCGGCTGATCGTCGAGATCCGCAGCGATGGCTCACGCACGATCGCGCGCGGCGCGATGGAGGACGTCGCCACCGGCCAGCGGACGTCGGTCGAGGCGCGCGCCGACTCGCCGATCCAGCTCGCGATCGCGCTGGGCCGCGCGCTGGCTCAGCTCCCGCGCCTGGGCGCACGGCAGGCGATCCGCGGCCTGCTCGGTAAGCGCAAAGATCGCTAGCGCTTGTCCCAAGGCATGGCGCCTGCACACACCGCGGTCATGCAGGATGCGCACTGGGCTCAGCTCAAGGAAACCCTCCTCGGCCGCGGCTGGACGTGGCGCGACAACTCGCTGTACGCGCCGCACGAGACCATGTGGTTCTCGACCACCAACGCGCATCCCAACCTCGCGCTGTTTCGCGATCGGATGACGCTGGCCGCCGAGTCGACCGCCGGGTACACGCTGCAGAGCCCGGATCAGGCCGAGCTGCACGAAGATCTGATCAGCCTGGTCGGCGCGCTCGACGAGCTACTCGAAAACTAGCTCGCGTGGGCGAGCTAATGCTTGTTGACCCACTCGGCCGCCCTGTCGAGCTCCGCCCTGGCCTGCCCGATCATCTCCTTGGCCTTCTGGCCATGGCCGCCCTCATCCTTCCAGACGCCCTCGTTGGCCTTCTGCGACGCTTCGATATAGCGATCCGCGTCGTTGAGCGAGTTGCGCGCCTTCTCGAGGTTCGGGTGGCCGCGGAGCGCGCCCCCGGCGACGGCCCCGAGCGGGAGGGCGATGATGGCGGTGAGCAGGATCGTGGGCAGCTTGGACATAGGTTCGGTTCCCCTTGTAGCGGTTAAGCGTTCAGAATGACTCGGTGGCCATTGTGCAACTGACGTGCCCCGAGATCCAGGGATTCACAGCACGTTAGAAGCCACGGGCTTGGGGCAAGTCGCCTCGATGAGGCAGGTCGCCGCGCCAGCCGCGCTGCCGATCAGCGGACCGCGCGCGTAAGCGGCAAGGTTCGAACGCGCTCACCGGTCAGCGCGTGGATCGCGTTGAAGATCGCCGGCGCCACGGGCGGGACGCCGGGCTCGCCGATGCCGCCCGGCGGCCCGTCGCTCGCGATCAGCTCGACGTGGATCCGGCGCGGTGCCTCGCCGATCCGGGTCAGCGGGTAGTCGCGGAAGTTGGTCTGCTCGACCGCACCGCGCTGGATGGTGATCGCGCCGTGCAGCGCCGAGGTCATCCCGAACACGAACGCGCCCTCGAGCTGCGACCGCACCCGATCGGTGTTGATGATCGTGCCGGCGTCGGCGGCGATCCACGCTTGCTCGACGCGGAGCTCGCCGCGCGGGCCGCGGCCGACCTGCGCGACCACCGCGATGTAGCTGAGGAAGCTGCGGTGGACCGCGAGGCCGAGCGCGCGGCCGGACCTGCGCGCGCCGTCCCACCCGGCGGCCTCGGTGACCTTGCCGATCACGCGGTGGAACCGCGCGACGTCGATCGGGTGCTTGTCGAGCGACGCGCCGTAGTTGCCGAGCTTGTCGAGGCCCTGGTCGGCGGGCGTGATCGTGCGCGCCGGGCCGAGCACCGCCATCAGCATGTCGCGCGGATCGCGCCGGGTCGCGGCGGCGAGCTCGGCGATGAACGACTGGACCGCGAACGCCTGCTGCACGTTGTTGACCGAGCGCATCCAGCCGATCCGGATGTGCTGCGGCGCGGCGCCGGTCTGGACCAGGACGTTGGGGATCGCGAGCGGCAGATCGAGCACGCCCTGGCCGAGCTCGCCGGCGCTCGGGTGCTGCTTGTCGGGCGTGAAGGTCGCGCTGATCGACGGGTACGCCAGGCGGTGGCGCCACGCGACGACGTTGCCGGCGGCGTCGAGCCCGGCCGCGAGCGCCTGCGCGCTGTGGGTGTGGTAGTAGCCGTGGCGGATCTCGTCGTCGCGCGTCCACTGCACGCGGACCGGCGCGCCGGCGGCGCGGGCGAGCAGCGCGGCCTCGACGACGTAGTCGGGGATCGACTTGCGGCCGAACCCGCCGCCGAGGAACGTGACGTGGATCGTGACCTGGGCCTTGGGGAAGCCGAGCGCCTTGGCGACCGCGTCCTGGGCGTCCTGCGGATCCTGGGTGCAGGTCCAGACCTCGCAGCGATCGCCGTCGATCCGGGCGACGGCGACCGGCGGCTCCATCGGTGCATGCGTCAGGTGCGGCACGACGTACTCGGCCTCGACGATCCGGGCCGCGCCCGCGAGCGCGCGCTCGGCGTCGCCGACCTGGCGCACCAGCTCGCCCGGCGCGCGGACCGCCGCGAGCAGCTGATCGGTGTACGACCGTGAGTCGTAGCCGGCGTTGGCGCCGGCGTCCCACGTGACGTCGAGCGCGGCGCGCCCGCGCATCGCCGCGTAGGTGTGATCGGCGATCACCGCGACGCCGCCGAGCGGCTGGGCGCCGGCCGGCGGCACCGGCACCGGCAGCGCGACGATCTTGCGCACGCCGCGGACCTGCAGCGCGCGGCGGTCATCGAGCGTGGCAAGCTTGCCGAACACCACCGGCGGACGGGCGATCACCGCGGTCAGCATGCCCGGCAGCCGGATGTCGGCGCCGTACGCCGCCCGGCCGGTGACGTAGTCGACGCCGTCGTACAGCGGCAGCGCGGTACCGACGTGGGTCAGCTCGTGCTGCGGGCGCAGCGCGGCGGCCTTGGGCACCGGCAGCGCCGCCGCTGCCGTGGCGAGCGCGCCGAACCCGAGCGCCTTTCCGGTCGCCGGATCGTGGACCGCGTCGTCGTGGGTGGTCAGCCGCGCGGCCGGCACGCGCCAGCGCGTCGCGGCGGCGGTGATCAGCATCGTGCGCGCCACCGCGGCGACCTGGCGCATCGGCTCGAAGAAGTTGCGGATGCTGGTCGAGCCGTCGGTGTTCTGGTCGCCGTACTTCTCGTCGCCGTCGCCCTGCACGACGCGGATCTTGCGCGGATCGGCGCCGAGCTCGTCGGCGAGCAGCACCGGCAGCGAGCTCCGGATGCCCTGCCCCATCTCGGAGCGGTGGCAGACGATCGTGACCAGGCCGTCGCTGCCGATCTGGATGAACGGGTTGGGCGCGAACACCGCCATCTGCGTCGGGGTCGGGGCCAGGCGGGCCGCCGCCGGGGCCGCCGCCGCGCTGCCGGCCTCGAGCACGCGCCAGCCGAGCGCGAGCCCCGCGGTCGCCGTGCCGAGCCCCGCGAGGAAGCCGCGCCGGGTGACCTCGATCGTCATGGCCCCGCCGCCTTGCGGACCGCCGCGCGGATCCGCAGGTAGGTCCCGCATCGGCACAGGTTGCCGGCGAGCGCGTGATCGATGTCGTCGTCGGTCGGCTGCGGAGTCTCGGCGAGCAGCGCCGCGGCGGTCATGATCTGGCCCGCCTGGCAGAACCCGCACTGCGGCACGCCGAGCTCGACCCACGCGCGCTGCAGCGGGTGCGTGCCGCCGGCGGACAGGCCCTCGATCGTCGTCACCGCGTGGCCCGCCGCGCGCCGCATCGGGGTCACGCACGACCGCACGGCGCGGCCCTCGAGGTGCACGGTGCAAGCGCCGCACAGCGCCTCGCCGCAGCCGTACTTGGTGCCGGTGAGCCCGATCAGGTCGCGCAGCACCCACAAGAGCGGCATGTCGTCGTCGGCGTCGACGTCATGCGCGACGCCATTGACCGTGAGCTTCATCGCGAGACCTCCGGAGCTACGGGGGATGCGTGGGGCGTCGGCGCCGATGGCGCAGACGACGACGCGGACGACGACGGCGCTGGCGGCGGGGCCGGGCACGCCGCGCCGGTCTCGATCCAGGCCTGGACCAGCGCGGCGGCCTGGGCCTGCGTGCCCGGCACCGGCGCGCGGTCGGCGCCCGGCTGCCAGCCCCACGCGACGATCGCGTCGTGCGCGAGGTGATCGGCGACCTGCGCGAGCGTCCGGCCGCCGTTGCGCGCGGGGTCCTTCAGCTGCACGCAGATCTCGGCCGGCGTCTTGCCGAGCCACACCATCGTGCGCGGCGCGAGGTGCCAGTCGGGCGCGCCGGGGATCCGCGCCAGCTCGGCGTTGCGATCCTGGTGGCACGTGGTGCAGCCGAGCGCGGGGATGCCGCGGTCGTCCGCGCCGCGCAGCACCGGCGGATCGTGCAGCGCGCCGGCCTCACCCTGGCGCGGTGTGTCGTCGGGCGGGTGGCAGTTCACGCAGCGCGGGTGGGTCAGCACGCGGCCGAGCTCGACGAACATCGCCTGCGAGCGCGCGGTGCGATCGGCGATCACCGCGAGCTGCGCCGGCGCGAGCAGCTGGCCCGGCGCCGCGGTAGGCAGGCCGGGCGGCGGCACCGGCGCGGCGGGCGGCCGGCCCGCGCACGCCGCCAGGCCGAGCACGACCGCGGCGCACGCCGCGAGACCTTCACCAGCAGAGGCACGCACAGCCGGAGTATGTCACCACCGGTGGCGCCAGAGCAGGTCCGCTCCGGAATGTCCGCGATCGCCGCCGGTCACCTCGATCAGCGCGTTGCGGCCGAACCGATACTGGGCCTGGACGTCGTTGGCATTCTCGTCGGGCAGCGCATTGAGGTGCGGACTGTAGTAAATATACATCCGGGCTGATAATCGCTTGCCGAAGGTGCACGACTTGCTCGTGGACGTGGTCGCTGGCTCACACGCCACGCTGTCGAGCTTGAACGGCAGCAGCTTGCCCACCTGGTGGCCGAGCGCGCCGGACGCGCTCTTGGCGAGCGCGCTGGTCATCGCCTCGCTGGTCTGGGTGGTCGGATCGCCGCCCGGCTCCCCGCCGATGAAGAACCCGAACAGCTGGGCCTCCGAGTAGCTGGTGACGTCGCTCGTGAACTTCGGCTCGGGCTGGCTCGCGCGACCGCGCACCGCGACGCTCAGCGCCAGCTCGGGGAACTGGTACGTCATGTGGAGATCGAGCCGCGGATCGAGCGAGCCGTCGAACTCCACGGTGCTCGGATCGAACTGGTAGCGCCGGCCCAGGATGTCGGCGTCCGCGCTCTCGAGCTCGACGCTGCCGAGCACGCCGACCGTGTCGCCGACGGTCACCGCGAGGTGCTTGCTGCGCAGCGTGCCCTCGAGGCTGAGGACATCGAGGCCCGGCACGTCGACGGTATCGCGCGCCTCGAGCCGGGTCGGGCCGAGCGCGACATCGACCGCCAGCCACGGGTGGTCCGCGTGGGCGGCGAGCGCCGTGGCGGTGCCGGTGACCGCGAGATCGTCGGGGGCGGCGACGTCGAGCAGCCGGGTGCCGCGGTGCTCGGGCACCGTGACCGACGCGCGATCGACGGTGACGTCGCCCCGCAGCTGATCGCCGTTCCGCGCGAGCCGGGCCGTGAGCTCGGCGCTGATGATCGGCCGCAGCGCGCCGAGCAGCGAGACGTTGGTCAGCGTGAGCTTCGTCGTGGCCGTCGCGAGATCGGGCGCGGCGTCGGCGATCAGCCGGACCGTGCCGCGGCCGAGGCTACCGTCGAGCGTGGCGTGGACCGTGTGGGCGCCGAGCGTCACGTCGGCGACCGCGTCGTGCAGCGCGCCGACCACCGGTGCGATCGGCAGCGCGCCGCCGGTGACGTGGAAGCTCCCGGTGACCCGACCGCCGCCGAGCGCGAGATCGGCGGCGACCACGCCGGCCGCCGAGCTCCACCGGCCCGGCAAGATCGCCGCGATCGGCGCGAGATCGAGCCCGCGGGTCGTGATCGTCCCGGTCGCCGCCGCCGGTGCATCCGGCCGCCCGGTCAGGCTCACGCGCAGCTCGCCGCCGGCCTCGCGCGCGGTCAGGGTCAGCGCGCCGATCGCGTCGCTCCAGCGCGCGGTGAGGTCGAGCTCGTCGATCGCGGCCGGGCCGCGGCCACCGAGCCGCGGGGCCAGCGCGACCTGGCGCGCGGTCAGCCGGGCGTCGACGATCGGCGCGCCGAGCGTGCCGCGGATCGCCGCCTCGCCGTCCAGCGTGCCGCCGACCAGATCGCGACGGCCGGCCAGCGCGAGCAGCGGGACCGCCGCGGTCACCGGCAAGCGCCAGCTCCCGGTGATCGGCGCACCGAGCGCGGCGCCCGGCTCGGCGAGCCAGCGCTCGGTCGACATCGCGAGATCGCCATCGAGCACGCCGAGCCCGAGGTCGTGCCCGGGGAGCCCGCCGCGCAGCTCGGACCTGACATGCGTGCCGGTGGCATCGGCGGTGATCGTCACGTGCTCGGAGATCGCCACCGCGAGCAGCCCGCCGCGCACGTCGGTGAGATCGATCGCCGCCCGCGCGGCGCTGCCCGCCGCCCCGACGTGTAGCGCGGCGGCCAGGTTGCCGCGGTACGGCGCGGCGATGCCGCGCGCGGCGAGCCACCGGGTCACGCCGAGCCGATCGAACAGCGCCGGATCGAGCGCCACGCGATCGATCCAGCCGTCCGCATCCTGCAGCAGATCGCGGCCGCGGTGCTGCCAGGTCCGGGAATCGAATGGGTGGCGCGGCACGGCGAGCCGCGCCGTGCCATGCGCGGCACCGACGTCCGCCAACCGGACATCGGTCGTCACCCCGAGCTCGCCGCCCTGCGGCGCAAACCCCAGCTCGCCGTCGACGGCACCGAGCGGCGACGCCACGCCGTGCACCGCGAACGCGCCGCGCAGCACGGCCGGCGCGAGATCGATCGAGCCGTCGATCGTCCCCTCGCTCGCCACCTCGCTCGCCACCTCGCTCGCCACCTCGCTCGTGCCTTCGCTCGCGCCGTCGCTCGCACCTTCGTTCGCCCCGTCGCCCGCCCCGTCGTTCGCACCGTCGCTCCGCGTATCCTCGAGCGCCGCGCGATCGCCCTGGGCCGCGCGCGCCGCCACGCCGCCGATCGCGAGCGCGTGCGCCGTGATCGTCGCCTTGTGAATCGCGTCGCGGTCGAGCCCGCGCCACGCGGCAAGATCGAGCGGATCGCGCGGCGCCGTGGCCTCGAACGCGAGCTCGATCGCACCGGCGGACGGGCCGCTCGCGCGGGCCTCGAGCGTCACCCGGCGGTCCTCGAGCGCGACATGCACGCGGGCATCGGTCGGCGCCGCGTGCGCCGCGCCGCCCGCGGCGAACCGCGCGACGTCGAGCATGCCGTCGACGTGCCAGCGCCCCGCCCGGCGATCGATCGCGACGGTGCTGTGCGCCAGGCCGTGGAGCCGCGCATCGATCGCCGCCAGCGCGAGCCGATCCGCGGACAGCTGCGCCGCGAGCGCACCGGTCGCGCGATCGAGCTCGCCGCGCAGCGCCACGGTCGCGTCGCCGAGGTGCAAGGTCAGGTCGCGCAGCGCGAGCCGCGGCCCGAGGCCGAGCGTGCCACCGTGGCCTTCCCAGCGCGTCCCGTCGGGCAATGTCACGCGGGTCGTGGCGAGCCGCGCGACCACGGGCTGCGCCGGGATCACGCCGGCCGCGACCTCGATCGTGACCGGCGCCGC
>DATBBB010000212.1:0-17118 GCA_036271215.1 Kofleriaceae bacterium | reverse complement strand
TGCAACGAGCCGCTCGTTTCACTGCCACGGGGCGTGCAACGTAACAGCCCTCCTCGGTCGGACACGTGAATACGCGAAACATTCACATCGCCTTCCGAACACGAGAAGAACTGGATGGTTAGATCATTGGCGCAAAAGGCCCCCTCTGAAACAATCGCAAGCCTCAGCCCATTGAGGAAGTGATCACTGTGAGTCTCGATCACAACTTGTACACCAGATGCTGCCACGGCAGCCAAGAATTGAGCAAGTAATGACTGACCTTGCGGATGTAAGTGTGCTTCGGGGTTCTCGATAACGATCATGGATCCTGGTTGAGCGACCAAGCCCGCGAGAATGACTGGTAGTACGTAGCTTACACCAAAGCCAATATTTTGCGGACGCAGCCATTCTGTAGTTTGCCCGGGCCGCCGGAGCCTGACCGCGGCTGCGCTCAGCGCGGGGAAAGTTTCGACTCGAAGCTCAATCCCTGGGACAAGGTCCTGCAGCCAAGCCTCAGCCTGCTTGGGCAAAGTATGTGGCACGGCAGCGCCATCGCGTTCAGGATGACACAGTATATCTCTTACTGGATATCGCCCTGCACGTAAATTAAGTACTTGCGCAACATATTCACCCTGAGGGCCGAGGTTCACTTGTTCACTCGGGGTAGAGTCTATCGCTTGCAGGTCTCGTGGGCCGAGTCTCTCAGCCTGGAGATAGATCAATCCTGCACTCAATTCGGTAGGAATGACGCCGGCTGATGCGGCCTCCTCGACCTTGAGGACAAGAGCATCATCAGCTTCAGCGGAAAGTACCCACGTGGCGATCCCCTGAGAGCCATCTACCGAAAGTCGAAGCGTGGCGAGTCGTAGGACGTCCAGTGCCTGCCCGAGGCGTAGTCCATGTGGTCCGTTGAGGGCAACGTAGCGGGTTCCAGAAGCCGCCAATTGCGCAAGCAACAGCGCTTGAAGAAACGAACTCTTCCCTGCTCCGTTTATACCGCAGAGTACTGTCATCGGGCCCAAGGCGACGCGTTGCTTCGTGAAGCACTTGAACCCCTCGATCTCGAATTCGGAGATCACGGCCTTTGCTCCGTGACAATCGCCTTGGCGACAGCGAAGCGCTTGCGCACGTTCCGTGCATCACCGGTTGAGATCGTGATCGAGTCGCTATATTCGCGTTCACCCATAGCCGTGCGCGCATCACGAATGATACCGTCTTTGCTTGACTCAATTACAACAGGATCGGCGTCTCGCAGTGCGAGTCCCCAAGACTCGAAGAGTGCCTTGTTAAATGGAAATTTTCGATCGTGTCCCGTTGGCCATTTGCGGAATGCGTGATCTCCGAAAATGACTCTAGCATTCTTCATCGCAATCAGGAAACCAGAACGCAATGTGGCGAGTTGTATATCGGAGACCGATTTTACATCATCAATCTGTTTGATCGCCGTCATGAGAAACGAATCCATTGTAGAATCTTGAGGATAATTGGAGATGTCCCCCAGCAATGCGAATGCTAGGTAGCGTAATACGACCTCTCTATCAGTCATTCTCCGATGATCGTGGAGTTGGCTCGGCGTCGCTTCTCGAAATTCACTGGATTCCGCCAGTTCCTTAAGGAAGATTCTGCTCCGTGAATTCATCATACTATGGCGAATCTCCTGGGCGTTTAGGGGGCTGCCGCCAGTGTTGATTCGTTTGAAGATATCGAATTTTACCTGTTCAGGAGTTTGTGGATCAATGACATTTGCTGTAATCTGAGTCTGATTTAGTCGTCGGCGCCACTGCGCATCAAGCTCCGAATACCAACAGTTGTCACTTGTACTTGTCGAGCCTGATTGCTTGAGTGATCCAATGTCAAGGTACTCTAGAGCAGCTCGCGTTAATGCGAATTTGCCAGTAACAAAAGCATCAATGGTGCTAAGCCGCTGGACGCCATCAACGACGCTCAGTCGACCGGTTTGATCTGCCGAGAAGTAGAACGCGGGGAGTGGAATCCGGAGAAGGACTGACTCGACCAATCGTACGCGCTGTACCTCGCTCCACACTCGATTGCGCTGGAAATCCGGCGCCAGGTCGATCCCTCCGTCGACGATTTCGTCGAGGATCTGCTTAAGCGAAAACGACTTGGGATCTACCCGAATCTTATCCGGATCGTAGGGGCGTGCGGACGTTTCCGTACCAATCTCCTCTTCTACGCCAGTGGTGCCTTCTTCATCGGCTTCTTCGATAGGGATGCCGGCAGCTCGCGCGTAAGAGACTCTAAACACCGTTCGCACGAGCGTCTTCCCGTGGACGGCGAGCAGGGCTTGGCGTACCTCGTCCTCCGGTAGGCTGACCGTGCGCGCGATCGCGCTTATTGCCGCGGCATCCGCGCGAACGGAGGCCGCGTTGCGGTCACCGTATGCATCCAAGGGGTCGGCGGGGGATTCAGGATCCACGTGTTCTCCTCAACGTAACTTTGCGTAGCTTAACTCACTTTCAGACCATGCGTCAGCGTCACGGCCGCGCGAGCGCAGCGAGGGAGCCTTGACGCCCAGGCCGAACGAAGGCTCTCTGCTCCGAGCTGCGCGTCTCCGGAGCCGAAACGCGGCCACCCGCCTCGACGGTCAGTCGAAGCAGGTGTTCGGCAGGGCAGGATGCTCGGTGGTGGTGGTGATGATGATGTTTGATGTTTGTTGGTGCGCGATGCACGTGCGCGGTGCGTGCTCGACGAATCGTGGTCTCGTGGTTCGTTCGTTGGGTATCGCCGCGTTGCGTGCTTCGCGGTTGTTGGCGCGCGCCAACGGTTCGTTCTCGCAAGACGAGGAGCAGGATCAGTGCCACCGCGTCGAGGCGCCGCCGGTCGCGATTGGGGGTGGGGCATTTCTGCCGAGCAGACCCGGGTCATTTCTCGCGAGCAGCGAAGCGCTTCGAATCGTGCGCCTGCGTCGCACTCGGGGCGCCCGGTTGGCGAGCACGGGTCTCTGCATGTACACGGGACATGCCGCGAGCGAGCCGAGCCGTGAAGTCCAAGGTGGCTCACGTGAGCCCCGGCGCCCACGCCGTGCGCACGTGGTCTCCCGACCGCGGGCTGCCCGTCACCGAGCTCCAGCTCGCGACCTTGGTTGCCGCTTCAGCGGCGCCTTGGGCGGATCCACTCTGCGGCGGGATCGTGGTCCACACGGCACCTGGCGATCTACCCGTCGGGCGGCGGGATCGTGATCCACCCCGGCCAGTTCAGGCGGCTCAGCCCGCGTTGGCCGCGCGGCGAGGAATAGATCGTGCAGGTTGGTCACCGAGCCGCCGATAGGTGGCCTCATCGGGAACATGCGTGGTTGCCACGTGGCAACCACACGGCTGGCGGTCGGCGCGACGCGCACACGTCCGGTGGCCCCGCCGTCGTCATCGGCAATGGTGGCAACGGTGACCAGGGACCTGCCGTAGGGGACGCCCAGTTCGCCTGGCGGTCGGGCGGTGTCGTGGTCCCGGTGCTTCTCGCGAGTGACAGGTGGCCCTATTGGGGCTGCGATTCGCTCTCACAGCTCTCGATGCTGTCCGGTGCGACGTCACGTCGACGTGGCGGCAAGGTTCGCGATGGGCCGTCGGATCGGAACGACGAGCGAATCTCGATGTCGATGCGCAGTGAATCTGTGTCCGGAATGCGGACCAATCGTCCGCATTTCGGACACTGTGCATATCCTCGACGGGAATGCGAGCTCGGCGAGTAACCCCGGCGCGTGTAGACCGCGCGCTCACCGTGGGGCGCTGCGCGTTCGAACGCGGTGGTCATCGCAATCGCGACGCCCCGGCGCCAGAGCGTTGGTGGGCGATGGCTCTCTCCGGAGCGCCCGAACGAGACGCCTCCGTGACCTCGGACGCCGGCCTATCTTTGCTGACCGCCCCAGTGCTGGATCTTCGAAGCGTGGTCTCGTGGTCTCCGGATCCTGGTTCTCCTTCGAGTTGGGGCGGGGCACAGGTGCGGCCTTGACGCCGAGCTCAATGCAGCCGGAGAGCAACCAGGAGGCCGCTGGCCGTCCTTGCTCACTCGGCCGTCTACGCAGCTCGAGTCTGAGATGCGCCACCTGGTCACACCTTCCGGGGCCAGACGCTACAGCGCTATCGGGCTCGACACCTGGTTCCCGAACACGGATCCACGCCCTCCAAGTGGATCAGTATCCCGCCGCCGTTCGTGACTGGATCTCGCTGCCGTGTGGATCTCGATCCCGCCGCGAAGTGGATCCCAGTTAGGGCGCCGCCGAAGTTGCCGCGCCACCGGAGGGCCCGGCGTGGCTGCACGAGCAGAAGTTCGACGGCTATCGGATTCTGGCCGAGTTGGTGGATGGCCACGCCCGGCTGCTCAGCCGCCGCTTCAAGGAGTGGACCGCCCAGTTCCCCACGGTCGCGGCCGCTGTGGTCGGGCTGCCGGCTCGTCGCGCCGTGCTCGACGGAGAAGTCGCGGTCGCCCTGCCGGACGGTCGCACCAGTTTTCAGGCATTGCAGAACGAGCGCCACGGGCCGGACGTCCGCTACTTCGCGTTCAACCTGCTCGCGCTCGACGACGAGGACCTCACCGCGCGGCCGATCGAGCAGCGCAAGGCTCGGCTCGCCCAGCTGTTGTCGCACGGCGTACTCGACGATCCGCTCGCCGTCCTGCGCTACAGCGATCACGTCACCGGCAACGGCGCCGCCTTCTTCCAGTTCGCCTGCCAGCGCGGCTTGGAAGGCAGCATCTCCAAGCAGCGCGACAAGCCCTACACGCCCGGCCGCGGGCTGGCCTGGCAGAAGACCAATTGCCTGCTGCGACAGGATCTGGTCGTCGGTGGCTTCACCGATCCGGAGGGCAGTCGCACCGGCTTTGGCGCCTTGCTCGTCGGCTACTACGAGCGAGGCGCGCTGATCTACGCCGGCAAGGTCGGCACCGGCTTCGACCGCGCCGCGCTGTCCGACCTGCACGCTCGCCTGACTCGCCTCGAGCGGATGCGTTCGCCATTCACGCCGGAGCCGCCGCGCGCGTGGACCGGCAGCCAGCGGCACTGGGTGGCCCCTGAACTGGTCGTCGAGGTCGCGTTCGGCGAGTGGGACGGCCAATCGCGGGCTGCGCCATCCCGTGTTCCAGGGCCTGCGCGAGGACAAGCAAACCCGCGACGTCGAGCGAGAGCTACCCGCCGCGCCTTGAGAGATTGCCAGGTCCCAGACCCGACCACGGTCACGACACTAGTGCTTAACGTGCTCCGCCGGCGAACACAGAGCGTTCACGTCCGCCTTCGCGGTCAGGAGCCGTACGGTTGAGTTGCTTCAGCGCATACCGCACGAGGCGAGCACGAAGGCGGGGCGGCGCATGCCGCGTCGTCTCACTTCTTCGCGGGTGCGGGGGCGTTCGCGCCGGCGGCGGCCGCGAGGATGACCTTCGCGACGTCGGCCGGGTGCGAGAGCATCACGACGTGGCTCGCCTTGACCGACGTCACCGTCGCGTTCGCGCGCTTGGCCATCGCGGCCTGGCCGTTCGGATCGATCATCTGATCGCTCTCGGCGCGCACGTACCACGACGGCTTGGACTTCCACGCCGGCGCGGCCGACTTGAGCTTCGCAGTGAATACGCTCGTCGAGATCGGACCCTGGGTCGCCGCGACGTTCTTCGCCTCGGCCGGCGAGAGATCGGACGCGAAGTACTTGAGCACGGCGTCGGTCGGCAGCGTCGCGTAGCCGCCCGAGTCGACCTTCAGCAGCGGCTGCCACGGCGGGACCGGCTGGCCCTTGCCCATGTCGGTGATCGTCTCGTTCGCGTCGGGTGCGAACGCCGCGACGTAGACCAGCGCCTTGACCTTCGGATCGTTGCCGGCGTCGCTGATCACGAAGCCGCCGTACGAGTGACCGACGAGGATGACGTCGCCCGGCTGCGCGTCGATGGCGCGCGTGGTCTGCGCGACGTCGTCGGGCAACGAGCTGAGCGGGTCGTGCACGGCGACGACCGTATAGCCCTTGGCCTGGAGCAGCGGGATGACCTTGTTCCAGCTGGAGCCATCGGCGAACGCGCCGTGGACGAGCACGATGGTGGGCTTGGCCGTGTCGGCGACTGCGCTGCCGGCGCCGAGCGCGAGCGTCACTGCGAGAGTTGCGAGAGCTTTCATATGGCGGGCGTTATACACGATCGAGCCATCTGGCATTCAGCTCGCGGCCGGGGCCATTTAGTCGCTGAGCGCGCGCAACTTGCACGATCCTGCCAAGGCCAGGGGGATGCGGCAATCAGCGACTTGCGTCGAGGGCGCCGGCGCGCTCGACTGGCGGGATGGAGCCGTTGCGCGAGCTTCGCGAGCTGGTCGAGCGCCACGTGGGAGCGGGGCCGTACGCGATGGCCGAGCATGGGGCGCTCGGCTTGAGGTTGATCGTCGCGCGGCGCGGGCAGCCGGCGCCGGTGCACCATGTCTACGAGCGGGTGTTCGGGGTCGTGGTCCACGGCCAGAAGCACGTCGCGCTCGGCGCGCAGCGCTTCACGTGCGGCGCGGGGACGTTCCTCGTCGCCGCCGTCGATCTGCCGGTCGCGATCCAGGTCCCGCGCGCGACGCCGGCCGAGCCGTTCGTGGCGCTGGCGGTCGCGCTCGAGCCCAAGCACGTGGCGGCGCTGCTGCTGGAGGACGCCGCGGCCGGCCGCGTGTCGGTCGAGCCGGCGGGGCTGGGCGTCAGCGACGCTCCGCGCGAGCTGCTCGAAGCCGTGGTCCGGCTCGTGCGCCTGCTCGATCAGCCGCGCGACATCGCGGTCCTGCGGCCGCTCGTCGAGCGCGAGATCTTGTGGCGCCTGCTGTGCAGCGAGCAGGGCTACCGGCTGCGGCAGATCGGGCTCGCCGATAGCCGGCTGTCGCAGATCGGGCGCGCGATGCGGTGGATGCGCGAGCACTACCGCGAGGGCCTGCGGATCGAGGACCTCGCGCGGCTGTCGGCGATGAGCGTCACGTCGTTTCATCGCCACTTCCGCGCGGTCGCGCTGATGAGCCCGCTGCAGTATCAGAAGCAGATCCGGCTGCAGGAGGCGCGGGCGTCGCTGCTCGCCGGCGCCGAGGACGTCGCGCGGGTCGGCCATGCCGTCGGCTACGACAGCCCGTCGCAGTTCAGCCGCGAGTACAAGCGCGCGTACGGCTCGCCCCCCGGCCAGGACGCCCGCGCGACGCGCAGCCAGATCGGGCGCGCGGCCAGCGCGCGGTGACGCGACCCGCTCACGATCGTGCGCTACGCGTCGAAGTAGGTGCCGCGCTCGAGGTCCTCGATCAGGCCGACCTGGGTGGGCCGCCAGCCGAGGCGTTGCTGTGTCAGGGCGCTCGACGCCGGGCCGTCCATCGCGAGGGCCATGCCGATGAAGCCGAGCAGGCTCGCCGCCTCCTCGGGCGACTTCGACACCGTGGGTACGCCGAGGCGCTTGCCGATGATGTCCGCGATCGCGCGGATCGGGATGCCCTCGTCGGCGACCCCGTGAAACCTCGCGCCCGCCGCGCCGTGCTCGAGGGCGAGCCGGTAGAGCACGGCGGCGTCGAGCCGATGCACCGCGGGCCACCGGTTCTGGCCGTCGCCGATGTACACCGCGGCGCCTTGCTTGCGCGCGAGCGCGACGAGCTGCGGCACGAAGCCGTGATCGCCGTCGCCGTGCACCGACGGCGAGAGCCGGATGCACGACGCACGCACGCCGCGCGACGCGAACGCAAGCCCGGTCGCCTCGGAGGCGCGCGGCAGGTGGGTCCCGGGCGTGTCGTCCTCCGTGCCGACGCGGCCGGGTGGCAGGCCCAGCGTGCCGCCCGTGACGACGAGCGGGTGGCCGGTGCCCTCGAGCGCGCCGCCGAGCGCCTCGATCGCGCGCACGTCGGCCTCGCAGCTGGCGGCGAAGTTGGAGAAGTCGTGGATGAACGCGGTGTGGATGACGCCTTGCGAGGCGGCCGCGCCGCGCCGCAGGCTATCGAGATCGTCGAGCGCGCCGCGCAGGACCTCGGCCCCCGCGGCCGCGACCGCCCTCGCCGCCGCGTCGGAGCGCGCGAGGCCGGTGACGTGGTGGCCCGCGCCGAGCAGCTCGCGGAGGATGGCCGAACCGATGAAGCCTGATGCGCCGGTGACGAAGACTCTCATGGCTCCCAAGCGTAGCCACCGGCGGCGCGCGGCCCTAGAACGGACGCCCCAACTTCTTGCACGATCCCGTCAATGATGGCCGCGGCCATCCCCGACGCTCCAGCAAGCTGCAAAGCTACCGCGACCTTGCAGGCCGCTGGTTTCGCAGCCTGCGAGTCGGCAGCGGCAGCCGACGCGTCGCGGACGCGGTCACGCGCGGCGCGTCACGGCACGAGCTCGGGCCCGACCGTGTAGAACTGCGCCGCCGCCTGCTGGTTCGCGTACTCGGTGGCGATCCACTCCGGGGCGCGGGCGACGGTCGCGATCCGGAGCTCGTCGAGCGTGCCCTCGTAGGCGTTGTTGGGTCCGTAGGCCGGCATCGGCGCATAACCGATGTAGCCGGTCGTGCCGGTCGTGTTGATCGTGTTGCCGCTCGCCATGAACGTGCCGGCCGCGATCTCGGTCCCGTTGCGATACAGATGGTTCTTCTTGTTCGGCCCCTCGAACACCCACACCACGTAGGTCGGGCCGGCGCCGTCGAGGTTCTCGGCCGGGCTGGGGTTGAAGTCGGGCCCGTAGAACCCGGCGGCGAGCGAGCTCGGCGCCCCGGCGGAGGGCGAGTAGTGGCCGTGCAACCAGCGCGAATTGCCGCCCGTGGCCGTGCCCATCGCGACGATCGCCGCGGTGTGGCTCAGGTTCGCCGCCTGGTTGACCCACACCGAGATCGTGTGCGGATTGTTGTCGGACAGTGGATTGACGAACTCGATCCGATCGTTCAACGCGCCGGTGAACGCGAAGCCGTTGCCCAGGCGGCCGGTGGTGCGCGTCGTCGCGCCGGTCAGCACGGGCGTGCCGGGGTGGGTGCCGGTCGCGTCGGCGATCGTCGTCGCGGGGAGCGCGTCGTCGAGGTGCCACACCGCGGCGAAGCTCGACTTGAACACCTGCGCCGGACGCGGCGGCGGGGCAGCGGCCGGATCTCCGTAGTTCACATAGATCGTCGTCGCGGTCGACGCGCTCAGCGTCGGGATGCGGACCCAGGCGGCGAAGTGATGGTTGGGCAGATCGGCGAGCTGGAGCTCGTGATCGAGCGCGGTCGTGCCATCGGACGCGGTGAAGTAGAGGTCGCGGCCGTCGGTCTGGGCGCGGGCCGCGATGTCGGTGTCGTCGAGCTCGATCCACGCGGGGAAGTCCTGCTGCGTGGCCGCGACCTTGGCCATGTTGAACGTGATCAGCTTGCGGCGGCGCGCCGCCGGCAGGCTGAGCGCATCGGGCGCGGCGTCCACCGCGGCGTCACTGCCGCTGCCGTTGCTGGGCTCGCCGGACGACGGCTGCGCCGTGAACCCGCAGGCGCCGGTGAGCCCGATGATCGCAACCAGCGCTCGCTGCATCCCGGCAGGATAGGAACGCCGAGCCGTGCAGCGCAAGCCGGCGCGACCGGTGGCCGCGGGCCGCGTCAGGTTCGTCACGCCGGGCGGCGAGGGAATACGCGGCCCTTACCGGCGTAGGGTCGAGGCCTGAGCGGCCTCTCAGCGTGGGTCGCAGGTGCGCGTCCTGCTGGGCGCGCTGGCACAATCGCTGCTGTACAAGTAGTGTGGCCAGCCGTGTCATGCAGAATCGCTCGACCTTACCGAACCTGGGTGGGCGTCCTCGCGCGGCCGTGGCGACACCGCCCACCGGCAGCGTCGTCGTCCGGTTCGTGAAGCTGCTGGTCCACGAGCTCGCGCACGACAACCTCACCGACAACGGCGCCATGATGGCCTACTACGCCATCCTCGCGCTGTTCCCGATGCTGGTGTTCATCGTCACCCTCGGGCTCCTGGTCCTACCCGCCGCGACCTTGATGCAGGGCCTCGAGATGGCGACCCGCGCGATGCCGCCGGCGACCCGCGAGCTGGTGACGGCGCAGGTCACCACGCTGATGACGTCCGCGCACGCGGGGTTCGCCATCGGCGGCGCCGCGCTGGCGCTGTGGGGGGCATCGCGCGGCATGAGCTCGCTGATGGGTGCGCTCAACGCGATGTTCAACACGGTCGAGACCCGGCCGTGGTGGAAGCGCCAGCTGATCGCGATCGCGATGACGCTCGGGGTCGCGGTGCTGGTCGTGCTCGCGCTCGGCCTGCTCGTGATCGGTCCGCCGGTCGGACACTGGATCGCCGATCGGTTCGGCCTGCGCGGCGCGTTCGACACGCTGTGGGACATCGGTCGCTGGGTCGGCGCCGGCCTGCTCGTGCTCGTGGTGTGGGCGTCGCTCTACAAGTTCCTGCCCGATACCCACAAGCCGTTCCGGCTGTTCTCGCCCGGCGCGCTGACCGCGATGGTGCTGTGGCTGGCGATCAGCTTCGGGTTCGGGGTCTACCTCGGCCACTTCAACAGCTACGCCACGACCTACGGGGCGCTCGGCGGCGGTATCATCTTCCTGACCTGGCTGTGGCTGTCGGCGATCGCGCTGTTGCTCGGCGCCGAGATCAACGACGTGATCGATCACCTCCGCAGCGGCACCGAGGTTCAGCTCATCGACGCCGTCGATAACGCCCCGGGCAACGGCCTGGGATAGCGAGCGCGTACGAGCCGGGTCACACCAGCGCGGGCTCGATCAGCTGGATCTGCTTCCACGCGCCGGACCGGAACCGCCACGCGAGCGAGATCGACAAAAGGCCCAGGTAGCCGACCAGGCACAGCATCGCGCCGACCGGGCCCTGGCCCCACCGGGTCACGATCAGGTACGCCGACGGCACGAACACCAGCCACGCCAGGACCAGCCGGGTCGCGGCGGGCCACAGCGTGTCGCCGGCGGCGCGCAGGGCCTCGGCCAGGGTCATGTTGATCGCGTCGGTCAGCTGCCACGCGGCGCTGATCGCGAGCATCGTCGAGCCGATCGCGACCAGCTGGCCGGCGTGCTCCGAGTCGAACAGCGCCAGCACGCGGTCCGGGAACACCACGTAGAGCACTGCGATCGCGCCCATCCAGGTCATCGTGCACAGCAGCGTCGCCTTGACCTGCGGCCACACCCGGCCGCGGTCGCCCGCGCCGATCGCTTGACCCACGAGGATCGCGCCGGCCGACGCCAGGCCGAACGCCGGCATGAACGACAGCGAGTTGACCGCGATCACCACGTTGAGCGCCGCCACGGTGTCGGTGCCGAGCCCGGCGAGCACCCCGTTGACGAACATCTGGAACGCCGCGAACTCGAGGAACCAGTTGACCCCGGTGGGCAGCCCGAACCGCAGCACGCGGATGAGCTCGCCGAGCGACATCTGTCCGGCGGGTGCGGCCGGCGCACCGCCCCAGCGGCGCCAGAACGCCACGGCGACGACGCCGAACCCCAGGAAGCTGGCGATCGTGCTCGCGACCGCGGCGCCGTTGACGCCCATCGCCGGCGCCCCGAGGTGGCCGCCGATCAAGATCCAGTTGAGCACCACCGCTGCGGTCATCGTGACCAGGCCCGCGATCATCTGGATCCAGGTGTTGCCGAGCCCGCCGTACCAGTTGCCGAGCGCCTCGACCCCGACGACCGCGCCGACCGACAGCATGCGGATCGCCATGTAGTCGGCCATCTGATCGCGCACGCCGGGTGTGTAGCTGGTCAGCGCGAGCGCGGGGTGGATCAGCGGGATCAGCGCGGCGGATCCCACGGCGGCGATCAGCGCGATCGCCAGGCCGTACCACGCGAACCGCGGCGCCTGGTCGCGGTCGCCGCGGCCGACGAGCTGGGCCACGAAGCTCTGCACGATGAACACCGTGCCCATCGCCAGGATCACGAACCCGGTGACGTTGAGCCCGCCGGTCGCGGTCGCCGCGAGCGCCTCGCGCCCGAGGTGCTTGACCTGGAGCACGTCGGCGAACGTCACGACCGACTGGCTGGCGCGCGCCAGCACCATCGGGGCC
Source organism: Kofleriaceae bacterium (assembly GCA_036271215.1). GTDB lineage: Bacteria > Myxococcota_A > Polyangia > Haliangiales > Haliangiaceae > JABFXX01. Next base: position 5,191 of record DATBBB010000212.1, on the reverse strand, counting down.
GCCAGCCGGAGCATCGTTCGGAGCGGTGCTGCGGCGGACACGGTCCGCAAACCATGGGGTGCGCCGGCCATTCATGCAAGGATCTCGGCCGTGTCGATCGAGAACACCAAGGCCGAGAACGCCAAGGCCGAGAACGCCAAGGCCAGGCGGACGGTGCTCGCGCTGGCCGGCCACGACGTCGTGGTCTCGAACCCCGACAAGCTGTACTTTCCCCGGGCCCAGATCACCAAGCTCGCGCTGGTCGAGTACTACCTGGCGGTCGCCGGCGGCGTGCTGCGCGGCGTGGCGCGCCGGCCGCAGATCCTGAAGCGGTTCGTCGATGGCGCCGAGGGCGAGCCGTTCTACCAGAAGCGCGCGCCGATCAAGCGGCCGGACTGGGTCGAGGTCGCGACGTTCACGTTCCCGTCCGGCCGCCACGCCGACGAGATCGTCGTCAACAACGCTGCGCAGCTGGCCTACGTGATCAACCTCGGCTGCATCGATCTCAACCCGCACGCGGTGCGCCGCGAGGACATGGATCGGCCCGACGAGCTGCGGATCGATCTCGATCCGGTGCCCGGGGTGGCGTGGCCGCAGATCGTCGAGGTCGCGCGGGTCGCGCGCGATGTGCTCGACGAGCATGGCCTGGTCGGCTGGCCCAAGACCTCGGGGTCGCGCGGCATCCACATCTGGGTCCGGATCCGCCCGGCGTGGCCGTTCGCCGAGGTCCGCCGGGCCGGGCTCGCGCTGGCCCGCGAGGTCGAGCGCCGCGCGCCGCAGATCGCGACCGCCCGGTGGTGGAAGGAAGAGCGCCACGGCGTGTTCCTCGACTACAACCAGAACGCGCGCGACCGCACCACCGCGAGCGCGTACTCGGTGCGGCCGACCCCGGATGCCCGGGTCTCGATGCCGCTCGGCTGGGACGACCTGTTCGCGAGCGACCCGCACGACTTCACGCTGCGCACGGTGCCGGGCCTGCTCGCCGCGCGCGGCGACGCCCACGCCGGGATCGACGCTGCCGCCGGCACGATCGACTCGCTGCTCGCGCTCGCCGCCCGCCAGGCCGCCGAGGGTCAGGCCGATGCCCCGCTGCCGCCGTACTTCGACAAGGCCGACGGCGAGCCACCGCGCGTGGCGCCGTCGCGCGCCCGATCTGCGCGTGGCGCCCGGCCCGCCGCCGGCGCGAGCGGTTCCGCCGGGGTGGCCCGGCCGGCTGCCGCGCCGGAGGTCGCCGCCGGCGAAGCTCCTGGCGCCGCGGCCCGGCCCGCCGCGCCACAACCGCCGCGCGACAAGCTGCCGGTCATCACGATCGCCAAGGCCAAGCTCAAGACCGAGGCGCTGGCCGGCCTCGAGCGCTGGAAGGCGCGCCACCCGGCGGTGTTCGCCCGGCTCGCCCCCGAGCACGTGCTGATCGACACCAACCGCGGCAAGTCGTCCGCCTGGTATCGCGTACGGATCAACTTGAAGAACATCCCGGCGGCCGAGCGCCCGCCGCCCGAGGCGCCCGATCCCGACTACGACTGGAAGACCGAGTTTGCCGGCTGGGTGCCGCCCACGCCCGAGGATCCAGCGGAGTAGCGCAAGGCTCGGACACCGATTGCCACTTCCTGCAGGGTAACTCGCGCTCCTACATCGCAGCGGTCGTGCGCAAGGTTGCACGGTTCGTGAGATCGTGTGATGGCGATGTGATTCGCGCCAGCATCGACGGTAACCTCGACGCCATGGCGATGTTACTGGCAATGATCGCGCGCGATCGTCGATCGTCGATCGCGCCCACCACGCTGCGGTCCATGCATCGCATGCATCGATCGATATCGTTGTTCGCAATCATCGCGATGACCGGGCTCGCCGCGTGCGCCGCACCGGCTTCGCAAAGCGTGCCCGATCCGGGCGATGGCCCCGGCACGGGCACGGATCCCGGCACGGGCACGGATCCCGGCACCGGCACCGATCCGGGCGCGGGCCAGCCGATCTCGGTGGTCGTCGATGACCTCCAGCCCGGCTGGCTGGTGACCACGAGCCGCATGACCGATGGCAGCGCGCCGAGCGACACCACGCAGGTGTCCGACGGCAGCGCGCTGACCTTGACCGGCGCGCCGGGCGACGTGTTCGTCGCGACCGTGACCGACGGCGCCGGTACCCTGGTCGCGACGCAGTCGATGCGGTCGCCGTGCACGATGGCGCGGTCGCGCCAGCTCCGCGTACCCGGCGAGTTCCCGACGATCCAGGCCGCGGTCGACGTGGCGCGGCCCGGTGACACCGTGGCGGTGGCGGCCGGCGTGTACACCGAGTCGGTCAAGCTGCGGCCGGGCGTGTGCCTGGTCGGCGCGGGCGCGCGCCAGAGCTTCCTCGACGCTCAGCACCAGGCGATCTCGCTGGTCGATCTGACCGGCGCGCCGGGCAGCATGGTCTCCGGCTTCACGTTCCGCGGCGTCACGATGCCCGAGGGCTGCGCCGACCGCGATCCGTTCACCTGCTCGGGCGACTGGTACGCCGCCGGGATCTACCTCGGCGGCACGACGTGGCGCGATCCGACCCAGGACGCTCCGCCGCTGATCCTCGGCAACATCTTCGAGGACAACGACGTCGGCGTGATGCTGTACTGGCGCGGGGTCGCGGTGATCCGCAACAACCTGTTCCTCGCCAACCGCACCGGGTTCATGGCCAACCACTTCCAGAGCCGGACCTTGATCGCCAACAACGTGTTCTACGGCAACCAGGAGCTCGCGATCGGCAACCAGGCGGCGTACCTCGACATCGTCGAGAACGTGATCGCCGGGTCGGACGTCGGCATCCGGTTCGAGTACGTCCAGACCGGGTTCATCCGCTGCAACCTGTTCTTCGGCAACGGCGCCGATCAGCAGCAGGACTACCCCGGTGCGCCGCGGTTCTCGATCGGCACGGACGGCAACCTCGGGACCGATCCGCGGTTCGTGGCTGCCGACGGCACCGGCGCCGGCGACTATCACCTGGCGCCCGGCTCGCCCGCGATCGACGCCGGCTGCTCCACGACCAGCTTCGAGCCCGATGGTACGCCGCACGACGTCGGCGCCTACGGCGGCCCGCTCGCGAGCTGGGTCGCGCTGTAGCTCGCTGGGATCAGGCGGCGCCGAAGATGTTCTTCAGCTCGTACGCCGGCGTCTCCTCGAGCTGATCGTAGCGGCACTCGGTCGCAGGCTTGTCGGGCCGCCAGCGCTGGAAGTGCGCGGCGTGGCGGAACCGCGTGCCTTGCAGGTGCTCGAACGACACCTCGCATACCAGGCCGATCTGGATCGGCTCCCACGACAGATCCTTGCCGCGGTTCCACCGGCTGGTCGCGCCCGGCCGGCGCTGCTCGGTCTCCTTGTCCTGCCACTCGGCCCAGTCGCTCCACGGGTGGCCGTCGCGCGCGTGGTCGCGCAGCGGCTCGAGCTTGTGCGCCAGCTCGGCGCGAACCTCGCGGGTGAACGCCGACGTCACGCCGACGTGGTGCAGGAACCCGGTGTCGTCGTACAGCCCGAGCAGCAGCGAGCCGACCAGCGTGCCCTTGCCGCCCTTGTACCAGCGGAACCCGCCGACCACGCACTCGGCGGTCCGCTTGTGCTTGATCTTCAGCATCGCGCGCTTGCCGGGCAGGTAGGTCAACGCCTCGGGCTTGGCCATCACGCCGTCGAGCCCGGCGCCTTCGAACCGATCGAACCAGTCGGCGGCGACCGCGCGGTCGCGGGTCGCGGGCGTCAGGTGGATCGGCGGCGCGACCCCGGCGAGCGCGCGCTCGAGCGCGGCCCGGCGCTCGATCTGCGGCCGCTCGCGCAGATCGTCGTCGCCAGACGCGAGCAGGTCCCAGGCGACGTACGACGCCGGGGTCTGCTCGGCGAGCAGCTGGATCCGGCTCGCCGCCGGGTGGACCCGCAGCAGCAGGGCGTCGAAGTCGAGCCGGCCGCCGGTCGCGATCACGATCTCGCCGTCGAGCACGCAGCGGTCGGGCAGGTTCGCGCGCAGCTGGGCCTCGAGCTCGGGGAAGTAGCGGCCGAGCGACTTGAGGTCGCGGCTCTGGAGGTAGACCTCGTCGCCGCTCTTCCACACCAGCGCGCGGAACCCATCCCACTTCGGCTCGTAGACGAAGCCCTCGCCCTCGGCCGGCAGCGCGGCGGACAGCTTGGCCAGCATCGGCTCGACCGGCGGCAGGAACGGCAGCTGCAGCTTCACGCTGCGACCGTACAACGATTACGGCTGCAGGATGCCGGTCGCGCCGCCCTGCGGATCGAGCAGGATCGCGAACCGGCCGACGCCGGGGATCGCGGTCGGCGGCACGATGATCTGGCCGCCGAGCTTCACGGCCTTCTCGGCGGTGTGATCGGCCGACGCGACCGTGACGTAGGGCAGCCAGGCGTGCGGGGCCTGGGGCATCCGCTGGGCCAGGATGCCGGCGCGGGGCTGGCCGTCGCTCTCGAGCCGGTGGTAGGCGCCCATGCCGGACATCTCCACCGCCTTGCTCGTGAACCCGCCGAGCTGGGTGTAGAACGCCACCGACGCCGCGGGATCCTTCGACGACAGCTCGGTCCACGCGAAGTGGCCGACGCCGGGCGCCGGCACATCCTCGGGCTTGGCCGGCTGCCACAGCGCGAGCTCGGCACCGTGCGGATCGGCGACCAGCGCCATCGTCGCGAAGTCGCCGACCTTGCCGGGCGGCTTGACGACCGTGCCGCCGAGCGCCTTGACCTGGGCGGCGGCCTCGCTCGCGCTCTCGACCCGCAGGTAGGGGATCCACGTGTTGCCGGCGCCCTTGGGCGCGTCGCTATAGCCGCCGATCGTGCGGCCGTCGGCCGCGGCGATCATGACGTAGGCGCCGTCGGGCATCGGCACGCTCTTGGTGCTCCAGCCGAACAGCTCGCCGAAGAAGCCCTGCGCCTTGGGCGCGTCCTTGGTGACGTACTCGAACCACACGAAACGGCCACTGGAAGTCGTCATTGCCATGCTCCTGATTGGGGGTTGCGGGCATGGGTCGAACGACCGGCGGCCGGATCGACAACGATCGACAGGGCACCCCCAAAATTGGGTTAGCTTGTGCAGTAGGTCACGTACGTCTGGGTAGATGTACTACTGTTACGCACCTGTTGCAGCGGTCACCAGTGCAGCGGTCAGGTTGACGATTTGATCGACGATCGTGATCGCGTTGGCGACATCGTTGAAGCTCTGGGCCAGCGCGCCTAGGTTGCCGCTCGCGCTGTCG
>DATBBB010000211.1:0-36038 GCA_036271215.1 Kofleriaceae bacterium | reverse complement strand
CGGGTGATCGACACCGCGACCTGGGCCGAGCCCAACGACAACTTCTGGGCCGACGCTGCAGCGTCGACGATCACCGGCAACTACGACGTCCACGCGTGGTCGGTCGTGGTGCTGAAGGCTGTTCCGAACTGACGCGCGAGTGACGAATCTGTATCTTGGATCGCAGGATTCAGATCATCAGTCCTCACAATACAGTCATTGACCATTACGTTGTGAACCGGCAAAACTCCTGGGTAGCCCGTTTTCGTTGCGTGCCGATGCGGCGCCCAGCGCACCCGTACGGGCGCCGGAGTTGTTCATGGTCCCCAGGCCGCTGTTCTCGAGCGTCGTCGTCACACCCCCGCGCGGGCTCGCCGCGCTGTCCCTGGTCGCCGCGCTGGTCGCGGTCGGCCTGACCGCCGGTTGCAGCGGCGATGGCGCCCGCGACGAGGCCGCGCAGGCTGACACCGCGCGTCACGCCTCGGGATCACCGGCGCGCGGCGGCGGCGGCACGGTGAGCGACGCGTGCAGCGCCCCGGCGCTCAGCACCGTGCTGAACCCGGTCCCCCCGGCGACCGGCGGCGGCGCCGCGCCGATCAACGTCAAGGTCCACTACAACCGCCCCGACGGCCAGTATGCCCCGTGGGGGCTGCACGTCTGGCAGATCAACGACGCCAGCCAGTACATCGCCGACTACCCCGGCGTGACGTTCCCCCAACCACTCCCGATCACCGGATTTGACGATTACGGCGCGTACTTCCAGATCGAGGCCACGAAGTTCACCGCCGCCGCGGCCGCCGGGTTCGGCTTCATCGTCCACCAGGGCGACACCAAGGATCCCGACGGCGACCGGCTGTGGAAGTTCAGCGACGGCGGCGAGTTCTGGCTCAAGTCGGGCGACGCCACGGTCTACAAGTCCAACCCGCTCGGCGGTACCGTCGATCTGTCCACCGTGCGCGTCCACTACAAGCGGTTCGATGCCAGCTACGCGGTGTGGGGGCTCCACCTGTGGTCGACCAGCGGGATCGACGTCAGCCGGCTATCCGGCCTGGCGATCTCGGACTACAACAACCCCGTGCCGCTGTCGGCGATGCCCGGCTACTCGGCGCAGCCCGACGGCTCGGAGGTCGCGTTCGACCTGCCGGTGCTGAACCCCAAGCAGGACGCGAGCCACGACTCGGTCGAGTTCATCATCCACGGCCTGCCGAATAACCCCGACGGCGGCGTCAACAACAAGGACGGCTGGTCGTCGAACATCCACGTCACCTACGCCGCGCTCGACGTCGCCGGTGGCACCGGCGAGATCTGGCTGGTCCAGGCGACCCCGCAGGTGTTCACCTCGGTGCCCAACACCCGGACGACGTCGACCACCGACGCCCGCGCCTACTGGTTCAACCGCAGCATGATCCACTGGCCCAACGCCGATACCTCCGGCGCGTTCCGGATCTACTACTCGGCGACCGGCCAGATCGCCGCCCGCGCCGGCTCGCCGGTGACCGGCGCCGACGGCTCGCTGCCGCTCGCGATCTTCACCGGCACGATCCCCGCCGACCTCACCGAGCGGTTCAAGTTCGTCGCCACCGGCGTGACGCTCACGCTCGCCGATCCGACCACGCTCGACCCGGTGATCGCCAGCCAGCTCGTCGTCGTCCAGCAAGACGCCAGCGGCAACGTGCTCGGCGCGACCACGGCGCAGCTCGCCGGCCTGCTCGACGATCGGTTCGCCGCCGCCGCGTCGGTCCGTGACCTCGGCGTGGCGCTCGGTGACGGCGGCGCGCGGTTCAAGCTGTGGGCGCCGACCGCGCAGCGCGTGACGGTGTGCACCTACAGCGCGACCGGCAGCGCGAACGGCCGGGCCCCGCAGGCCAGCGCCGAGCTGACCCGCGACGCCGCGACCGGCGTGTGGTCGAGCACGCTGCACGGCGATCACGCCGGCACGTACTACCGCTACGCCGTGCAGGTCTTCGTGCGCGGCGTGGGCCTGGTCCAGAACCTGGTCACCGATCCGTACTCGATCAGCCTCGACGCCAACTCGCAGCACAGCTACATCGCCGAGCTCGACTCGTCCGCGCTGACCCCGTCGGGCTGGGCGTATCACGCCGCGCCCGACACCGCCCCGCACCAGGAGGACATGACGATCTACGAGCTCCACGTCCGCGACTTCTCGGCCCATGACGCCACGGTCCCGGCGGCCCACCGCGGCAAGTTCCTCGCGTTCACCCACCGCGAGTCGGCCGGCATGCGCCACCTGCGCGGCCTCGCCGCAGCCGGCATCACCGACGTCCACCTGCTCCCGGTGTTCGACATCGCGACCATCCCCGAGCTCGGCTGCGTCGACCCGGTGATCCCGAACGCCGGCCCCGACGCCGAGGCCCAGCAGGCCGCGATCGCCGCGGTCAAGGACCAGGACTGCTTCAACTGGGGCTACGACCCGTTCCACTACACCTCGCCCGAGGGCAGCTACGCCACCGATCCCGACGACGGCGCGAGCCGCGTCCGCGAGATGCGCCAGATGGTGATGGCGCTCCACGAGGCCGGCCTGCGGGTCGGCATGGACGTGGTCTACAACCACACCACCGCGTCGGGCCAGGACGACAAGGCCGTGCTCGATCGCATCGTGCCGGGCTACTACCACCGGCTCGACGCGTCCGGCCAGGTCGAGACCTCGACGTGCTGCCAGAACACCGCCGCCGAGAACCTCATGATGGGCAAGCTGATGATCGACTCGGTCGTCACCTGGGCGACCCAGTACAAGATCGACTCGTTCCGGTTCGACCTGATGAGCTTCCACCCGCGCGCGACGATGCAGGCGCTCAAGGCCGCGGTCGACGCCGCGACCCACCGCGACATCCACATCATCGGCGAGGGCTGGAACTTCGGCGAGGTCGCCGACGGGGCGCGGTTCGTCCAGGCGTCGCAGCTCTCGCTCAACGGCTCGGGGCTCGGCACGTTCAGCGACCGCGCGCGCGACTTCCTGCGCGGCGGCGGCCCGTTCGACAGCGGCCTGGGCCTGGTCCAGAACCAGGGCTTCACCAACGGCCTGTACTACGACGACAACGGCAGCGGCGGCGGCAAGACCCGCGCGGACCTGCTGCACGCCGGCGACATCGTCAAGGTCGGGCTCGCCGGCTCGATCCGCGACTACGCGCTGCACACCAGCGATGACCAGACCGTCCAGCTGCAGCAGATCGATTACAACGGCCAGCCGGCCGGCTACGTCGTCGATCCGCAGGAGGTCGTCAACTACCTCGAGAACCACGACAACCAGACCCTGTTCGACAACAACGCCTACAAGCTGCCGCTCGCCACCAGCCGCGAGGACCGCGCGCGGGTCCAGCTGCTCGGCGCCGCGCTCAACGCGTTCAGCCAGGGCGTGGCGTACTTCCACGCCGGCGTCGACACCCTGCGCAGCAAGTCGATGGACCAGAACAGCTTCAACAGCGGTGACTGGTTCAACCGGCTCGACTGGAGCTACGCCGACAACAACTTCGGCGTCGGCGCACCGCAGCAAGGCGACAACGGCGGCAACTGGCCGGTGATCAAGCCCCTGCTCGCCAACCCGGCGATCAAGCCGACCCGCACCGAGATCACCTGGATGCGCGACGCGTTCCGCGACCTGCTCGAGATCCGCGCCAGCTCGCCGTTGTTCCACCTGCGCACCGGCGACGAGATCAAGCAGCGGCTGACGTTCTACAACACCGGCAGCGCCCAGGAGGCCACCGTGATCGCCGGCCACGTCGACGGTCGCGGGTATCATCGAACCTGCGAGCGCGACCTCCTGTACTTCGTCAACGTCGACAAGGTCGCCCACACGCTGACCCTCGACGCCGAGAAGCACAAGGACTACCGGCTGCACCCGGTCCACCGCCGGTTCGACGCCGCCGACCACCGCCCGGCGACCGGCGCGCGCTACGACCACGCGACTGGCGCGTTCACGATCCCGCCGCGCACGGCGGTCGTGTTCGTGGCCGACTAGCCACGGGCTCGACGCGCTCGCCCATCGCATGCGATGAGCGCGAGCCGGTCGCGAGCGCGAACAAATCCGGAATTGGCTGTCTGGAATCTACCGCCGGGCAGCCTTCTCCAGGTGACCGGCGATATCGCAACCGCTCGTCCGTTCAGGTGCGACGTCATCCAGCGTCTGTTCCTCGCCGAGGAGCTGGTTCGTCGTCGCCGCGCCGACGAGCAGCGTCGCCACATCTCATCGCAGCGATCGGCGCGCATCGATCCGAACCCGCACCAGATCGACGCGGTGCTGTTCGCGCTCGAACGGCTGCCCGATGGCGGCTGCATCCTGGCCGACGAGGTCGGGCTCGGCAAGACGATCGAGGCCGGCCTGCTGATCGCGCAGCTCATGGCCGAGGGCATGCGACGGATCCTGATCGTGACGCCGAAGGCGCTGCTCGGCCAGTGGAAGCAGGAGCTGTTCTCGCTGTTCGGCATCGACGTGCGCGAGGTCTTGCGTGACCAGCCGGACCTTGCAGGCGATGGCGTCCTGCTCGCCACCCGGGACTTCGTGGGCAGCGAACGCGGCGGTGCCGCGCTGCGCGACAGCGAACGCTTCGAGCTGTGCGTGATCGACGAGGCCCACGAGATCTTCGCCGGGATCTATCGGCGCTATGACCGCAAAGGCGAGCTCCGCGCTGACTCACCGCACGCGCAGATCGCGAGTCGATTCTCGCAGATCCTCCGCGATGCCGGGACGCCGGTCGTGCTGCTCACCGCGACGCCGATCCAGAACTCGCTCCTCGAGCTATGGGGCCTCGTCCACTACATCGATCCCACCGGGACGTTGCTCGGTGACCTGTCGACGTTCCGGCAGGTGTTCTGCCCCGCCGACGACCGCGTGCTCGCCGAGGGTCAGGAGCACGAGCTTCAGCGCCGGCTCGGCACCGTCCTGCAACGCACGCTGCGCCGCCAGGCCCAGGAGTTCATGCAGGTGCCGTTCATGCGGCGCCAGGCCCAGCTGTTCGAGTACCGGATGAGCGCCGAGGAGCGCGCGCTCTATGATGACGTCACGGCGTATCTGCTCGAGCCCGATCTCTACGCCTTCCGGGGCAACCAGCGCCAGCTGTTACTGATCGGGTTCCATCGCCGGATGGCGTCTTCGCTACGGGCGCTGTCGCGAAGCCTCGAGAACGTCGCGGCGCGGCTGGTCCGGCTGCGCGACGGGCGGGCGGATGACGCAGCGGACCGCGCGACGATCGCCGAGGATCTCCAGAACGACGAGGAGCTCGGAGGCCTGGATGAGCCGCTGATCCTGGAGCCGACGAACCTGCGCACGGTCACGGCCGAGCTCGCGCGCGTCGAAGCCTTCATCCAGCGCGCGCGTGCGCTGCCCAGCGACAGCAAGGCGCGCGCGCTCCTCCGGGCGGTCGAGCTGGTGTTCCAGCAAGCCAAGCTCGGCAAGTCCAGCGGAAAGGTCGTGATCTTCACCGAGTATCGCGCGACGCAAGACTACCTGCGATCGCTGCTGCTCGAGAGCGGGGTTGCCGATGGCGACATCACGTTGTTCAGCGGCGTGAACGACTCGGCGCGAGCGCGCGAGGCGCTCGCGCGCTGGCACGACGAGGTCGGCAACCGGCAGCCGGCGGCGCTTCGTCCGAGCCCCGAGGTCGCGGTTCGCCTCGCGCTGGTCCACGAATTCCGCCATCCGTCCCGGATCTTGATCTCGACCGAGGCGGGCGCGAAGGGGCTGAACCTGCAGTTCTGCGACACCGTCATCAACTACGATCTGCCGTGGAATCCGCAGCGCATCGAACAGCGGATCGGTCGCTGTCACCGCTACGCCCAGCCCCGCGACGTCACGGTCATCAACTTCCTCGCGATCGACAACGAGGCCCAGCAACTCACCTACGAGATCTTGAGCCAGAAGCTCGAGCTGTTTGGCGCCGTGCTCGGCGCGACCGATGAGGTCCTGCATCGTCCCGGGCGCTCGGCGCCGGAGTCGCTCGCGAGCGCGGTCGGCGTCGAGCTCGAGACCCAGCTACGCAAGATCTACGACCGCGCGCGGACGATCGAAGACATCGGACACGAGCTCAGGCAGCTGCGCGATTCGATCGAGGTGCGCAAGCGCGAATTCGAAACCGCGCAGCAGCGGACCGAGGACGTCATCCGGCGCCACTTCGACGCGAAGGTGCGCCAGGTGTTTCGCGGCATTCAAGACCGGCTGCCGCGCGAGCTGGCGGAGTTCGACCACCAGATCGAGGGCGTGGTGTTGAGCTTCCTCGAGGCAGCCGAGGTGCCGCATACGATCGATCGCCGCGGTGACACGCTCGTGCTCACGGTCGGCGACTCATCGCAGCTCCCCGTCAGCCTGCGAGGTGGGACGGCGTGCTTGATCGGCAGCGCGCTACCCGACTCACCGCTCGGCTCGCTGCACCTCGGCCATCCGCTGGTGATGGCGGCGCTCGAGCATGCGCGCGCCGCGGCGCGGATCCGCCGCTTTGCACTCCGGGTCGCCGTGACCTCGCCCGAGCTGGTCGCGCTGCGCGGGCAGCGCGGCCGCGCCCGGATCTTCCGGGTCGTGTATCGCGGCTTCGAGGTGACCGAGCGGCTGGTCCCCGTGGTCATCCTCGATCCCGACGCGGGGCCGCTCCCGGCAGAGCTGGCGCGCGCGCTGCTGGGCGAGCCGGTCAGCGAGCTGCCGACCGGGCCGGACGTCTCGCATGTCTCCGATGATGCGCTGAACGACGCCGTCGAGGAGCTGATGTTCCTGCAGATCGCCGAGACCGGGTCCGATGAGCAGGCGCGGTTCGAACGGACGATCGAGCAGATCGAGCGCTCGGTCGCAGACCGGATCCTGTTGCTGTCCCGGCAACGCAACCTCACGCTGGAGCGGCTCGCCAGAGCGGAGGTCGATCGCGACGCCGCGGTGGGTGCGGAGCTGCGCGGCCGCGCCGAGGCCGCCCTGCGCAAGGCGCAGGCAGCGATCGATGATCTCGACGCCGAGATCGCACGGCTGCGGGCTGGCGATGATGACGAATATCGGCGCTGGCGCGCCCACACCCAGGGCCGGCGCTATGCCCCACCCGAGCTGCAACAGATCTTCGACGCGGAGCTCGAGATCGCATGACTCCACCGGAGGACGACGTGGCGCTCAAGTTTCTCCACACGGCCGACTGGCACCTCGGGCGCCGGTTCCCCAGCTTCGACGAGGGTGATCGCAAGGCGCTCAGCCGCGCCCGGCTCGACGTGCTCGATCACATCTTGCTGTCGGCGGAGCAGCACGACGTCGGCGCGATCCTGTGCGCCGGCGACCTGTTCGACGAGCCGGCTCCCGACAAGGAGTGGTGGGAGCCGGTCGCGCGCAAGCTGTCCGGGATGCGGACGCCTCGCCTCGTGATCTTGCTCCCGGGCAACCACGACCCGCTCCAGCCGGGCTCGGTCTACGATCGATCGCATCCGTTCCGCGGCGTGCTGCCGGCGTGGGTCCACGTCGTCGATCGCGACGACTTCATGCTGGCCTTGAACGAGGTCGCCGTCATCCACGCGCGCCCGTGCCGATCGCGCGCCGGCCAGGACGATCTCGCGATGGCGCTACCGGCCCGCGATCCGGGCGACCCGAGGATCCGGATCGGCCTGGTCCACGGCAGCACGTTCGACGCGGTCGAGGCCCAAACCAACTTTCCGATCGCAAAGGACGCGGCGCTGCTGCGTGGCTTCGACTACCTCGCGATCGGCGACACCCACAGCTTCCGCGAGGTGCCACCCGGCGCCAGGCCGCCGGTGGTCTATCCCGGCGCGCCGGAGCCGACCAGTTTCGGGGAGCCCGGCGCGGGCAACGTCGTCGCGGTGTTCGTCAGCCGGGCCCGCAAGATCACGCTCCGGCCGCACCGCGTCGCGACCTGGACGTGGGAAGAGCGAACGGTCGACACGCTCGCCCAGCTGCGCGAGCTGCACGGCAGCTCCAACCTGGCGGGCCTGGTGCTGCGCCTGATCGTCGACCTGCAGTTGACCGCGCCCGAGCTCGAAGAGGCCGAGCGCCTGTTGACCGAGCTGAAGGGCACCGACTCCAGCCACGGCCGGGTGAAGATCATGCAACTCGAGCGCCGCCGCATGACGCTCGATACCCGTGGGATCGAGGACGAGCTCGCCGATCTGCCGGGCGTTCTTCAGGCCACGGTCGCCCGGCTCAAGGTGCTCGAGGCCGGCGAGCACGCGGACATTGCGCGGGCGGCGCTCTATCACCTGTTCCGGCTGGCCCGGGAGGCGCGTGCGACATGAAGCTGACCAAGCTATCGGTCCAGAGGTTCCAGTGCATCGAGGCGGCCGAGCTCGACTTCGGCCCCGGGCTCAACGTGCTCTATGGCCCGAACGATCTCGGCAAGTCGAGCCTGGCGTGGGCGATCCGCGCCGTGTTGTTGCTCCAGCACAACTCGTCACAGCACGAGCGGTTCGTGCCCTGGTACGGCGGGGGCGAGCCCCGCGTGGCGCTCACGTTCACCGACGCCGAGGATCACTACTGGCGCGTGACCAAGGTATTCGGCAGCGCGGGCCGCTCGAGCCTCGAGACCTCCAGGGATGGCCGCAGCTTCACCGGCGACGCGAACGGCCGCCAGGTCGACGACAAGCTGCGCAAGCTGCTGGGTTGGGGGATCAGCGCGCCGGGCGGCAAGGGCGGCCCGCGTGGCATACCCGACGCCTTCCTGATCCAGGTGCTGCTGGCGGAGCAAGCCAACGTCCGCCGGGTGTTGCTCGACTCGTCGTTGATCAACGACCCCGACACGTCGGGTCGACTTCGGCTGACCGTGGCGCTCGGTGCGCTGGCCCAGGATCCGACGTTCAAGCAGATCCTGGATCGCGCTCAGGCGCAACGCGACCGGGCGTTCACCTCGACCGGTCGGCCGAAGACCGCGACCACGTCGCCCTTCGTCCACATCGACGCGCAGATCAAAGATCTCGAGCACGAGCACGAAGCGCTGGAGACCAAGGTCCGCGACACCGGCCTGGCCGAGACCAAGATCCGCGAGCTGCACGGCCGGCGCGACGAGCTCGAGCTCGAGCTCCGGGACGCGCGCGCGCGACTCGCCGGCGCGGAACACCGGTTCGCGATCCAGGGCCGGCGCGCCGGCCTCCGCGCGCAGATCGACCGGCACCGCGCGGCGCTCGCCCGTGCCACCGAGCTGCACCACGCCGTCGCTGCGGAGCACCACACGCACCTCGAGCTGGAGCACGAAGCGGAGGCCGGCGACCAGCGGCTTCGCGATGCGACCGCGGCCGTGGCACAGCGCGAGGCCACGCGCGACGCCGCGCGGCGGCAGCTGGACGATCTGACCCGTGGCGATGGCGACACCGATCGCGTGCGCGGAGCGCTCGAGGACGAGCGGCGCCGGATCCAGGGTACGCTGCACGAGGCCCAGCGAAGCTCCGAGCGCACCGGCGTTGCGCTGCGCCAGGCGCGCGATGCCTCGGCGCAACTCGCGAACGCGCTCGCCGGTGCGGGCACGGCAGCCGCGGCGGCGGCTCGCACCGACGAGGGGGACGCGGCTGCCGCGCGCGACGTCGATCGCGCGCGGCGCGCGGTCGGCGAGGCCGAACAGCGGCTCCGCGAGGTCACCAGCGAAGACCGGATGCAGGCGCGCGAGCTCCGCCGGGCGGAGCTCCAGAATCGCCAGCTCACCCGGCGAGGCGAGCGTGCCGAGCACGCGGCGATCATGCAGCGCGCCCAGGCACTCGCGCACGCGGTGGCCGCTGCCGCTGCAGCCGAGGCTTCACATGCCGCCGCTCTCGCCGGGCGCGATGCCGTGACCCGGGCGGTCCAGGCCGAGCTCGCCAGGCTGGCGGCGCTCGATGCCGAGCAGGCCGGGCTCGTGGCGCAGGACCGGCTCGGGCAGCTGCGGCAAGCGCGAGACGCGCTCGCGGCGGCCACGCGTGCGGCCCAGGACGCCCGGCAGCACCGCGATCGCGCCGTGCAGCTGCGCGGCGCGGCAGCCGCGACCCGTGCGAAGGTGGATCCGGCGACCCCGTCGCGGGCCGGCATTGCCGAGCTACGGGAGCTGCGCGATCGCCTGCGCATCGCCGAGACTCGGCTCGCGGTCGGGCTGGCGGTCGTGGTCCGGCCGCTGCGCCCGATCGCGCTGCGCGCGATGACCGACGATGTGGACCGGCCGCCGGCGCCGGTCGAGCAACCGGTCACGCTCGCCGCGCAGCGCCGGATCGCGCTCCGGATCGATGACCTGGTCGACCTCGAGATCCACGCCGGCGCGGAGCCAGCCCGCGCCGAGGCCATCGCGCTCCAGGCGCGGTGGGATGCCGAGGGCGCTGCGATCTTGCGTCAGCTCGGGATCGGCAGCATCGAACAGCTCGAGCAGCTGCGCTACGACGCCGACGCGAGCCTGCGTGCCGCCGACGACCAGCACCGCGAGGCCGAGCTGCTCGATCAGCGCGCCGAGCCGCTCGCGGCCACCGGGACGCGCGGCTCGGAGCTCCCGGCGCGGATCGCCGAGCTCGAGGCCGAGCTCGCGGCTGTCGAGCTGGCGGCCGTCGATCGCGCGGCGCTGGCAGCCGCGCTCGATCGACGCGGCGCGGGCTGGCAGGCCGCGATCAAGCAGTCGCTGGCCAAGCTCGACCCTCAGCGCCAGCACGCGGCGACCGCGGCCGACCTGGCACGGCAGCAGCTCGCGAGGCTCGACGCGCAGCTCGAGGCGCTGGGTCAGGCGGCCGCCGCCGTGCGGAGCGAGGCGACGCGCCAGCAGGGCGAGCTGCCCGATGCGTCGGCGGCGGTGGCGCGGGCCGGCGCGGCGATCCACGAGATCGATCGGGAGCTGGCCGAGGTCGACCACGCGCTTGCGTTGTCCGCCGCCGGCACCGGCGACGAAGCCGCGCTGGCGCGCGCGAACCTCCAGGAGGCCGAGGCGGCGCTCGCGCGCGCCGAGCAGGCCCGTGCGGCGGCGCAGCACCACGCAAACCAAGCGCGCGATGCCGCGGTCCAGGCGGCGACTCGCGTCGAGCTCGCGCGCGGCCAGGCCAGCGCGTTGGATCTGCATGGTGCGTGGCGTGACGCGCTCGGGGCAGGTGAGCCGCTCGCGGTCGATACCTGGCAGCAGGCCGCGGCCGGCGCCGAGCACCACCGGCTCGACGTGGCCGCCGCGCTGGTGAAGCTCGGCACCCAGCTCGACGACCTGGCCCGCGAGCGCGCGGCGACCGTCAAGCGCGCGGGCGCGGCGCTGGAGGGCGCCGAGCAGGCCGTGCGTACGGCGCGCGGTGCGACCGAGGCACTCGTCGCGCGTGGCGGCGTGGTCAGCCACGAGATCCATCGCCTGCAGCTCGAGATCGCGAACCTGAACACCCGGGTCGCAGAGGCCAACCTCGACGGCGCACGCGACGCCATCGCGGATCTCCAGCTCCAGCACGATGCGCTGGGCTCCGATGCCGAGCCGGTGGCGCCGGGCGACGTCGAGACCGCGCGGGCGGCGGTCGAGCAACTCGAGTGGCGCTTGCGCGACGCCGAGCAGGACCAGGCGAAGGCGAACGGCGCGCTGGAGCAGGTCGGCGGCGCGATCGTGCGCGAACGCCAGCGCGAGCTCGACGGGGCGCTCCAGCTGGCGCGGACCCGCGAGCACGAGGTCCGCGTCGAATACGAAGCCTGGAAGCTACTCGCGGAGACCATGAAGGAGACCGAAGCTGCAGAGGGCGCCCACCTCGGCCGGGCGCTGGCGCCCCCGGTGAGTCAGCGGTTTCGCGAGCTGACATCCGGTCGCTATGGCAGCCTGGAGCTCGGCCCACACCTCGAGTCGAACGGGATCCAGGTGGCCGGCGAGCTGCGCGATCTCCATGCGCTGTCTGCCGGCACCCAGGACCAGCTCGCGACGCTGTTGCGGCTGTGCATCGCCGAGCAGCTGCGCAGCTCGATCGTGCTGGACGATCACCTGAGCCAGAGCGATCCGGACCGGGTCACGTGGTTCAACGCGGTGCTGCGAACCGCGGCGAGCCAGATCCAGATCGCGTTGTTCACGTGTCGCCCGTTCGAGGTGCTGAGCACCAGCGAGCTACCGGCGGACCCGGAGGTCGCCAAGGTGGCTGCAGCGGGCGCGCTACGTGCGGTCGATCTGACGCGCGTGATCCGGCGGTTCGCCGGTTCGCCGGCGCCAGCCGCCGAGCGGGCCACGGGATCTCGCACGTAGCGGTCGGCGCTCAGATCCGCGACGGCCAGCCGGCGCCGACCTCGGCGAACCGGCTGCGCAGCGCGACGACCTGGGTGATCGGCAGCGCGCCGCGGGCGGCGAGCTCGACGTTGTGGCGCAGGTGGTCGATCGACCGGGTGCCGGCGATCGCCGACGACACGCCGGGCGCGTGGGCCGCGAACCGCAGCGCCAGCTCGTCGCCGCGGGGCGCCTCGGCGCCCACCACGCGCTCGATCTCGAGCGCCTGCCAGCGCTCCCAGTACGGCTCGCACTCGTGGCCGACCGGGCGCTCGGCGAACCGCCACGGCGCGTTGGCGAGCGGGCGCTTGGCGATCACCCCGAGGCCGTCGGCGTGGGCGCGCTCGATCACCGGGGCCGCGCGCTGGTCGCACAGGCTCCACGACAGCTGCAGCGAATCGAACTGACCGCTCTGGGCGGCCCACACCAGGGCCGCGTTGTCGCCGGAGTACGCCGCGCAGCGCAGCTTGCCCGCCTGCCGCGCGTCGTGCAGCGCCGCGATCACGTCGCCGCGCTCGAGGATCTCGATCGGGCACGAGTGCAGGTGCACGATGTCGATCCGATCGGTCGCGAGCAGGCCGAGCGCGCGCTCGACCCCGCGCCGGATGCACTCGCCGGTCCAGTCGGCCACGCCGTCGATGCCGTAGCCGACCTTGGTCGACAGCACCACCTGATCGCGGACCGGCGCCAGGTAGCGGCCGATCCGCTCTTCCGAGAGCCCGTAGCTGCGCGCGGTGTCGATCAGCGTGACCCCGAGCTCGACCGCGGTGCGCAGCAGCACCTCGACCTCGCGCTCGGCGAGCTCCGCGGCGCCGATCTCGCCGGCCCCCAGGCCGAGCGGCGACACCGCCAGCCCGGTGCGGCCAAACCCCCGTGGCGTGAGCGCCGCCATCACTTCCAGCTGTCGCCGGTGGTCTGCGACGTCCCGGCCGCGCCGGTGGTCAGCGTGCGGTTGGCGCCCGACTCCCAGGTCACCACGCCGCTGCCGTCCTGCTTGATGTACTTGTACTCGATCGCGGTCGCCGCCGGCAGGGTGAGCGTGGTGCTCCAGTTGCCGCGCGTGCCGCTGCCGTTGAGCCAGGTCAGCGGCAGCGCGGTCGCCGTGTTCCAGCTCGCGAGCGCGGGGATGCTGCCGACGACGTAGATGTTCTGGCCGAGGTTGGTGTCCGCGGCCTCGTTGAACGTCACGCTCACCGTGGTCGGCGGCGCGCCGGCGTCGAGCATGGCGCCGGCGTGGATCGCCGCGGCGCTCTGGGCGGGCGCGGTGATGCTCGCGTTGCCGGTCGCGTCGACCGTGACGATCGCCCCGGTGCAGGTCGCGCCGCCGGCGCCGGTCGTGAAGTCGCCGGAGATCACGTCGCAGTAGTGGCCGGCCGGCAGGCTGGTCTTGAACGTCCGGGTCAGGCTCGCGTTCTCGTGGTTGATCACGACGAACCCCTTGTTGCCGCGGCCGAACGCGATCTGGTTATTGGCGTTGTCCCACCAGTCGGTGACCACCCAGTTGGCGAGCGTGGCGTTGCGGAACCCGACCATGTTGCCGATCGGCCGGAACCGGTGCTCGCACACCCAGCCGCCGACGGTTTGATTGAAGCACGCCGGCTGGGTCACGCCGCCGTCCCACGGGCCGCGGGTCGCGCCGGTCGCCGGATCGAACGGCGGGCCGTAGCTGGTGTCGAACGCGGTGACGGTGTTGAACGCGTAGCTCGACATCACGACCGGATAGCCGTACGGCCACGCGAGCATGAACACGTTGGCGAGGTCGTGGGTCGCGCCGTTGTGATAGGTCAGCACCGAGGCGGTGCCGGCGTGGCCGCGCTGGGTGTCGTGGTTATCGAGGAACGCGACCGCCTTGGCGCTCGGCATCAGGCCCCACGACTCGCCGAACGTCTTCAGATCGGCGAGCTTGCCGCCGCCGGCGAACTTGCCCCAGAGCTGCGTGCCGTACGTGAACTCGGTGACGTTGGCGGCGCTGTCGTCGACGCCGAAGTACTGGCTGGGCTGCACCGCCTCGCCGGGCGCGCCGATCACCTCGAGGAACCAGTACGGCCGGGTCGTGAGCCGCGCGTTGACCGCGCTGACGATCGCGGTGACGTCGGCCGGGTTCATGTGCTTGGCGGCGTCGACCCGGAAGCCCTTGACCCCGATGTTCGCCATG
The DNA here is from genome assembly GCA_036271215.1 of Kofleriaceae bacterium. Taxonomy (GTDB): domain Bacteria; phylum Myxococcota_A; class Polyangia; order Haliangiales; family Haliangiaceae; genus JABFXX01. Next base: position 21,761 of record DATBBB010000211.1, on the reverse strand, counting down.
TCGACCAGGTAGTCGGCGATCTTGCCGCGGACGTAGGTGCTGCTGGTGTTGAGATCCTGCAGCCCGCTGAGCTGACAGTTCTGGACGTTGCTGGCGTCCTGGTAGTTGGTGACGCTGCACGTGGCGTGGAAGTCGCCGGTGCCGTACGGCACGCGCGGGTAGCTCTCGACGCCCCACGGATCGTTGCCGGCGCTCGATGTCGTCCCCGAGCCGCCGGTCATGTGGTTGAACACCGCGTCGGCGTAGATCCCGACGCCGACCGCGTTGCAGCGGTTCACCATGTCGATGAACTGGGCGCGCGTGCCGCTGCGGCTCGAGTCGAGGCTGTAGCTGACCGGCTGGTAGCGCATCCACCACGGGAACGGCGCGCCGTCGCCGGTCGTGATCCACGAGTGCTCGTTCGGCGGCGAGATCTGGACCGCGGCGAAGCCCTTGGGCCCCAGGTAGGTCTCGCACTCGCGGGCGATGTCGGTCCACTTCCACTCGAACAGCTGGACGAACACCGTGCGGTTATCGAGCGAGACACTCTGGCCCTTGCCGACCTCCGGCTCAAGCCGATCGCCGCCCATCGCGCAGGCCGCGAGCCCGCACAGCATCGCGCAGATCACCGAGCTTCGTTGCGTCATCGCATGTCTCCGTGTGGGTCCTCGCGCGTTGTAACACGCAGTCCGCACCGCTCTGTCGTTGCAAAAAGCAACCACACGACATCGCCCACAGGACAGTTGCAAAACCCAACGAGCCTCGGTACCCCCGATCCCATGCACCTCGAGAACAAGCTGTTGCCGCACCTACGTTCGCTGGCGCTGGCGCTGGTGCTGCTCGCCGCCGCGGCATGCGCGAGCTCGCGGTCGCCGGAGCCGGTTCCCCCGGGCGCGCCGGGCGCGCCAGTCCCCGCCGCCGCCCCCGCTGCGCCGGCCGGGTTCGCCGATAACCCGATCGTCTACTTCGTGATGACCGACCGGTTCGCCAACGGCGACCCGAGCAACGATCACAGCTACGGCCGCAGCCGCGAGCCGTCGCCCAACGACGACATCGCCACGTTCCACGGCGGCGATCTCCGCGGTCTGACCGAGAAGATCACCGCCGGTTGGTTCGACGCGCTCGGGGTCAACGCGCTGTGGATCACCGCGCCGTACGAGCAGATCCACGGCTGGGTCGTCGGCGGCGACAAGCAGTTCAAGCACTACGCCTACCACGGCTATTACGCGCTCGATTACACCGTGCTCGATCAGAACATGGGCACACCCGATGACCTGCGCGCCCTGGTCGCCGCTGCCCACGCCCGCGGCATCCGCGTGCTGTTCGACGTGGTGATGAACCACCCCGGCTACCTCGACATCACCACCGCGCGCCAGCTCGGCGTCAAGGTCCTGTGGCCGGGCGCCGAGAACGCGACGATCGCCGACTATCACAGCTTCATCGACTACAACAACTTCAACTTCGCCGACTGGTGGGGCCGCGCCTGGGTCCGCGCCGGCCTGCCCGGGTACATGGACGGCGGCCAGGACGATCTGACCAAGCAGCTCGCGTACCTGCCCGACTTCCGCACCGACAGCAAGGACGCGGTCACCCTGCCCGCGTTCCTCAAGCGCAAGCCCGACACCCGCGCCGTCGATCTTCCCGGCACGACGGTCCGCGGCTACCTGATCCACTGGTTGACCGACTGGGTCAGGACCTACGGCATCGACGGCTTTCGGTGCGACACCGTCAAGCACGTCGAGCCCGACGCCTGGCACGAGCTCAAGCTCGCCGCGACCGCGGCGCTCGCCGACTGGAAGGCCCAGCACCCGGCCGACAAGATCGACGACGCGCCGTTCTGGATGGTCGGCGAGTTCTGGGGCCACGGCCCGGCGCGCGGCCCGCTGCACGACGCCGGGTTCGATGCGATGATCAACTTCGAGTTCCAGCACCGCGTCGCGCCCGCGGTCGCCGGCAACCTCGCCGACCTCGACGCCACGTTCGCCGACTACGCCGCCATGCAGCACGGCAAGCCGGCCCAGATGCTGAGCTACCTGTCATCGCACGACACCGAGCTCTACGATCGGACGCGCCTGATCGACGCCGGCTCGGCGCTGCTGCTCGCCCCGGGCGCGGTCCAGATCTTCTACGGCGACGAGACCGGCCGCCCACCGGGCCCGACGTTCTCGGGCGATCCCCAGCAGGCCACGCGGTCCGACATGAACTGGGACCACCCCGACGCCGGAGTCCTCGCCCACTGGCGCGCGCTCGGCAGCTTCCGCAAGCGCCACGTCGCGATCGCGCGCGGCGTCCACGCCCGGCTGTCGGCCAGGCCCTACGTGTTCAGCCGGATCGACGGCGCCGATCGCGTCGTCATCGGCCTCGCGGTCCCCGCCGGCACTGCCCTGCCGGTCGCCCCGGTGTTCGCCGACGGCGACTCGCTCCGCGACGCCGCCACCGGCAAGCTCTACGTCGTCGCCCGGGGCAGCGTCACGATCGCCGCCGCCGCGCACGCCGTGCTGCTCGAGCGCGCCGGCAAGTAACGCCGCCGATCGCGATCAGCCCTTTTCGTTGCGGGTCTGGCGAGCAGCGGGTCAGCGGGTCGGGGAGGTCCGGCTGCGGCGCAGCACGGCGTCGATCGTGACGGTCGACAGCAGCACGCCGCCGGTGATCATGAACTTGATCGACGAGCTGAGCGACAAGAGGTCCATGCCGTTGGAGATCGACTGGATCACCATGATGCCGAGCAGCGCCGCCCACACCGAGCCCCGGCCGCCGAACAGGCTGGTGCCGCCGATCACCGCCGCGGCGATCGCGTTCAGCAGCACGTCGCCCTGGCCCGCCGACTGGTTGACCGCGAGCAGCCGCGAGGCGCCGAGGATGCCGCCCCACGCGGCGAACATCGAGGCGAGCATGAACACGATCGCGCGGACCCGCTGGACCGGGATGCCCGCGCGCCGCGCCGCCTCGGCGTTGCCGCCGATCGCGTAGACCATGCGGCCGAACCGCATCCGCCGGAGCACGAAGTCCATGACGATCACCGCGCCGACCAGGAACAACAGGCCCGAGCTGATCCCGCGGTCGGCGTCGAGCACCAGCACCGCGGCGATCACGCACGCGCTGATCGCGACCGCGCGGACCGCGACGAACGCCAGCGGCGGCACGGTCAGCCCGGCCTTCTGGCGCTGCGCCCGCGTGATCAGCGGCCCGACGGCGACGTAGAGCAGGAACACCGCCGCGCAGCCGAACGCGAGCGGACCCTTGAGGAATGTACCGGCGAGCGCGGTGATCAGCGGATCGCGCAGGTTGATCGTGCCGGTCTTGCCGAGCACGAGCAGAAGGCCGCCCTGCCACGCGATCAGGCCCGCGAGCGTCACCACGAACGACGGGATCCCGAACCGGGTGATCCACACGCCGTGGAGCGCGCCGACCGCGAGCCCGGCCGCCAGGCTGAGCCCGATCGCGGGCGCGGCCGGCAAGCCCTTCTGCGTGGTCAGCACCGCCATGACCGCGGCGCACATGCCGCTGACCACGCCGGCCGACAGATCGATCTCGCCGAGCAGCAGCACCAGCACGATGCCGACCGAGATCGTGCCGCCCGCGGCCATCTGCAGGGTCAGGTTGACCAGGTTGAACGGGTTCAGGAACACGCCGTGCGAGGCGACCTGGAAGATCGTGCCGATCACGATCAACCCCACGACGACCGGCAGCTGGCCGATCTCGCCCTGGCGCAGCCGCCGCCCATACTCGCTGAGCACCCCGCTCAGCCCCGCGCGCTCCTCGACGACCCGCGGATCATGCTCGAGCGTGCTGCTCATGACGGCTCCTTAGCCTCGCCCGGTGCCGCGCCCGGTGCCGCGCCCGGTGCCTCGCCCAACACCTCGACCGGTGCCGGCGGCGTGGCGGCCGCCGCGTCCGCAGCCGTGGCGTTGCCCGAGATCGCGCCGGTCATGAACCCGACCAGCTGCTCGCGGGTCACCGACTTGGCGTCGTAGGTCCCGACCCAGCGACCGAGCCGCAGCACGGTGATCCGGTCGGCGACGTCGAACACGTCGGCCAGGTTGTGGCTGATCAGCACCACGCCGATGCCCTGCTCGCGCAGCCGCTTGATCAACTCGAGCACCTCGCGGGTCTGCGCGACGCCGAGCGCCGCGGTCGGCTCGTCGAGCAGCACGACCTTGTTGTCGCCCAGGACCGAGCGCGCCACCGCGACCGACTGGCGCTGGCCGCCGGACAGCGACGCGATCGGGATCCGCACGCTCGGGATCTTGACCGACAGCCGGCGCAGGACCTCGACCGCCTTGCGCTCCATCGTGGTCTCGTCGATGATCCCGAACGGCCCGTGCATGCCGAGCGCGGTCAGCTCGTGGCCGAGGAACAGGTTCGAGACCACGTCGAGGTTGTCGCACAGCGCGAGATCCTGGTAGACCGTCGCGATGCCGAGCGCCGCGGCGTCGTTCGGCGAGTGGACCGTGACCTCGCGGCCGGCCCACCGCACCGTGCCGGCATCGGGGCGATAGATCCCCGAGATCGTCTTGATCAGGGTCGACTTGCCGGCGCCGTTGTCGCCGACGAGCGCGACGACCTCCTCGGCGCACACGTCGAACTGGATGTCGGTCAGTGCCTGCACGGCGCCGAACCGCTTGCTGATGCCACGCATCTCCAGGAGCGGCGTGCGCGTGGTGGACGCGGTCGTCCGGGCGGGCGTGGCCATGCTGGGTCCGGTCCGGCTACTGGATCTTGGCCGACTTGCAAGCGGCTTCGTAGCCCTTGCAGATCTGCGCCACCGTGTCGGGGCCGTAGAACTTGTCCTTGACCACGGTGTCGGCGACCGACTGGGTCACGCCGCCGCCGGCCAGGCTGACCGCGACCGGCACCAGCAGCACCGAGGGGACGTCGCCGGTGCCGTTGTTGACCTTGCTGTTGACCACGCCGTCGGCGGGCTTGGCGCCCTTGAACAGCGCGCACGCCAGCTCGGCGGTCTTCTCGGCCTCGGGCTGGATCCGCTTGTAGATCGTCGCGTACTGTTCGCCCGCGAGGATGCGCTGGATCGCCGCGAGCTCGGCGTCCTGGCCGACCGTCGGCCGCTTGGTCGGATCGATGCCCGCGGCCTTCATCGCGGCGATCGCGCCGCCCGAGGTCCCGTCGTTGGCCTGGTAGGCGCCGTCGAACCCGTCCTTGCCGACCGCGGCGATGAACTGCTCCATCAGCTGCTGGGCCTCCTCCGGCTTCCAGTTGGCGGCGGCGTCTTCCTTGACGATCGTGACCTTGCCGTCGAACACGCTGTGCGCGCCGGTCTTGAACAGGGTCGCGTTGTTGTCGGTCGGCGAGCCATTGATCATCGTGATCTTCGGCTTGGCCACGCCGGACGACGTCAGCTTGTCGAGCAGCGCCTGGGCCTGCAGCTTGCCGACGCCCTCGTTGTCGAACGAGATGTAGTAGTCGGGCGACGAGCCGCCCTTGATCAGCCGGTCATAGCTGATCACCGGGATCGACTTGGTCTTGGCGTTCTTGACGATCGCGCCCGCGGCGTCACCGTCGACCGGGTCGAGCACCATGACCTTCACGCCGCGCGCGATCGCGGCCTCGGCCTGCTGCTGCTGATCCGCCGCCACCTGGTTGGCGTTGGAGTAGACGATGTCGACGTTGGGGCACAGCTCCTTGAACTTCTTCTCGAAGAACGGCTTGTCCGCGGCCTCGTAGCGCGCGGTCTGCGACTCGGGCAGGAGCAGTGCGATGCTGCCGCCACCACCGCCACCGGCGGCGGCAGGTGCGGTGCTGCTACCGCCACCGGACGCCGGGGGTACGGCGCTGCCGCTGCCACCGCCGTTGGACTTGTCGCCCTTTCCGCACCCCGGTGCCACGGCGACGATTGCAATCAACATCGAAGCGATCGAAAGAGAGAGTCTCATGAGGTATCTCCAGCGGTTCGGGTCTGACCCTAGGTCGCCCTGTACTCGAGATCAACCAGCGGACGCGATGATCGCGAGTGCAGCACCACAATCGCCGCGCGGCGCACTGCGATGTAGGTGTAGCCATCAGCTCGCCTGGCGCGCGGCGGGCCCCGGCTGCAGCCCCGGCGGTAGCCCTGGCGGTAGCCCCGGCGGTAGCCCCGGCTGTGCGTCGATCGTGCGCGGGAACGCTTTACCATCGGTGTCGAACAGGTGGATCGCGGTCGCCGGCAGGCCCAGATCGACGGTCTCGCCCTCCCGGACCAGGCTGGTGCCCTCGCCCCGGCACAGCGTCAACTGATCGACCTCAGGTAACCGGACGTACAACAGCGCGCTATCGCCGAGGTTCTCGACCAGGATGACCTCGCCGCGTACATGGCTGATCCCGGGCGCCGGGGCGGGATCGCGCACGTGCACCATGTGCTCGGGGCGGATCCCGACCGTGACCTCGGCGTCCTTGGCGGCGCGCGTCGCATCGACCGCCGCGGTCGCCTCGGTACCATCGCGAAACGCGACGCGCGCCGAGCCCGGGTCGGCCGACACCAGCTTGGCCGGCAGGAAGTTCATCTTCGGGGAGCCGATGAACCCGGCGACGAACCGGTTGTTCGGGTGGTGATACAGCTCGAGCGGCGCGCCGACCTGCTCGATCACCCCGGCGTTGAGCACGACGATCCGGGTCGCCATCGTCATCGCCTCGATCTGGTCGTGGGTCACGTAGACGATCGTCGTCTTGAGATCGCGGTGCAGCTTGGCGATCTCGATCCGCATCTGGACCCGGAGCGCGGCGTCGAGGTTCGACAGCGGCTCGTCGAACAGGAACACTTTCGGCTCGCGGACGATCGCGCGGCCGATCGCGACGCGCTGGCGCTGGCCGCCCGACAGCGCCTTGGGCTTGCGCTCGAGCAGGTTGCCGATCTGCAGGATGTCGGCGGCGCGCTGCACCCGCTTGCCGATCTCATCCTTCTTCATGTGCGAGAGCTTCAGCGAGAACGCCATGTTGTCGAACACCGACATGTGCGGATACAGCGCGTAGCTCTGGAACACCATCGCGATGCCGCGCTCCGACGGCGGCAGGTCATTGCAGCGCACGCCGTCGATCTGGATCTCGCCCGAGCTCACGTTCTCGAGCCCGGCGATCATGCGGAGCAACGTCGACTTGCCGCAGCCCGAGGGCCCGACGAACACGACGAACTCGCCGTGGTGGACCGCCAGGCTGACGCCGTGGATGATCTCGGTGGTCTCGAACGATTTGCGGACGTCGCGGAGGACCACTTCTGCCATGGGCTGCAAATGTCACCACAGCTCGTCGTCGGGTTTCAAGCCACGATTCCGTCGATGAATCGCCGTGCCGCCGCGGCGTGCGGATATAGTCGATCCCGATGTTGTCGCGAATCGGGACCGTGCTCGTCGCCGGGATCGGACTGTTCGTGGTCTATCACCTGTACGCGGGCGGCAACGCGTTGCTCGCGGCGGCCTGCCTGGGCGGGTTCGGGCTCGCGTTCTTCGTCTACACGGTGCGCCGGGCCTACACCTATCGCTATCTGTTTCCCGGGCTCGCGGGCATGGCGATGTTCATCGTGCTGCCGTTGATCTACACGATCTGGCTCGGGTTCACGAACTACAGCTCGCGGCATCTCCTGACGTTTGACCGGGCCACCGAGGTCTTGCTCGGCGAGGTCTATCAGGTCGACTCGGTGCGTTATCAGTTCACCCTGCACGCCGATGGCGATGGGTTTCGCATCGTGCTCCGGACCGGCGATGACGACGCCCCCGCCGCGGCACCGGCCCCGGACTCCGGCGGCAGCATGTTCGATAACCCCGCTGACGGCAGCGCGGGTTCGGCGGGTTCGGCCGCCGGCTCAGCGGGCTCCGCCGCAGGCGCCGCGGGATCGGCAGGCTCCGCCACGGGCTCGGTGGGCTCCGCTGCAGGCGCCGCGGGCTCCGCCACAGGCTCGGTGGGCTCCGCGTCCGTCCCGCCGGTCCCAGTCCCGGTCACTCCCCCGCCCAAGCCGAAAGTCTTTGTCACCCAGCGCCTGCCGCTCACCCTGGTTGCCCCGGCCACGATCCAGGTCATCCCGCTCGACGGCTCCGGGTTCACCCCCGGCGACCCGCTGCCGCTCAAGGACGTGATCAGCCGCGCCGACGCGATCAAGGCGCTCCGACTCCAGCTGCCCGACAAGTCGTCGGCCGCGATGACCGGGCTGCGCGAGCTCGCGCCGTACGAGCTACTCTACCAGCGTAACCCGGACGGCTCGCTGACCAACCGGCAGACCCAGCAGCGCGTGATCGCCAACCTGGAGACCGGCTACTACGAGCAGCTGCCCGACCACCAGCCGGTCCAGCCCGGGTTCCGGACCTCGGTCGGCACCAGCAACTTCGGCCGCGTGTTCACCGACGAGAAGTTCCGCGGCCCGTTCATCCGCGTGTTCATCTGGACGATCGCGTTCGCCGGCCTGACCGTGGTCCTCAGCGCCGCGCTCGGCATGCTGCTCGCCGAGCTCCTGAGCTGGGATAGCCTGCGGTTCGCCGGGCTGTACCGCGTGTTGCTGTTCCTGCCCTACGCCGTGCCCGGGTTCATCTCGATCCTGGTGTTCAAGGGCCTGTTCAACCGCAACTTCGGCGAGATCAACCTGATCCTCGACGCGCTGCTCGGGATCCGGCCGGACTGGGAGGGCAACGCGATGCTCGCGCGGGCGATGATCCTGATCGTCAACGTCTGGCTCGGCTACCCGTACTTCATGCTGCTGTGCATGGGGCTCCAGAAGTCGATCCCGCGCGACCTCTACGAGGCCTCGGCGCTCGCCGGCGCGGGCCCGTTGACCAACTTCTTCAAGATCACCTGGCCGCTGATCAGGAAGCCGCTCACGCCGCTGCTGGTGTCGGCGTTCGCATTCAACTTCAATAACTTCGTCCTGATCTACTTATTGACCCGCGGCCGGCCGGACTTCCTCGACACCACCGTGCCCGCCGGCGAGACCGACATCCTCGTCAGCTACACCTACCGGATCGCGTTCGAGGACTCGGGCCAGAACTTCGGCCTCGCCGCCGCGATCTCCACGCTCATCTTCGTGATGGTGGCGATCCTGTCGGTGATCAACCTCCGCCTGACCCGGGCCAACGCCCCCGACCCGCGCTAGCCCCGCCCACCAGGAGCCCCCACCAGCCATGGGAATCGTCGTCAGCAAATCGCAGAAGTGGCGGCTGCTCGCCGCCCACAGCTTCCTGATCATCTTCCTGCTGCTCACGCTGTTCCCGCTCGCGATGGTCATCTCGATCTCGCTGCGGCCCGGCAACTTCGCGTCCGGATCGCTGCTCCCCGAGCACATCAGCTTCGAGCACTGGCGGCTGGCGCTCGGGATGTCGTACATCGAGTTCGACGTCGACGGCACGCTCCGGGTGATCAAGCCGCCGTTCCCGGTCCTGCACTGGCTGTGGAACTCGATCAAGGTCGCGCTGGTCTCGGCGACGCTGATCGTCGCGCTGTCGACCTCGGCGGCCTACGCGTTCGCCCGGCTCAAGTTCCGGTTCAAGACCAAGGTACTGAGCACGATCATGCTGTTGCAGATGTTCCCGCAGGTGCTGTCGCTGGTCGCGATCTACACGATCTTCCAGGTGCTCGGCGATCACCTGCCGTGGCTCGGCGTCGACTCGCTGGCGTCGGTCGTGGTCGCCTCGCTCGGCGGCATCGCGCTCCACGTCTGGACGATCAAGGGCTACTTCGACACCATCCCGTCGGAGATCGAGGAGGCCGCCGCGGTCGACGGCGCCACGCTGTTCCAGGCGTTCTGGCGCGTGCTGCTGCCGATGTCGGTGCCGATCCTCGCCGTGGTGTTCATCCTGGCGTTCATCAGCAGCATCATCGAGTACCCGGTCGCCTCGATCCTGCTGCAGAGCGAGGACAAGCTGACCCTGGCGGTCGGCACGCGGCTGTATCTCTACGAGCAGCACTACCTGTGGGGCGATTTCGCGGCGGCGGCCGTGCTGAGCGGCCTGCCGATCACCGCGGTGTTCTTGCTCGCCCAGCGCTGGATGGTCTCGGGGCTGACCTCCGGCGGCCTCAAGGGCTAGCGCGAGCTTGCGAGCGCGTCCGGGTCCGTAGAGCCGAGCGTTTCGCGAGGCGATCGAGGCGACGGAGTCCGTATGGCATACGGACCTCCTAGATCACCACCAGCTCTCCATCTGCACGCCGGCCGTCAGGCCGAACGTGTCGTTCGCGAACGCGGCCCCACCGACCTGGCCCTTGATCGAGTTGCTCCACGTCGCCATCGTGACGAACGCGCGCAGCTCGGGGCGAGCCCAGAAGTCCATGCCCGGGCGAATCAGCGGCGCGATCGTCAGCTTGCCGAGCACGCCGGTCGACGAGCCCTCGGTCTCGGGCTTGACGATATCCACGCCGCCTTCGACCGCGATCCCGGTGTACTTGGTGAAGTTGTAGACCGGCCGTGCACCGACGGAGACCCACATGTTGCCGGCGCTGCTGTCGGTCGTGCCGGTCGGGTTGCCGTCCCGGTTGTCGAGCTGGAACACGCCGCTCGCCATCATCGACATGTTTGGAGTCAGCTGCAACACCGCGCGATCGACGACGCGGAACATCCAGCCGTCGGACGGGGTCGGATCGGCGCTGGTCGAGAAGTCCGCCGAACCGGCGTAGCCGTACTCCGCTGATAGCTCGTTGAACCCGCCCAGCATCGGCAGGAAGTAGAACACACCACCGCCCATACCGTTGTGGTTGTTCGCGGCGTCGCCGAGGCTGCCGCTCGTGCCAACGCTCGGGATCAGCCAGAACTCGAGGCTGCCCTTGCCGGCCGGCACGTCGTAGAGCCGGAGGTCGATCGTGGACTTGTAGAGCCGGCCCACGTCGGACATCGGATCGCCCATGTTGTACTCGCGCGAGCCGCCGAGGTACGCGACGGCGATCTTGGCCTTTTCACCGACCTTGAGGTCCTCGAAGCCGGCGCCGTAACCGCTCATGTCCTGATAGAAGAAGTCGATGATGTGCGAGTCGCGCCGGCGGTAGAACCGCTGGCCGGCCCAGAACGTCATCTCGGGCTCGCTCGGGATCACGTGGCCCGCCTGGGCGTAAGCCTCGCGGATCGCGATCGCGTTGAGCGTGTCGAACGTCGAGTCGCGCGGCGCGACGACCGCGAGCTTGACCGAGGTCTTGAACCACGTGTCGTTGTGGTCCGGGTTGATCCAGTTACTGTCGAGCCCGATCTCGCCGTAGGTCTCGACCTCGTTCCCGAGCCGGAACTTGCTGTAGGCCCCCGGGGCCTGGAACGCATCGGCGTCGCCGCCCTTGTCGTTCTGGCTGATACCGGCGCGCAGATACCCGTGGAACTCGAGCAGCTTGGGTACCGCGCCCATCTCCTTGCGGATCATGTCGGCGATCTTGGCCTGCAGCGGATCGTTCTCGCGCAGCTGCTCCGACGGAGGAGGCGGCAGCTGGACCGTCGACGAGCCGTCGACCGGCGTGACGCCGGCGTTGGGATCGGTCGGCGGCGGCGCCGGCTGGACCGGCGCCGGCTGGACCGGCGGCGGCTGATCCGCGGGGACCTGCGCGTGGGCCTGGCCGGCGACGGAGAGCACGAAGCCCACCGTCAAGGCAGACCAGGTACGCAGAGAAGAAGGAGTGCATTGAGGTGTGGGACGCGTGTTAATTCTCATGTTTATCCGTAAATCGGTGCGCGCGATGGGAGCACACGTGATCACGGGTGCACAAGAGCGTTATTACGAAATATAAACTATCCGAACTCTGTAGACCGCCTGCTCAGAGATCTGAGACCCAGCGCCGAGGGAGGTGCCGAGATTACATGTGGCGCCTGGTCGCCGACCGATTGGCGACCGACTGCCGATCAGGCGCCCGCGCTGGCGGCCTGACAGCCAATGACCGGGACGACCCGGCCCGAGGGGCCGCGCCGCGGATACCTGAACACGCACTATCGCTCGAGGTCGCTCGGGGTCGCCCGGCTCACCGCCCGACGCTGCGAGCGCTGGCGCGGCGACGAGAAGCCACCCGTCGCCAGTGGAGTTTCCGAGCCGCCCGGCCGAGCCAGCCGAGCCGCAGGATCAGGGCGCTTTGATGCGCTGCGCCGCGGCGTCCAGCGCCTCTTTCGGCTTCTGGCGGCCCTGCGTGATGCTGTTCAGTGCCGACTCCATCGCCGACCAGAACCGGCCCATCTCGGGCAGGCTCGGCATCAGCAGCCCGGACTTGATGTTCGCCATCGTCGCGGCGATCAGCGGATCGGCCGCGCGGGTCTTATAGAAGTCCTTCTGTGCGGTCACACCGAGCGACACGTCGCGGTCCAGGGTCTGCAGGCCATCGGTGGTCAGCAGGTAGTTCTCGATGAACTCCTTGGCGACGTCCTTGTTGTTGCTCGCGCGGTTGATCATCGCGCCCTGGACGCCGATGAACGCCTTGGCCGGCTTGCCGGCGATCGACGGCAGCGGCGCCACGCCGAAGTCGATCCCGCTCTTCTTGAGGTTGGCCCACGCCCATGGACCGCTGATCATCATCGCGATCTCGCCCTTGTTCATCGCGGATTCCATCGCGGCGTAGGTCGCGCTCTTGGGCATCACGCCGTCGTTGATCAGCTTCGCGAGCATCTCGGCGCCCTTGACCGCGCCGGCGTTGTTCACGCCGATATCGGTCGCGGTGTAGCTACCGTTGGCCGCGCGGCCGAACGGGTAGCCGCCGTTCGCCGCGAACAGCGGGAACGTGAAGTACGTGTTGTTGTAGTCCCACAGGATCGCGTGCTTGCCGTCCTTCTGGAGCTTCTTGTCGAGCGCGAACAGCTCCTCGAACGTCGCCGGCGGCTTGGGCACCAGCTTCTTGTTGTAGATGAGCGCGACCGACTCGACCGCGAGCGGGTAGCCCCAGGTCTTGTTGTCGAACTTGAACGCGTCCCAGCCGATCTTGTCGAACCCGTCGACGAACTTGGGCGCCGGGTTGACCGGCTCGATCAGGCCTGCGGAGACCCACTCGCCGGCGCGGTCGTGCGCCCAGATCATGATGCTGGGGCCACCCTTGGCCGACGCGGCCTGCTGGAACTTCTCCGGCGCGTCCTGCGGGTGCTCGACCACGACCTTGACGCCGGTGGCCTTGGTGAACTTCTCGCCGACCTTGGCGAGCCCGGTGTAGGCCTTGTCACCGTTGATCCAGATCTGCAGCGTGCCTTTCTCGTCGGCGCGCGCGGGTCCCGTGGCGAGCAGCATCGTCGCGGAGACCAGCGCGGAGACCAGAAGGAGTGAGCTTGTCAGCTTGAGCATGAGTACGTGTACCCTCCGTTGGACGTGGGCCACGGTAGAGAAAACTTCTCACGGATGCAATGTCTGCGTGATCGATCGCCGCACCGTGGACTGCACCGACGCTGCATCGCGGCATTCGCGATGTCACTGCCTCGTTGCGATTGACGTTGCGCTTGGCAACCTCGCGGGTCGCCCTGCGGTCCTCGACGAGGCGGCTTGACGCAACCGGCCGACCGACTCCGTTGCGATTGGCAACGCCGCGTGGTGCCACGGACGCGACCGACCCGATCGGTCGTTGAGATTCTCGACCTCGCAATCGCCGCGAATGTCCGTCATGGCAGTCATCGGCCCATGAAGGCCAGTGCGGCACTGACGTGCAAGGGTCGGCTCGCGAGCTCGCGGCTCAGCGCTTGCGCCCGATCTCTTCGCCGTTGGTCACGGTCTCGTCCGACGCGCTCCAGTCGACGAGCTGCTCGTCATCGACCGCGAGCGAGGTCTTCCAGTCGTCCTTGTTGCCGACGAACGTCTCGAGGTCATAGTCGGCCTCGGTCTGGCCCCGCCGCGACCGGGGCACGCCACCGCGATCGCCGGCGCCGCCTGGGGCGACCGCGCCCCGCTCACCACGCTCCGGCTCGGTCGGGGACGTCGTCGCCTGGGCCTGCGGCCGGCGCGGGCTGCTGATGTTCGAGCCGAGCCGGCCGACCCCGGTGTTGTTCGGGCGAAATCGCTGGCCGGGTTGGGTGCGGCGGCCCTCGGGCTCATCGGCGCCGGGCGCCGGGATGCTCGGACCGACCGCGACCGGCGGCTTGGGCTCGGCCGGCTTGGGCTCGGCGGCGGGCGGCGGTGGCGGGGTCGACAGCGGGACCGGCCGCGACCCGGACGACATCGTCGACGACATCGACGACGTCAGCATCGTCGACGCGGTCGGCACCGTGGTCGGCCGCGAGCTCGCGCTCGGCACCGTCATCACCACGCCATCGAGCGAGCGCCGCGCGATCTCCTGGATGCAGTCCCAGATGATCTGCGCCGGCACGTGCTCGCACAGGTTCGGGACGCCGATCGTCTCGACCACGAGCTGGGCATCGACCCGGGCCGCGCCGACGCACGCGGTCAGCAACCGGGCCCACAGCGGTCGCGGCAGGTGCACGGCCAGCACATCAGGTGTGACGTGGCGGACCACGTCGTCGGGCACGGCGATCCCCTGATCGAGCGCGGATGACAGCGCCGCGACGAAGAACGCCTTCAAGTTCACGATCCCACCGACTTGTTCACACCGGCGCGCGCCGCCGCTGCCACGATGCACTGCCACAGCACCTCGTGCGGCAGGTGCTTGGCGAGTAGCTCCGGCGTGACCGTCTCGAGCACGCGCTCCGGGGTCATCGAGCCGGCGGCGAGGGACGCGGTGAGCACCTTCGACAGCAGCTCGGGCGGCAAGTGGCTCGCGAGCACATCGGGCGTCGCATGCGCGAGCACATCGCTCGGCGCAAAGATGTCGTTCTCGAGGCCCGACTCCATCATCCGCGCAAACCAAGCCTGGCGCTGATCACTGCTCATTCGGAAGGCTCCTTGATTTCTGGACGCTACACCGTTTGCGATGTAGGCAGGTGAAGCAATCTCGCGAGATCGTTGGAATCAACTGCTACGGGCTTGCAATGGCTTGCTGCGTCTTGCACGGTCCATGAGGGATGCCAGAGCACCGCTCAAAGCTATCGTCGGGCACCCTGCTCTACCGGATGCTCGGCGAGACGGTCGAGGTGTTGCTGGTGCATCCCGCGGGCAACTACAACCGGCGTGCGCCGTGGGGCATCCCGAAAGGTGCGCCCGACCCCGATGAGACGCTCGACGCGACGGCGCGCCGCGAGACGCTCGAGGAGACCGGGCTCTTGATCGAGGGCCCGCTGGTCGAGCTCGGCCACGTGGACTACACGCGGTCGAAGAAGCGGGTCTACGCATTTGCCGGACCGGCGCCCGATGGGGCGGCACCGCGCTGCGCCTCGTGGGAAGTCGACAAGGCCGAGTTCATCGAGATTTCTCGGGCGCGGCGGATCATCCACCCGGATCAAGCCGCGCTGCTCGATCGCCTGCAGCGGCACCTGTCGCCGGAGCTCACCCCGGGGCTAGGCTAGCCACGGACCTCGGCACCAACCTCGGCACCAACCTCGGCACCAACCTCGGCAACGATCGCCGCAGAAACGTACCGTTGCGTGACGTGTGGTCATCGTCGGTTTATCGACATCCAGCGGCTGTCACGAAAGCTGACATCGAGATCGTTTCTTCTCGACAAAGGTTGCCATCGTGGCAGAGTGCGACCGGCTCTGTGTCCCACCTGATGCGGATGTGATCCCTGGTTTGAGCGCGCCAAGCAGTTGATTCTGCGTGGCGAGGCCTACCTAGCTGGATGGGTCGTTGCTGCGGGTGATTTCGGTGCGCAACGTGCAGGTCTGAAACGTTGCGCGCCGTCGGTCGTACAGCCTGTGTGCAACAGGAATCCCGACGGCGGTGCAACGGTTCGCATCACGAGGGCGTCTCACCCCGAGGACAGGAGCAAACGCGATGGCCACCACTCATATCCCAAGTCGCCGGCAGCGTTCGTCGCGCCGTACGACCTCGAGCACGGCTCATGCGCGCCATCGTCCAGCAGGACAGCGGCAAAATCGCACGTCATCCACGTCCCCTGTGGCATCAGGGCTCGCCTCGGATGAAAAGATCCTGGATGACAAGCTCGATGACGTTCCGGTGAAGGTCGTGCGCCCGATGCGCACCCCGGACTCCGACGATCACCTGGCGGCTTACTTCCGCCAGCTCGCCGAGCACGAGCTGCTCACGCCCGAGGATGAGCGTGAGCTCTCGCAGGGCATCGAAGATACCGAGATCATGACGTGGGAGCGCGTGCTGTCGCGCCCCGAGGCCGTGCGCTCGGTCCTGGCGCTGGTCGAGCCGAACCTCGAGCAACCGGTCAAGTTCCCGAAGTTGCAGAAGGTCCTCGACGACATGATGAAGACCAAGCGCGGCCGCAAGGACGAGAAGCTGCTCAAGAAGCTGCAGTCCGCGGCCAAGGAAGCCGCGGTCGCGCTCCGCGCGCTCGACCTCGATCGCGTCCACATCGACGCCGTCGTGCGCGAGCTGTATCGCGCGCGCGAGGCCGCGATCGCCGGGCTCGAGTCCTGGTGGCCCGAGGGCGCGGCCAAGGACGCCGGGCTCTACATCGATCACGTCCGCCACTCGTACCGTGCGGCGATGACCCTGCGCGACGAATTCGTACGTGCGAACCTCCGGCTCGTCGTCACGATGGCGCGGCGCTACGACCGCGGCGGCATGCCGCTCGCCGACCTGATCCAGGAAGGCAACCTCGGCCTCATGCACGCGGTGTCGCGGTTCGACTACCGGCGCGGGCTGCGGTTCTCGACGTACGCGTGCTGGTGGATCCGCCACGCGATCGGCCGGGCGCTCGCCGACAAGGCGCGCGCGGTGCGCATCCCGGTCCACATGCTCGAGGCCCAGCAGCAGCTCGAGAAGGTGCGCCAGGCACTGGTCGGCGAGCTCGGGCGACCGCCCTCCCCGCAGGAGCTGGCCAAGGCGGCGCGCGTGCCGCTCGCCAAGCTCAACCAGATGCACCGCTACATCATGGGCCAGCCGATGTCGCTCGATCGGCCGGTCCACGACGACGACGACCGCAGCTTCGGCGACACGATGGCCGACCCGGACAGCGAAGATCATTCGCCGGCGGATAACCTCACGACGCAGACCCTGACCTCGCAGATCAAGCGCCTGCTGCACTACCTGTCCCCGATCGAGGCCGACGTGCTGACCAAGCGGTTCGGGCTCGGCGACGACGAGGAGCGCACGTTCCGCGAGATCGGTGACCAGTATCACCTGTCGCGTGAGCGGATCCGGCAGATCCAGAACTCGGCGCTCGACAAGCTCAAGCGGGCGCTCGAGCGCGAGCACCGCGGCCACGTCGAGATGTAGCCAGCGCGCGAGGTGAAACACGACGATGCGCAGGGACGATGCGTGGATCGTCGTGTCCGATCGTCACGTCGATCGACCAGGCGGTCACGCCGGCCACCGGTCCGGCGCGACCAAGCCGTGCGTGAAAAGCTACTAATCGTCGCTAACGCCTACGCCGGCGAGCGCACCACGTGGTTCTCGGTGGTGCCTACGGCCTGTCACGGGCTCGATGGCAGCATCATTCCGCTGCCCCCCTCACCCGCGGATTCCAGCACGAACGTCACCGGGGCGGCGAGCTGCGATGGCAGCACCATCCCGCTGCTTCCCTCACAGCGCAAGGCGCGGCAACTGACGATCACCGACGCGCGGTGACGCGGTTTCTGCATCGGGCCCGTCGGGGATGGGTGATGCAATTGCCCGCGGCCTGGCGTTGCTGCGGCGGCAAGATCTTCATTTCGAAGCTGCCGTCCACTGAGATCGAGACTCTGGCAGATGCGGTTGCGCCGTATGTGCCGCGCTCCACAGTCAGCATCCGCCCTAGTGAAAAAACTACATAAGCCCCCGATCTTCTACGAAGAACACGTCGGAACTAGCGATCTGGGCGATGTGCTTGTGATTTGTTCTGAGCTTCAGTTTCACACCACACTGAACGCTGTACGCCCCAGTACACCCATTCCCGAGGACTTCGGGTCTCGAGCGCTCGACCACATCTGGATCTGTAGGCGACTCGTGCAATGGTAGATTGAAGTGTATGACCCGCCGGCCCGCGCTCCTGTTTCGCGCCGACGCATCCCATGGCATCGGATTCGGTCATGTTGCGCGTCTTGCGTCGTTGATCGAGGAGCTCGCCGCGCTCGGCCCGCACGGCGCCGACCCGATCGCGATGTTCGGCGGGGAGTCGACGCTGGTCGGCTGGCTCGCCAACTACGGCATCCTGGCGACGACCGATCCGTTCGCCACCGCGGCCCCGACGGCACTTCACCTGCCGGTCAACGAGAACTCCGCGGGCCGCCGGGCGTCGACCGCGACCGAGCACCTCGGCATCTCCGACCGCGACCGCTCGGCTGACCGCTCGGTCGACCGCGACCGCACCGGCGAGCGCACCCCGATCCGCCGGTTCGCGACCTCCGATGACCTGACGCCCTCGGTCGCCGCGATCCGGTCGTGGACCACCGACGATGTGATCGCCGCCGCCTCGGATTCCAACGTGCGCGCGGTCGTGATCGACGGCCCGCCGCTCGCCGAGGCGCTGGTCCCGGCGCTCGACGCGCGCGGCATCCGCACGATCGTGCTCGACGACCGCGGCGACTGCATGCTGCCGGCCGATCTGGTGATCAACCATAACCACCACGCGCCCGGGCTCGCCGGTAGCTATCCCAAGGCGCGCCGGCTGCTGCTCGGCCGCAAGTACCTCATGCTGCGCCGGACGTTGCGCCGGCTCGGCCGCGGCGCGTGCTTCGCCGGGCGGTCGGTCACCCGGGCCAGCGCCGCGCGGCTGCGGGTCGCGATCAGCTTCGGTGGCAGCGATCCGGTCGGCGCCACGGTGCGGACCTTGCGGATGCTGCCTTCAGATCGTCCGCTGCACGTCGTCGCGATCGCCGGCCCCGGGTTCCGCGACGGCGATGCGCTGTACGCCGCGGCGTACGCCGCGATCGCCAACGGCCACAGCGTCGAGATCGTCGAGGCGCCCGACGAGCCGGGCGAGGTGTTTGCCACCGCGCACGCGGCGATCTGCTCGGCCGGCGGCACGCTCGGCGAGCTCGCGTACCTGGGCTGCCCCGCGTTCGCGTGCGCGATCACGCCCGATCAGATCATCGGCGCACGGGTCCAGGTGCTCGAGGGACTGATCGCCGGCGGCGGCAACTGGGCCGAGCTGTCCGATGACAAGCTGCGCGCCGAGCTCCGCACGTTCCTGGCGGATGACGCGCGCCGCAACGAGCTCGCCGCCCGCGCGCTCGCGACGACCGACGGTGAGGGGCCGCGCCGGATCCTGACCGACTTGCTCGGCTGAGCTAGCGGCCGCTATATGCGTGCGACCACAGCTGGGCGTACGCCGCCTGCTCGCTCGCCCACCGCGCGTCGTCCCAGCCGAGCGCGGGCTGCGCCAGCGCGCGGATCCGGTCGATCTGATCGAGCCCGCCGCGCGGCAGCAGGAACCCGAGCCGGACCCGGCGCAGCAGCAGATCCTCGAGGTGGATGATCGCCTCGTGGCGCGCGGCGTGGACCAGCTCGGCCCAGGTCGCCAGCGAGTCGCCGATCGGCTCGAGCAGCGACGGATCCTCGGCGGCCGGCGCGGTCAGCGGTGCGGCGTCCTGGCCGTAGCGCCCGAGCAGCCGGAGCCGCATGCCGTCGTCGAGCGCGGCCGGCCAGCTCGGCACGTGCGGCTCCTCGAACACCCGGGCGCGCGGTCCCGGCTTGCCGAGCACCGGCGCCACGGCCTTGAGCGTGTCGCGCGCCATCAGCGCGAACGTCGTCAGCTTGCCGCCGGCCACGGTCAGCAGGCCATGCTCCTGCCAGATCGCGTGCTCGCGCGACTCCTTCGACGGATCCGCCTTGCCGGTGTTGATCACCGGCCGGACGCCGGCCCACGAGCCGATCACGTCGCTGTGGGTCAGCTCGCGCGCCGGGAACGCGCGCTGCACGCACGCGAGCAGGTAGTCGACCTCCTCGTCGGTGATCCGCGGCTCCTCGCTCAGCGCAGGCGCGTGATCCTTGTCGGTCGTGCCGAAGATCGTCACGCCCTCCCACGGCACCACGAACACCGAGCGGCCGTCGCTCGGGTGCAGCAGGCTCAGCGCGCCCGGCACCGGCAGCCGGTCGTAGCGGAACGTGATGTGGCTGCCGCGGATCTTGCGCATCCGCGGCGCAGCGCCGGCCTGGGCGCGCAGCTCGTCGGCCCACACCCCGGTCGCGTTGACCGTGACCTTGCACATCACCTCGGCGACCCGGCCGTGATCGGGGCCCGGCGCCTCGTCGCGGATCCGCACGCCGACCACGGTGCCCTCGCCGTCGCGCACCAGGTCCTCGACCCGCGCGTAGTTGAGCGCCACGCCGCCGGCGCGGGTCGCCTCGCGCAGCACGCGGACCACGAGCCGCGCGTCGTCGGTCCGCGCGTCGTGGTACAGGTAGCCGCTCCGGACATCGGAGCCCTCGAGCTCGGGGTGGAGCGCGATCATCTCGTGGCGGGTCAGCTTCTGGTGCTGCCACTTGCCGGCGAGCACGTCGTAGATCGCCAGGCCCAGGCCATACTTCCACGGCGACACCGAGTCGCCCGGGAACGACGCGAGCGAGAACCCGAGATCGTTGACCAGCCCCGGCGCCTCGCGCATCAGCCGCTCGCGCTCGCGCAGCGACTCGTGCGTGACCTTGAACTGGGCCTGGCGCAGGTAGCGCAGGCCGCCGTGCACGAGCTTGGTCGACCGGCTCGACGTGCCGTACGCGAAGTCCTTGGCCTCGACCAGGAGCACGCGCAGCCCCTGCTGCACGGCCTGGTGGAGCACGCCCGCGCCGGTGATGCCGCCGCCGACCACGACCAGATCCCAGGGCTCGCTCAGCTGCTTCCAGGTCGCTTCCCGGGAGTCTCGATCCCACATCTCGCGCGCAACCTAGCAGACGCTCCGGGCATCTGTCAGGTCGCGCGCCAGGTCGTCTGACCGCGTCGCCCGGTCGGCTAGCCTTCGAGCTTGACGATGACAACCCGCACGGTGGCAGCTCACGCCGGCGTGGCGCGGCGGCCCCACAGGAACCGCAGCAGCGCCTCGGCCTTCGGCACGAACGTCGCCAGCTCGGCGTACTCGTTCGTGGTGTGGAACCCGGCGCCGCGCGGCCCGAGCCCGTCGATCGCCGGCACCCCGAGCGGCGCCACCGTGTTCGCGTCCGAGCCGCCGCCGAGCAGCGCCGCCTCGCCATCGCCGAGCCCGACCGCACGCGCGCACGCGGCGTACTCGTCGCGCAGCGCCGCCGAGGCCGGGGTCCGCTCGAGCGGCAGCCGGTTCGCGCCGCCGGTGACCTCCAGCGTCACCCCGGGCACGGCGACCGCCGCCGCATCGGCCGCGATCCGCAGCGCGGCGACCAGCGCCTCGGCGTCCGCGACCGTCTCGTAGCGCAGATCGAGCTTGCACTCGGCGCGCGCGGGCACCGTGTTCTTCGACGTCCCGCCGGTCAGCTGCCCGACGTTCACCGTCCGGCCGCGCGCGTAGTCGGTCAGCTGCTGGGCCGCGTCGACGAACTTCGCGATCGCCCAGATCGCGTTCGCGCCGTCCTTGTGGTTGTTGCCGGCGTGCGCTGCCACGCCGTGCGCGACCACCGTCATCGCGCCGACCCCCTTGCGCCGCGTGATGATCGCGTCGGCCGCGCGCCCCGACTCGAACACCAGCGCGCACGCCGCGCCGCGCGCGACCTCCTGCAGGTGCGGCGCCGACCCCGGCGACCCGATCTCCTCGTCGGCGACCGACACCACGACCAGCGGCAGCGCCGCCAGCGCCCCGACCTCTTCCAGCGCCGCCAGTACCCCGCGGATCACCGACAGCCCGCCCTTCATGTCCAGCACCCCGGGCCCGATCGCCCTGCCGCCGTCCTCGCGCCAGCCCTCGAAGTGCCCGGGCGGAAACACCGTGTCGTGGTGCCCGATCAACAAGATCGGCGGCGCCGTTCCCGCCG
>DATBBB010000210.1:0-33838 GCA_036271215.1 Kofleriaceae bacterium | reverse complement strand
AGTACATCGCGCGGATCTTCGAAGAGGTGAAGGGCCGACCGCTCTACGTGGTCGGCCAGACCTTCGGGTTCGACGCCGCCCGGCCGGCCGCGGGCGAGCCGGCGGGCACCGCCCCGGCCGAGTCCGAGACCGCCGCGCCGGCGCGCGCCAAGCCGTCCCAGGTCAGCTCGTCGGCGTAGCGACCCCGAGGTGCGATCGACCGCGACCCGGCCATGACCCGGGGGCGCGGATGTGACGCACTCCGTCGTCAAGATTGTGACGAGTCCACGCTGCGCGTCGGGTTTGCGCCGGCGGTGGCTTGCCGCCGCGTCGCGCGTACGAGACCCTGGAGTTGGTGGATCCCGCGCTTCGCGTCTGGCTCGTCGTTATCTCGCTGTGCGTCGCGTGTGGCGATCCACCGCTGGTCCGGTCGCACGATCTGGTGATCGTCGCCCACCAGGACGATGATCTGCTGTTCATGCAGCCCGACCTGCACGACGTCGTGGCCGCGCACCGGCCGGCGACGATCGTCTACGTCACCGCGGGCGACGGCGGCAACGGGTTGACGTACGCCGACTCGCGGGTCACCGCGACCAAGGCGGCCTACGGCTGGGTCGCCGGGTCGCAGGCCTGGCAGTGCACCTGGCTCGCGATCGCCGGCCACCAGGCGCGGCGCTGCGAGCTGCCCGACCAGCACGTCACGCTGCTCTACCTCGGCTACCCCGACGGTGAGATCGGCGGTGACGCGCCGACCAGCCTGCTCCACCTGTGGCAGGGCGACATCGCCAGCGCCCAGACCGTGGCCGACCACGTCACGACCTACGATCGCGCCGGCCTGATCGCCACGATCGCCACGATCATCGCGACCACCCAGCCCACGATCATCCGCACGCTCGAGGTCTCGGCGACCCACGGCTACGATCACTCCGATCACATGATCGTCGGCGCGCTGGCGGTGCTCGCCGCGGCGACCTCCCACACCAGCGCGGCGTTCGTGTCGTACCGCGGCTACAACGCCGCCGGCGAGCCGACGAACAACGACGGCGCGCTGTTCGACGAGATCTCGCTCGGAATGCGGGCCTACGAGGCGTGCCAGATCGGCTGCGCGGTGTGCGGCCCCGAGACCTGCCCCACGGTGTCGAACGGCTGGTACAACCAGATGCTCCACCGGCGCTATGCGATCGCGATGCGCCCGCCGCCGATGTCGGGCCTGCTGCAGGTCGGAGGCCGCTGCCTCGCCGTGCGCGGCTCCAAGGTCAGGCTCGATAGCTGCGCGTTCGGCACCGAGGTCCGGTTCGAGCGCAACGGCCAGATCCGCGCCGGCGGGTACTGCCTGCAGGTGTTGCCGTCGGGCGAGCTCGGCGCGAGCGCGTGCGACCGCGCCGGCCCCGAGGACTTCTTCCTGTTCGACGAGGAGGGCCACCTGTGGTCCGGCGTGGCGCCGCCGCCGGGCCCGAACATGTACGCCGACCACACGATGTGCGTGACCGCGGATACCACGGTGCACGTCGCGGTGTGCGGCTCGATGCTCGAGACCCGCTGGGTGCTCGGCCGCGCACCGGCGGTGGTCTCGCGGGCCGAGCTCGGGCTGACCGCGCGCGGCCGCGGCATCGCGCTCGCCGACGTCACCGGCGACGGCAAGGCCGATCTGTGCTGGATCGCCGGCGGCCTGTGGTGCGCGGCGGGCGACGGCACCGGCCGGTTTGCGGCGGCGGTCCGGATCGACGCGCCCGAGGCCCCGCTCGCGATCGAGCCCCGGAGCCTGATGCTCGGCGACCTCGACGGCGACGGCCGGATCGACGCGTGCGGCCGGACGTCGAGCGGCATCATGTGTGCGCTCGCGGCCGACGGCTACGCCGCCGCGCTGTGGTCACCCGGGTTCGCCCGCACCGGCACGCCGCCCCCCGGCGATCAGGCGCTGGCGATCGCCGACCACCAGATCTGCGGCACGATCGACGGCGGCATGGCGTGCGCCAGCCCCGGCGGCATGCCGGTGACGCGGTCGTCGTGGCCGAGCGCCGGCGCGGCGCTGTGGTCGGCCGACCTCGACGGCGACGGCGTGGCCGACTGGTGCGTGGCGACCCAGAACGGCCCGGCATGCAGCCTCGATGCCGACCTGCGCGTGACCGCCGACGGCGTGCCGTGGGGGTTCTCGTTCCTGGGCAAGGTCGACGACTCGGCCGCCAGCGACGGCACGATCTCCGATCAGGCGCACGGCGCGATCGCCGACGTCTCGGGCGATGGCCGCGCCGATCTGTGCGTCGCGACCGGCAACGG
Organism: Kofleriaceae bacterium; assembly: GCA_036271215.1. Classification (GTDB taxonomy): domain Bacteria; phylum Myxococcota_A; class Polyangia; order Haliangiales; family Haliangiaceae; genus JABFXX01. Next base: position 31,582 of record DATBBB010000210.1, on the reverse strand, counting down.
CGTCGAGTGCGCGCTGAGCCAGGGCCACGGGTTCGGGCCGCGGTTCCCGGTGCTGACCTTGCCCGCGGCGAGCACCGCGGTGGCGCTGTGGCTCGGCGACCTCGATGGCGACGGCAAGGCCGACCCGTGCGTCGATGATGGGACGACCATCACGTGCGCGCTCAGCCCGTGACCCGGCGGTGACCCAGAGCGCCCCATGATCCGCTAGAGTCGCAGGCCTTCAAAAGGCTTGCAGCTCGCGATGGCGATCGAACCGACCCCGGCATCCACTCCTGGCCCTGGCCCTGGCCCTGGCTCCAGCCCGCGCACGCGGTGGTCGCTCGCCGCGCTCGAGGTCGCGACCGCGCTCGCCGCGAGCACCGCGTACTTCGCGAGCTGCCTGCTGATCCGGATCAACCCCTTGGACCGGATGGGCCAGGTCGCCGGGCTCGCCGCGCTCGCCTACCGGTTCCTGTGGTTCGCGGTGCCGGCGATCGTCGCGCTGATCGTCGTCGCCCGGCGCTGGCCGGCGCGCTGGGAGCTCGCGGTCCGGCTGGTGTGCGCCGGGTTCGCCGGCGTGACCTCGGCGGTGATCGCCGGCGGGATCTGGGCGATGCTGCGCGGCACGCCGTTCGGGCTGGCGGGCGACACCGGCGACAGCTCGATCCTCGCCGGCTGGGCCGAGCTGCTGCAGCAGGGCGAGGACACGCCCGGGCTGTACCCGCCGCTGCAGATCCACCTGATCGCGTGGCTGTCCCAGCTGCAGGACCTGCCGCCGCTGTACGCGGTCAAGTCGTTCCAGGTGCTCGCCGCCGTGCTGTTCGGGCCGCTCAGCTACGCGGCGTGGCGGCTGGTGCTGCGGCCGATGTGGGCGCTCGGGCTCGGCATCGTCCTCGCGCTGCCGCTGCTCGAGGCGTACCGGATGTACCCGATGCTGGCGCTCGCGGTGTTCATGCCGCTGATGCTGTCGCTGCTCGATCACGTGCGGCACGCCCCGGCGTCGGCGCCGCGCGCGCTGGTGATCCGCGGCGCCGCGCACGGCGTCGCGCTCGGCGTGGTGTTCCTCTTGTACTCGGGCTGGTTCCAGTGGTCGGCGCCCGGCGTCCTGGTCGCCGGCGCGTGGATCTTCCCGTGGCGCACCGGCTGGCGGCGCGGCGCGCTGATCGGCGGCGCCGCGGCGCTCGGGTTCGCGGTGGTCGCCGGCTACTCGATCGGCCGCGTGCTGGCGGCGCCGCCGATCGCCGACCTCTACCAGTACTTCGACTCGACGGTCGATCCGATGTACGTGGCGATGTGGCGCGGCGGGCTGCCCGGCGTGTGGGAGAAGCTGTGGCCGATGCTCGGCGAGCTCGGCGGCGTCGGCGTGTTCACGGTCGCGCTGTGCGCCGGGTGCGCCGGGGCGATCGCGCTCGGCGCGCGGCGGACCTCGGTGCTGGCGACCACGTGGATCCTGGTCGGCACCTGGTTCCTGCGGCTCTACCACGCGCACCGGATGTGGCAGACCAAGCGGGTCCAGCTCTACCCGCGGACCACGGCGGAGCTGCTGTACTGCATGCTCGCGCTGACCGGGCTGGCGATCTGGTTGTACGCCGAGCGCCGGGCCGCGGACGCGCCCGACGACAGCCCGCTGCGCACGCCGTGGGGCACGATCGGCGCGCTGTGCGGCATGACGCTGCTGGTGATGACCGCGACGTCGGCGATCGTCGATCGCTACATGCCGCGCGACATCACCAACGACTACAGCTACCTCGCGTATCTGTCGCACCACACCGCGCCGCTCGACAAGACCGTGACCCGGTTCGCCCAGGTCGAGTCGTCGACCGCCGAGGACCCGGACGGACCGACGTCGGCGCGCGCGGCGATCGACGAGATCCCGGACACCGTGTTCGGCAGCGCGCCGTCCACCACCGAGGACCAGGACGAGTGGATCATGGTGACGTTCCCGCGGCTGACCCACTTCTCGAAGGTCGCGCTGATCCCGGCGATCGATGCGTTCCCGGTCGACTTCACGATCGAGGTCTGGGACAGCCAGCAGTGGCTGCCGCGGGTGACCCGCACCAACTACCACGTGACCGATCGGACGCCGCAGGTGTTCTCGTGGACGCCGCAGGACCAGGCCAACCGGATCCGGCTGCACGTCACCAAGCTCGGCCGCTCGGGCGACCACTTCGCGCTGCGGCTCGCCGAATTCCAGGTGTTTCGCTGACCGCCGGCGCTGGCCGCAGCGAGCTGGGCGCGGCTGTGGTACATCGCGCGGCGGTGACCGATCCACGCGCAGCGTCGCGGCCAAGCCGGGCTCTGCGCCGCGCGTGGCCGTGGCTGCTCGGCCTCGTGATCGTCGTCGCGATGGCGACCCGGGTGCCGTTCGCGGCGTTCCGCCAGGCGCTCGGCCACGGCCCGCACCTCGCGCTGGCGGCGACCAACGTCGCGATCAACGTCGCGGTGTTGCTCAGTGACTCGATCGCGACCTGGGTCGGGTTGATCGCGACCCGGATCCGCCGCCGGTTCGGCGCCGTGATGGTCGCGCGCGGTGCGACCTACCTGCTGTTCGTGCTGAACTACGCGGTCGGCCAGGGCGGGTTCGGCTACTACCTGTACCGCACCGGCGTCGCGCCGCTGCGCGCGACCGGCGCCGCGCTGTTCCTGCTCGGCACCAACTTCGCGACCCTGATCGTCGTGACCACGGTCGCGTGGGCGGTGCGCGGGCCGGACGCCGCGGGCGCGGCGGCGAGCGCCACGATGTGGTGGACCTTGCTCGGCGCGTGCGGCGCGTACGCGGTGTACCTCGCGGTGATCGCCGCGGCGCCGCGCGCGCTGGCCCGCCGCCAGCTGCTCGCGCCGCTGTTCGATGCCGGGCTGCGCGGCCACCTGCTCGCGATGGTCGGCCGGCTGCCGCACGTCGCGGTGGTCGTGCTGGCGATGTGGTCGGCGATGCGTGTGTGGGGGATCGGCGTGCCGCTCGCGGTCGGGCTGACCACGCTGCCGGTCGTCGTGATCGTGTCGGCGCTGCCGCTCTCGCCGGCCGGGCTCGGCACGACCCAGGCCGCGCTGGTCTACTTCTTCAGCGGCTACGCCGTCGGCGCGACCGACGCCGACCGCAGCGCCGCCGTGCTGGCGTTCGCGCTGGTCCACTTCGTCTACGGCGTGCTGGCGTCGACCGCGGTCGGCGTGGTGTGCGCGCCGCTCGCCCGGCGCAGCGCGCAGGCCGAGCTCTTGGTCCCGGCGGCGCCTGCCGCGCCCGACGCCCCGGCGCCCGCGCCGGTCAGCCCTTGAGCCGCGCGGTCACCGCGAAGTTGCCGTCGCGGATCACCCGGCTGAACACCAGCCCCGGCACGACCGCGCCGTACCAGGTCAGCCGCTCGAACCGATCCCACAGCCGGTACGCCACGCTGCCGGCGAACCCGGTCGGCACCGCGAGGTCCTTGATCGCGATGTCGTCGTAGCCGGCGTCGCGCAGCAGCCCCGACAGCTGCGGCTTGGTGAAGAACGTCACGTGGCGCGGCGGATCGAGGTGGAACCAGTGCTCCTTGAACAGCCGGGCCTCGCGGCCCTCGATGTTGGGCACCGACAGGTAGAGCTCGCCGCCCGGCTTGAGGCAGCGGGTCAGCCGGTCGAGCACGCGGCGCGGCTGCTCGAGGTGCTCGAACACGAAGTTCAGCGTGATCAGATCGAACGCGGCGGGGTAGGCGTCGAGCGCGTCGCCGGACAGCACCGGCAGCCCGACCCGCTCCGACAGCCGCGCCGCGTGCGCGGGGTCGAGCTCGTAGCCGGTGGCGCGCCAGCCGGCGTCGGCCATCGCCTTCAAGTACCAGCCGCTGCCGGCGCCGTAGTCGAGCATCGCGCGGCCGCGGCCCGGCGGCTGGTGGTAGGAGTGGCCGATCGTCATCCGGCGCAGCAGCCGGTACAGCGCCGACTCGCGGCCGTGGACCCGGTAGTCACCGTAGTAGGCGCCGAGGTCGGCGGGGATCTCCTCGAGCTGGACCAGCGCGCAGCCCGCGCACCGCACGTAGTTGAACGCCCCGGGGTAGCCGTGGAACCGGTCGGGCACGCCGGCGTAGAACGGCTCCGCCCGGTGCGCCTCGCAATTACGGCACTCGAACATCGCCGACAACCTAGTCGATCCCGGCGCGGTATGCGCCCGAGCGGATCGCGTCGGTCCACGCGGTGTGCGCCAGGTACCACTCGATCGTCCGCCGGATGCCCTGCTCGAAGCTCACGCCGGCGCGCCAGCCGAGCGCCGACTCGATGTGGGTCGGGTCGATCGCGTAGCGGAAGTCGTGGCCGGGCCGGTCGGTGACGAACGCGATCAGCGCGCGGTGGCTGGTCGCGTCGGGCCGGGGCCGCAGCTCGTCGAGCAGGTCGCAGATCGTGTGGACGACCTCGAGGTTCTTGCGCTCGGACCGCGCGCCGATCAGGTACGACTCGCCGGGCGTGCCGTGCGCGAGCGCCGCGCGGACCGCCGCGCAGTGATCGGTGACGTAGATCCAGTCGCGCACGTTGTCGCCCTTGCCGTAGACCGGCAGCGGCACGCCGGCGAGCGCGTTGGTGATCGTGAGCGGGATCAGCTTCTCGGGGAACTGGTAGGGGCCGTAGTTGTTCGAGCAGTTGGTCGTGATCGCCGGGAACTTGTAGGTGTGGACGTACGCGCTGACCAGGTGATCGCTCGCGGCCTTCGACGCCGAGTACGGCGATCGCGGGTCGTACGCCGTGGTCTCGACGAACGCGCCGGTCGGGCCGAGCGCGCCGAACACCTCGTCGGTCGACACGTGGATGAACCGGAACCCGTCGCGCGCGCCGGGGTGGTCGGCGAGGTAGCGCCGGGCCTCCTCGAGCAGGTGGAACGTGCCGACCACGTTGGTCTGGATGAAGTCCTCGGGGCCATCGATCGAGCGGTCGACGTGGCTCTCGGCGGCGAAGTGGACGATCGCGTCCGGCGCATGGTCGGCGAGCAGGCCGCGGACCAGGCCGCGGTCGGCGATGTCGCCGCGCACGAACCCGAGCCGGTGCTCGCCGGCGAGCTCGGCGAGCGAGCACGGGTTGCCGGCGTAGGTCAGCTTGTCGAGCACGACGATCTCGGTGGCCGGCTCGGCGGCGAGCAGCTCGCGCACGAAGTTGAAGCCGATGAACCCGGCGCCGCCGGTGACGACGATCTTCGTCATGTTGCTCCTGTCGGTGGTGCGCCGGGCGGGCCGCCCAGCTCGTCGGCGATCACCCGCGCCAGCCCGATCTGCCACGCCGGCGGCACGATGCCGAGCGCGCGGATCCGGGTGGTGTCGAGCACCGAGTAGGCGGGGCGGCGCGCCGGGGTCGGATAGTCCGCGGTCGCGATCGCGTCGATCCGGTCGCACGCCAGGCTGCGGTAGCGCCGCGCCTCGCCGACGATCGCGGTCGCGAACCCATGCCACGTGGTCGGCCCGTCGCCGCAGTAGTGATAGGTCGTCGCCGGGGCCGCGCCGCGCAGGCCGAGCGCGCCGAGCGCGAGCAGCGCGCCGGCGAGGTCGTCGGCCCAGGTCGGGCAGCCGTGCTGATCGGCGACCACGCGCAGCACCGGGCGCTCGGCGGCCAGCCGCAGCATGGTCTGCACGAAGCTCGGGCCGCGGGTCGCGAACACCCACGCGGTCCGGACGATGGTCGCGCCCGCGGCGCGCGCGATCGCCTCGCCCGCGGCCTTGGTCTCGCCGTACACGCCGAGCGGCGCGATCGGGTCGTCCTCGCGGTACGGCGCCCGGGCCGCGCCGTCGAACACGTAGTCGGTCGAGACCTGGATCCACGGCGTGCCGCGATCGGCGCACGCGCGCGCGAGGTGGTCGACCGCAGCCGCGTTGATCGCGTGGGCGTCGTCGCGCGCGGTCTCGGCGCGATCGACCGCGGTATAGGCCGCGGCGTTGATCACGAGCTCGGGCGCGTGGCGCGCGAGCTGGTCGGCGAGCTGCGCCGGATCGCGGAGATCGAGGGTGTCGACGTCGAGCGCGACGATCGCATCGCCGCGCGCCGCGCCGCGGGCGACCACGCCGCGGCCGAGCTGGCCGTGCCCGCCGGTGACCAGGACCTTCATGGTGCGTAGGGTGCGTAGGTCGGCAGCTCGGCGTCGGCGAGCGCGGGCGCGGCGACATCGCGCTTGGACAGGAGCGGCGCGCCGCCGGCGGGCCACACCTGGGGCCACGCGATCGCGATCGCCGGATCGTCCCACCGGATCGACCGGTCGTCGTCGGGCGCGTAGTTGGCGGTGACCTTGTACGCGAAGTCCGCGGACTCCGAGGTCACCACGAAGCCGTGGGCGAACCCGGGCGGGATCCACATCTGGCGATGGTTCTCGGCCGAGAGCAGGGCCCCGAACCACTCCCCGAAGCGGGGCGAGCCGCGCCGGATGTCGACCGCGACGTCGAACACCTCGCCGCGCGTGACGTGGACCAGCTTGCCCTGGGGCTGGCGCAGCTGGTAGTGCAGGCCGCGCAGCGTGCCCTGGATCGACGACGAGAAGTTGTCCTGCACGAACTCGCAACCGACGCCGATCCCGATGTCGAGGTAGCGGTCGCGGTGGAACGTCTCCATGAACCGGCCGCGCGCATCACCGAACACGGCGAGATCGATCAGCAAGACGCCGGGCAGGGTGGTCGGCAGCGCCTTCATGCCGCCCCGAGCACGCCCAGCAGGTAGCGCGCGTACTCGCTGCCCTTGAGGCTCTCGGCGATCGCGCGCATCGCCGCGGCGTCGATGTAGCCCAGGCGGTAGGCGATCTCCTCGAGGCAGCCGATCTTGAGGCCCTGGCGCTTCTCGACGATCGCCACGAAGTTGGCGGCCTCGAGCAGCGAGTCGTGGGTGCCGGTGTCGAGCCACGCGTTGCCGCGCGACAGCACCTGGGCGCGCAGCCGGCCGCGGTCGAGGTACGCGACGTTGACATCGGTGATCTCGAGCTCGCCGCGCGCCGACGGCTTCAACGCGCGCGCGATCGACACGACCTCGTTATCGTAGATGTACAGCCCGGTGACCGCGAGGTTCGACTTCGGCTGCGCGGGCTTCTCGACGATGCTGAGCACGTTGCCGTGGGCGTCGATCTCGGCGACGCCGTAGCGCTCGGGGTCGCGCACCGGGTAGGCGAACACCGTCGCGCCGGCGTTGCTGGCGGCCTGGCGCGCCAGCTGATGGCCGAGCTCGTGGCCGTAGAAGATGTTATCGCCGAGCACGAGCGCGACGCTGTCGCTGCCGATGAACGGCGCGCCGATGATGAACGCTTGCGCGATGCCCTCGGGCCGCGGCTGCTCGGCGTAGCTGAGCGAGATCCCCCACTGCGAGCCATCGCGCAACAGCTCGCGGAACCGCGGCAGGTCGTGCGGGGTCGAGATCACCAGCACGTCGCGGATGCCGCCGAGCATCAGGGTCGCCAGCGGGTAGTGGATCATCGGCTTGTCGTAGACCGGCAGCAGCTGCTTGGAGACGACCGAGGTCAGTGGGTACAACCGCGTCCCACTGCCGCCTGCAAGGATGATCCCTTTCATCTCGGCCCTTGTATCACAGCTCGTACGGAGTCGCTGCGAGGCGTCACTTGCGGAGGTACGCCGACGACTCGGCGAGCGGCAGCGGCCGGGCGCCGCCTTGGGCCTCGCGCAGGTAGTCATCGATCGCCAGCCGGGCCCCGAGGTCCATCAGGCCGTTGTAGTCGTCGAACACCACGACCCCACCGGTCGCGAGCCGCGGCAGCACGTAGCTGCAGGCATCGCGCGTGCCCTCGAAGATGTTGGCGTCGATGTGGCCGAACGCGAACTTCGGATCGCGTGCGGCCAGCCGCGCGAAGGTCTCGCCGAACAGCCCCTGGTGGACCTCGGTGCGGTCGGCGACGCCGAGCGCACCGATCTGCTCGGCGATGATCGCCGGCCACCCGGTCGGCGGCGCGAACTCACCGGACTTGCGCGACGAGTCGAACTCCGAGATCTCCGGCATCCCGGCGAACGTGTCGAGCATCAGCACGCGCTGGGCGAGCCCGTGGAGCTTGCCGAGCACCGCGAGCAACAGCGAGGTCGCGCCCCGGTAGGCGCCGCACTCGATGACGTCGCCGGTGGCGTCGCGGGCACTCCACCACATCCCGACCAGCGCCTCGGTCCGCATCCGCGGATTGGTGAACTGCACGCCGGCCCGGCGCAGCAGCTCGAGCGCTTCGTCGTAGCGCGGCGGCAGCGGCAGCTGGACGTAGGTCGTGCCGCGAAACGACCGCACCGGGTTCCACAGCACCTGCCAGTCGAGCAGCGGCAGCTTGAGCTTGCGGCGCTGCTGGACGTAGCGCGGCACGTCGAACAGGTAGTACTTCGGTCCGAGCTCGAAGCCGCGCCGCAGCCGCTGGCCGAGATCCGCGGCGTAGTGCGAGCTATCGAACAGCGCAGCGTCATGGGTCGATGGTGGTGTCGGCATGGGGGTCACAGCTCGCGGAGCAACTCGAGGTTGCGGCGGGCCTCGTGCAGCTGGAGCGCCGCGACGCTCCTGAGCGCGAGGTAGGTCACGTTGAGCTTGGTCATCCGGCGGCGGCGTGCGATCGCCGCGCAGCGATCCCAGCCCCGGGCGGCGGTCGCCTCGACCATCCGGTCGTAGAACTCGGACTCTTCGCGGAACCGCAGGTGCGTGCGGGTGTACTGCGAGGTCGCGGCGGCCTCGTGGCGGCGGTAGCGGTAGCAGCGGTCGGGGATGCCGACCAGGGTGTCACCGTCGAACAACAGCCGGGTCGTCAGCTCCCAGTCGAGCACGAACTTGTACTGCGGCGGGAACCGGCGGTCGCCGAGCACGGCCTTGCGGAAGCACAGGGTCGGCGCGGGGATGAAGTTGGCCTTGAGCAGCGCGCGCACGCCGCGCTCACCCGTGAGCTCGAGCTCGCGGTGCGGCGATGGGTGGACCAGGTAGTCCTTGACCATGTCGGCGAGCGAGAACTGCAGCTGGTGATCCGGGCCGATGATGTGGGTGCGGCAGAACACCGCCGGGGCGGTCGGATGGCGGGCCGCCGCCGCGCGCATCGTCCGGGTGTAGCTCGGCGCGAGCTCGTCGTCGGCGTGGAACACCGTGACCAGCTCGGTCGTCGCGAGGTCGATGCAGCGGTTGAAGTTGTTGCCCATCCCGAGGTTGGTCGGGTTGCGGACGTACGCGATGCGATCGCCGTAGGCCCGGACCCGGGCCTCGATCCCGGGCTCGGCGCCGTCGTCGACCACGACCGCCTGCCAGGCGTCGTCGTCCTGGGCGAGGATGCTCTCGATCGCGCGCGCCAGGTACGCGGCTCCGCTGTAGAACGGAATCGCGAATGTGATCGCCGGGGTGGCAGACACCGGACGATGCCGTAGCACGGGACCCCGTCGGCGATCAACCTGCGGAAAACTCTGGCGCCCGGGCCCATCGTGATCAAGTTCTCTTGCCCGAGCCGCCCGCCCATGATTAACAGGAGGCGCGATGGAATCGGATCGGAGCGTGACGTGGGTCGTGATTGCCGCCTATAACGAAGGCAAGGTGATCCGCGGAGTCGTCCGCGAGGTCGTCCAGGATGGCTGGCAGGTCGTGGTCGTCGATGACGGCTCGCGCGACCACACGATCGAGGAGGCCCGGGCGGGCGGCGCGCTCGTCGTCCGCCACCCGATCAACCTCGGCCAGGGCGCGGCGCTGCAGACCGGGATCGACTACGCGCTCCGGCGCGGCGCGCGCTACATCGTCACGTTCGACGCCGACGGCCAGCACAACGCGGCCGACATCCCGGCGCTGATCGACGCGCTGGCCGACGCCGACGTCGCGCTCGGCTCGCGGTTCCTCGGCAAGCAGATCGAGGGCGCCACGGCGCGCCGCAAGGTGCTGCTGCGCACCGCCACGATGGTGTCCAACGGGCTGTCCGGCATGAAGCTCACCGACGCACACTGCGGGTTCCGCGCGATCCGGGCCTCGGTCGCGCCGAAGCTACGGATCCTCCAGGACCGCATGGCGCATGCCTCGGAGCTGCTGCGCAAGATCCACACCAGCGGGGTCCGCGTCGTCGAGGTTCCGACCACCGTGCGCTACACCGAGCACTCGATGAGCAAGGGTCAGGGCGGGGTCCAGGCGGTCCGCATCCTCTTCGACTACTTCTTCCGCGCATGATCATCCGCATCCTGCTGCTGCTCGGGCTCGGCGCCACGGGCTGGTTCGTGTTCCTGCGCCGCAACCGGCTGCCGGTGCACATCATGACGGTGTTCGCGCTGATCGCGGCGGGCGCGGTCGCGGTGCTGTTCCCGGAGACCACGCAGCACGCCGCCGATCTGGTCGGGGTCGGCCGCGGCACCGATCTGATCACGTACATCGCGATCGTCGCGGTGCTGTTCGTGCTGTTGCACTACTACACCAAGTTCGTCGATCTACAGCGCCAGCTGACCGAGGTCGCGCGCGAGCTCGCGATCCTGCGCGCCGAGGTCGACCGGGTCGCGCCGCCGGCGCGCAGCTCGGACCAGCCGGATCGCGCCGCCGGCTAGCACGGAGTCCGTACGGACTCCGTCGCTTCGATCGCCTCGCGAACCGCTCGGCTATACGGACCCGGACGCGCTCGCATGCTCGCGCTGGGGCCGGCGGATGGCGGCGCGCGGCGCCGGGTGCTGCAGGTAGACCAGCCGCTTGGCCTCGCGGCGGACGTGGGCGACCAGATCGAGGATCATGCCGGTCGCGAAGCACACCACGGCGACCACGCCCAGGCCGGTGCACAGGATCGCGGTCGGGAACCGGCGGACCGCGCCGGTGTCGAGGTACTCGAGGCCGACCGGCACGGCGAGGATCACCGCCGCGAGCGTGATCAGCACGCCGACCAGCGAGAAGAACATCAGCGGCCGCTCGTTGCGCATCAGGTTGGTGATCGCGAGCAGGATCCGCCAGCCGTCGCGGAACGTGCGCAGCTTGCTGGTCGAGCCCGGCGGCCGCTCCTTGTAGTTGGTGTCGATCTCGGCGACCGCCATCCCCATCTGCATCGCGTGCACCGTGAGCTCGGTCTCGATCTCGAACTCGCGCGAGAACGACGGGAAGCTCTTGGCGAACCGCCGCGAGAACACCCGGTAGCCCGACAGCATGTCGTCGATCTGGGCGCCGAACAGCCAGCGCACCAGGCCGGTCAGCACGCGGTTGCCGAGCCGGTGGCCGGCGCGGTACGCGGCCTCGTGGGTCTCGATCCGCTTGCCGACCACCATGTCGAGGTTGGCGTCGATCAGCCGGGCGACCAGCCGGGGCGCGATCGCGGCGTCGTAGGTGTCGTCGCCGTCGACCATCACGTAGACGTCGGCCTCGATGTCCTGGAACATCCGGCGCACCACGTTGCCCTTGCCGCGCCGGGTCTCGTCGCGGACCTCGGCGCCGGCGGCCGCGGCGATCGCCTTGGTGTCGTCGGTGGAGTTGTTGTCGTAGACGTAGACCGTGGCGTCGGGCAGCGCGGCGCGAAAATCGCCGACGACCTTCGCGATCGCCGCCGATTCGTTGAAGCACGGCACCAGGACTGCGATCTCCAGCTCGGACACGGAAGGCGTTGTAACCCATCCGGGTCCCGCCGGGGTGGCGGCCTGGCGTGGCCGCGCCGGTCGCGCCGGGGCTACTCGCCGTAGCCGGGGCTACTCGCCGTAGATCGAGTACGCGCCGCGGCTATGCGCGGTCGGGTACACGACCACGCGGCCGATCTTGCGCTCGTTGCCGTTGAGATCGATCACATCGCCGCCGCCGGGCGCCAGCGTGGAGTTCATCGCGACCAGCTGGGTGGTGTTGTTGTCCGCGTAGATGATCGCGAGCTTCTCGATCGCCGGCGCGCCGCGCACCGCCTCGATCCGGATCTTGCGGAACGGCCGGTTGCCCCCGATCTGGAACTCGCGGCGGCCGTCGGCGCCGGTGCCGTTGGCGATCGTCACCCAGTGGGCGTTGCCCCACCGGTTGTTGTCGAACCGGTCGTAGTGGTCGCGGTCGCGGTTGTAGGTGATCTGCGCGCGGCCCTCGACGCGGACCTGGGCGGACGCCGCCATCGGGACCATGGCGAGCGCGGTGGCGAGCACCGTGGAGAGCGCGAAGCGTGACATCAATAGGCTGGTCATTGCCGGTGAACCCGTGCATCGCGCGGGCCGGATGCCCAACCCGCGGGATTTCCCCGCCGTGCACGTCTCGGGGCCGCTCGCACGGCCGGATGCGCAGCACGCTTGCGTGCGGTGGTGTCACGGCGCGCGCGGGTGCCTCGATCCTGCCGCTCGGAGCCGGGGATTTTTCCACCGGCCTCGTGGTACCCCACGGCGTCCATGACTTCTGGGACTTCTGGGACCGCTGGGACCGCTGGGACCGCTGGGACCGCTGGGACCGCTGGGACCGCTGGGACCGCTGGTCGCGTGCTGCGCGTGGGGTTCGTCGCGTATGTCATCGCGACCGCGGTGCACATCGCGCTGGTCATGGCGCACGAGCCGTTCGCGTTCGACGCGTGGAACATCGCGGTCGATACCCACGCCGAGCCGTTCTCGGTCGCGCGGTTCGTCCGCTACGGGGTCTACGAGTACACGCACTCGAACCCGCGGATCGGTCAGTGGCTGACCTACCTGGCGTACAAGCTCGACGGCTTCGCGCCGATCGCCACGCCGATCGCGTACCTGGGGCTGGCGCTGGCGGTCAGCGTGCTCGGCCTCGGCCGCTGGCCCGGCGGCCGTGTGCCGGCGGTGGGCGCGGCGGGTGGGCGTGTGCCGGTGGCGGGCGATGCGGGCGAGATCGGTGGTGCCGCGCGCACGCTGGGCCGCGACCTGGCGCTGGTGACCCTCGCGATCGGCTTCGCGTGGTTCGCGCTGCCGCGGATCGGCATGATCATGTTCTGCCGCGCGTACGGCGCGAACTACCTGTACGGCGCGGCGATCCAGCTGTGGTTCCTGGTCCCGCTGCGGCTGTCCGGTGGTGGCGGCGCCACCGCTGGCAGTCCAGGTGCGCGGTGGCCGGCGCTGGCCGGCTACGCCGCGCTCGGCGTGGTCGCCGGCATGTCGAACGAGCACACCGGGCCGACCTTGATCGCGGGCATGCTCGGCTACGCGGTGTGGCGGTGGCGAGCGACCGGGCGGCATCCGGCGCTCGCCTGGGCCGGCCTCGGCGGGGCGTGCATCGGGTTCGCCGCGATCTTCTTCGCGCCCGGCCAGGCGTCGCGCTACGACGGCCTCGCCACCAAGGTCAGCCTGCTCGGCCGGCTGCTGCAGCGCGGCGTCACCGGCAACCTCGACATCTTCCGCGACTGGATGGTCGGCTGCGCGCCGGTGCTCGGCCTGCTCGTGATCGTGCTCGTCGTCGCCCGCAACGACGCGCGCGGCGCCGCGCCGGCTGCAGCTGGAGGCGCGGCTGGTGAAGGCGCGGCTGGTGAAGGCGCGGCCGCTGCGGTTGCCCCGGGCCTGCCCGCCGCGCTCCGCCTGGTCGGCCTCGCGTTGCTCGCCGGGACCCTCGTCACCGCCACCGTGTTCGTGTCGCCCAAGCTCGGCCCGCGGTTCTACCTCCACGGCTGCGCGCTGGTGCTCGCCGGCTTGCTCGCCGTCGCCGACCGCGCGCTCACCACCACGCGCCGGCTCGCGCCGTTCGTCGTGCTCGCCGTGGCGGCCAGCATCTACGCCGGCGTGCGCACCTTGCCGATGTACGACCGGCTCGCCGCCGCCGGGGCCGAGCGGATCGCGGCGCTCCAGGCCGCGCCGCCGGACACCGTGTTCACCGCCGAGGCGTTCGAGCAGGTCGACGACTCGTGGTGGTTCCTCGGCGATGACCTCCGCGACCCCAAGAAGCGCGAGCTGGTCGCGACCTACTTCGGTCTGCGCGGCGTGATCCTGCGCGCGGTCGAGATCGACGCGCCGCTCGGGATCTCCGACGTCCAGCTCGTGCCGCGTTACCAGATCAGCCCTGCGGGCTGCCTCGACGCCCACGGCGGCCTCGAGCTCGGTATCACCCGCGGCATCGACATCACCCAGGTCCACAAGGCGATGGCGGCGGCGATCGACCGGCTGCGCGATCGGCTCGCGCACCAGACCCCGGCCGGCCAGCTCGACCGGCTCGACTTCGTGGTCGACTTCCTCGGCACCCCACCGGCGCTGCCGCGCCCGAGCCTCGTGGTCGGCCGCTGGCTGCCCACCGGGTTCGAGACCCACGCGGCGCTGATCGAGCGCAAAGGAAACTCGCGGGTCCGCCAGGTCGTGCTGCCCGCCGAGCTCGCCGGCACCGACCGCGAGATCTACGCCTACCAGGTCGGCGGCGAGGCCCGCCGGCTCGGCACCGCGCGCGACGCCGCGCTCGAATACGTGCCCTGGAAGCGCGGCGCCTACTGGGCGCTCGCCTGCGATCCCACCGAGTGCTTCGTGATCGCCGCGACCCGCGTGCTCTGAGCTGCCGGAAACCCGGCAGGTGCCGGCTCCGCCCGATCCCAAGTAGCCGATACCATGGGCGCGGGCGCTGGCGGGTCGCTTGCTTACAGACCCGTCGAGATGGCCCGCACCCGCTCGCTCACGACCCGTCAATGGCTCGCCCGCGTCGGGCTGGTCGTCGCGTTCGGCGCGAGCGGGGTGGTGGCGGCCGCGGCGTGCGGCGCCGGCCTCGCGCGCGTCCTCGTGCTCGCGGCCGCCGCGACGATCGTCGCGACGTGGGCGATCGGCCGGCGGGTCGCGCAGCTGCTCGACGTCCAGCGCGCGCAGGCCGCCTGCCTGTCGCGGGTCCGCGAGGGCGCCCTGGTCGACGCCGAGACCCGGCGGCGCGGCATGGAGCTGATGACGACCAGGCTCGCCCACGAGCTCAAGAACCCGCTCGCCGCGATCAAGAGCCTGGTCCAGGTCGAGGCGAGCAAGGCGACCGATGCCCGATCGCAGCGCCGGCTGGCGGTCGTGCTCGGTGAGGCCGACCGCATGGGCGCGCTGCTGCGCGACTACCTCGACGTCGCGCGGCCGATGGTCGACGCCCGGGTTGCGCCGGTCGAGCTCGACGAGCTGATGGCCGACGTGTCGGCGCTCGTCGTCGGCCGTGCCGAGGCGGCGGGCGTCGAGCTGGCGGTCGACGGCGCGGGCGGCGTGTTGCTCGTCGATGCGTGCCTGCTGCGCGAGGCGATCGTCAACGTCGTGTGCAACGCGATCGAGGCGACGCCGCGCGGCGGCGAGGTCGCCGTGCGGTATCACGTCGACGACCGCGGCGCGCGGATCGTGATCCGCGACACCGGGCGCGGCATGACCAAGGACACCGCGGCGCGCGTCGGCACGCCGTTCTTCACGACCCGCGAAGGCGGCACCGGGCTCGGCGTGGTGATCGCGAAGACCGCGATCGCGCAGCACGGCGGTACGCTCGCGTACCATAGCACTCCCGGCGTCGGGACGATCGCGACGATCGCCCTGCCGCTCGAGGTCCACGAACCGAGGCGATCATCCGCATGACAAAGGTCCTGATCATCGACGACGAACCCGCGCTGCGGTTCGCGGTGCAAGAGGCGCTCGAGGCCCACGGGCTCGAGGTGATCGCCGCCGATAGCGCGGCCGCGGCGCTGGCCGCGCTCGACGACGCGGACGTCGTGGTGTCCGACTACATGATGCCCGACATCGACGGCATGCAGCTGCTCGAGAAGGTCCGGATCGCGAACCCGGCGCTGCCGGTGATCCTGGTGACCGCGCACGGCTCGGAGCGGCTCGCGGTGCGCGCGCTCAAGCAGGGCGCGTACGACTACCTCAGCAAGCCGTTCGACAACGACGAGCTGTGCTTCACGATCGATCGCGCGGCCGAGACCCGCCGGCTGCGCCAGGCCGAGCGCGAACGCGCGCTCGAGCAGGCGAGCGGCGTGCGGATCATCGGCCGCAGCCCGGCGCTGACCCGCGTGCTCGACACCGCGACCCGGATCGCGGCCAAGGACGTCACCGTGCTGGTGCGCGGCGAGACCGGCACCGGCAAGGAGCTGATCGCGTCCCTGCTCCACGCCAACAGCCCGCGCGCCAGGCAGCCGCTCGTCGTGTTCAACAGCGCGGCGATCCCCGCCGAGCTCGCCGAGTCCCAGCTGTTTGGCCACGCCAAGGGCGCGTTCACCGGCGCGGTCGCCGCGCACGACGGCTACTTCGTGCAGGCCGACGGCGGCACCCTGTTCATCGACGAGATCGGCGAGCTGCCGCTCGCGCTGCAGGCCAAGCTGCTGCGCGTGCTGCAGGAGCGCGAGGTCCAGCCGCTCGGCGCCGCGCAGGTCAAGAAGATCGACGTCCGCGTCGTCGCCGCGACCCACCGCGACCTCGCCGAGGAGGTCAAGGCGGGCCGGTTCCGCGAGGACCTGTACTACCGGCTCAACGTGATCGAGCTGCGGATGCCGCCGCTCCGCGAGCGCAGGGCCGACGTCCCGCTGCTCGCGCGCGAGTTCGCGCGCAAGTACAGCGAGCGCTTCGGGCTGGGCTACGTCGTGCAGCTGTCGCCCGAGCTGATCGCGCACCTCGAACAGCAAGCCTGGCCCGGCAACGTGCGCCAGCTCGAGAACACGATCGCCCGCTGCGCCGCGCTCGCGACCACGAAGATCGTCGGCCTCGAGGTGCTGCAGGCGCCGCACGACGCGCCGCCGGACGCGGCGGACCCGGCGGATCCGGGCGACGGCTCGCTGCCGAGCGCCGGCCCGTCGTTCCGCGAGCAGGTCGAGGCGTTCGAGCGCAACCTGATCACCCAGGCGATCCGCAGCTCGGGCGGCAACCAGTCGGAGACCGCCCGGCGGCTGCAGCTCAACCGCGCGACGCTGTACGACAAGCTCAAGAAGTACGGCCTGACCCGCGAGTGACACCCGGGGTGCCGCCGCGGCGGCAGCCCTCGCCGGAGATCCCGGCACGTCGGTGCCGCAGATCCTCGAATGTCCACGCGGCGGACCTGGCGAGGCGGTTGCACTGGAGCCTTGGCATGAACGGCAACACCAACGAAGACAACCAGCTGCTCCTGGATCGCGTCGCGAGCGGACAGCTCACCCGGCGCGGCTTGCTGGGCGGCGCGATGGCCGCGGCGCTGCTCGCGGCGTGCCGTTCGATCCCGAACGGCGACCACGCCGTGGCCGCCGGGGACAACCAGGCGCGCAATCGAGCCCGGCGCCAGGCCTCGTACGACTACGTGGTCGTCGGTGCGGGTGCGTCGGGCTCGGTGATCGCCGGCGCGCTCGCCCGCAGCGGCGCCGAGGTGCTGGTGCTCGAGTCCGGTGGGGTCGACACCGCTCCGACGATCGCGAACCCCAGCATCTGGTTCTACAACGTCGGCAGCCCGCTGGACTGGAGCCTGGCCCTCGCGCCGACGCCGCAGACCGACCACCGCACGATCAAGATGGCGCTCGGCCGGGTCGTCGGCGGTGGCAGCTCGATCAACGCGATGGTGTGGGCGCGCGGCATGGCGCGCGACTACGACGGCTGGGCGCGCAACGGCGCCTCCGGCTGGGCGTTCAGCGACGTGCTGCCGATGTTCAAGTCCCAGGAGGACTGGGAGGCGGGCGCGAACGAGTGGCGCGGCGCCGGCGGTCCGATCCACATCCGCAGACCGGCTGATCCGCACCCGACCGCGCCGGTGTTCCTCGAGGCGGCGCGGCAGATGGGGTTCCCGATCCTCGACGACGTGAACGGCCCGATGCGCGCCGGCGCCGGCTACATCAACATGAACATCGCCGCCGACGGCTCGCGGGTCAGCGCGTCGCGTGCGTTCCTGCGGCCGAACCTCGATCGCCCGAACCTCACGCTGCTGCCGAACACCGACGTCACGCGCGTCGTGTTCGAAGGCGATCGCGCGGTCGGCGTGGTGATCGCGACGCCGCAAGGTGTGCAGACCATTCGCGCGCGACGCGAGGTGATCCTGTCCGCCGGGACGATCCACAGCGCGAAGTTGCTCATGCTGTCGGGGATCGGCGACGCGGACGAGCTCTCGCGACTCGGCATCGCGCCGGTCGCGAACCTGCGCGGCGTCGGCCACAACCTGCAGGACCACGTCCTGGTCTCCGGCGTCGTCTACAAGTACAAGGGCAAGATGCCGGACCGTCCGGCGGATAGCGACGCGGTCGAGGCCGAGATCTATCTGTCGAGCGGCGTCTCCGACCACCCGACCGACATCAACCTCGTGCTCGAGCAGCTGCCGATCGCGACCCCGGAGGCTGCCGCGCGGTTCGGTGCGCCGCCGGCCGAGGGCTTCACGATCGCGCCGGTGCTGGTTCAGCCCACGAGCCGCGGCCGGGTCCGGCTCGCGAGCCCGAACTGGAGGACCGCGCCGATCATCGAGGCCAATCACCTCGGCACCGACCATGATCTGGCGGCGATCGTACGCGCGATCGAGGTCGCGCGCGAGCTGGGCACGCAGCGCGCGTTCGACGGCGTGCGCGAGGCCGAGGTGATCCCGGGCCCGGGCGTGACGAGCCGAGCGGACCTCGAGGCGCTCGCCCGCGCGGCGGCGGGCAGCTTCGGCCATGCCGTCGGCACGGCGAAGATCGGCAGCGATCCAGACGCGGTCGTGGACAGCGAGCTGCGCGTGCACGGCGTCCGGGGGCTGCGCGTCGCCGATGCGTCCGTGATGCCCACGATCCCGTCGGGCCCGACCAACGCGCCGGCGATCATGATCGGCGGTCGCGCGGCGGAGCTGATCCTCCGCGGCAACTGAGCGCGGCTGGCATCGCCGCGGCCGGGTCGAGCTGGCATCATCCGCAGCGATGACCACCGCGGACGACCCGGCGGAGCGCGTACGACAGCTCGAGATCGAGAACCGCCGGCTCGTGGCGATGCTCGATGCACTCGACGATCACGTGATCTTGCTCGATCCGAGCTCGCGCGTGTTGTTCTTGAATCGCGCGACCGAGCAGGTCGCGCGCGGCAACTACGGGCGAACGCGCGAGGAGCTGATCGGCCGCAGCTCGCTGGAGGGCCCGGAGTCGCAGGACTTCAAGCAGTACGTGCGAGGGCTGGTCGCACGCGCCAGCGAGGGCGAGACGATCGCCGACGAGTTCTTGCTGCCGCTGCCCGGCGGGGCGGTGTGGCACGAGCACCACTTCCACCCGGTGCGCGGCCCCGGCGGGGAGGTCGAGGCGGTCGCGATCTCGAGCCGCGAGATCCACGCCCGCAAGCTGGCCGAGGGCCGACTGCACCTGCTGTCGAAGATCGGGATGCTCGCCGAGACCACCGACTTCGACGGCGTGCTGTCGCGCGCGGCCGGGCTGGCGGTGCCCGAGCTCGCCGACTGGGCGGTGTTCGAGCTGGTGCAGGACGGGCAGATCGAGCGCTCGACGATCGTCCACGCGGATCCGGCGCGCGCCGCGCTCGCGGAGCAGGTCCTCGGCGAGCTGCGCCGCGCGGCCCCCAGGCGGGTGGACGACATCGACCTGGCAGGCCGGGTCTATCACCTCGGCGGGCACCTCGGCCGGTCCCCCGGCGCATCCGGCGACGGTGCGGCCGGCGACGCCGCGCTGGGCGCAAGCGACCCCGCGCTGTGGAGCCTGCTCGAACGGTTCGGCGCGACGAGCGCGATCGTGATCCCGTTCGTGGTCATGGGGGCGCCGACCGCGCTCGCGACGTTCGTGTTCGGCCCCGAGTCCGGGCGGCGGCACTCGGCGTCGGACCTGACGATCGCCGACGAGATCGCGCGCCGCGCCGCGCAGATCGTCGAGAACGCGCGGCTGCACGCCGAGCTCGCGCAGGCGCTCGCCTATCGCGAGCGCGTGATGGGCATCCTCGGCCACGACCTGCGCAATCCGGTCAGCGCGGTGCTGTCGCTGGCGGCGACGATCGAGCGGCGCGCGGACGTCCCCGAGCGCTCCAAGGAGGGCCTGCGCCACATCCACGCCTCGGCGCAGCGCATGGAGCAGATGATCGCGACGATCCTCGACTTCACGCGGCTGCGGTTCCGCGGCGCGCCGGCGCTCGCGCTCGAGAGCTTCGATCTCGCGCAGCTCGCGCGCGGGGTCATCGACGAGCTGCGCGCCGCGCACCCCGACCGCGACGTCATGCTCGACGCGCGCGGCGAGCTGCGCGGCCGGTGGGATGTCAGCCGGATGGGCCAGGTGATCTCGAACCTCGTCGGTAACGCGCTGACCCACGGCGCGCGCGAGTCACCGGTCGCCGTGACCCTGACGGCTGCCCCCGACGGCGTGCAGCTCGCGGTGACCAACGCCGGCCCGACGCTCCCGGCCGACGCGCTCGGCAAGCTGTTCGAGCCGTTCTGGCAGGCGCCGCGGGAGCGCGCCCGGTCGCGCGGCCTGGGCCTCGGCCTGTTCATCGCGCACCAGATCGTGCAGGCCCACGACGGCAGCATCGCCGTTCGCTCCGCGGACGACCAGACCACGTTCACCGTCCGCCTGCCGCGCTGAGCCAGCGAGTCCTCGAGCTGACGATCTTTTCCGGGCTGGCGCGATCGGATGGGTATCTGGCGCGACTCGATGGGCGGCGCCCGCGGCGAACGGCTGGAGATCAGCGGACCTGCACAGGAGACCGTCATGACCAAGCACGCCAGCATCTCGCCGTCCGAAGCCGCCGATCGCCTCGCCATCCGGGAGCTCGTCGAGGCGTACGCCCACTGCGCCGATCGCCGCGACGCCGCCGGCCAGATGGCGCTGTTCACCGAACACGCCCACTTCGTCGTCTACATGGACGCGAAGGATCCGACGCCGTCGCAGGACCTGCGGTCGCGCGCCGCGCTCGCGCCGGTGTTCGCGGACCTCAACCGCTACGCCGCGACGATGCACTTCCTCGGCCAGAGCACGATCCTCACGCTGTCGGCCGATCGCGCCACCGGCGAGGTGTACTGCATGCCGCACCACCTAACCGTCGATGGAGACCGGCGCAGCCTGATGATCGCCGCGCTGCGCTACGCGGACACCTACGTCAAGCAGGACGGCGCCTGGCTCTACGCCGAGCGCCGACTGTATGTCGACTGGGTCGAGCAGCGCGCGCTGTCGTGACCGCCGCGCGCCACCGGGCGGGCGTGCTGCCCTCCCACGCGTGAAACGCGCGCGCGAACGAGTTGACCTCCTCGAAGCCGAGCAGGAACGCGACCTCGCCGATGCCGAGCTCGGTGTCCGCGAGCAGCCGGCGCGCCGAGCCGCGGCGGACCTCGTCGAGGACGTGCTGGTAGGTCGTGCCGAGCGCGCCGAGCCGGCGCTGCATCGTGCGCGGGCTGATGCCCAGCGACCTCGCGATCTTGCCGACCGCCGGGCGGTCGCCGACCAGGGTCGCGCTGAGCGCCGCGCGGACCTCGTCGGCCAGCGTCCGCGCGCGGTCGTCTTGCGCGACCGCCAGCTCGAGCCCCGGCACGAGCATCGCGTGGAGCTGGGCGTTGCGATGCACCATCGGCAGCGCGAGCGCGGCCTCGTCGAACACCAGCACGTCATGCGGCGCGTCGAACCGCAGCTCGCAGCGGAAGTGCTTGCGCAGCCCGGCCTCGTGGGCGCGGCGCCGATGGAGCTCGAGCCGCCGCGGCTGCACCGGCGTCCCGGTTCCGCGCCGCGCGAGGTTCGCGATCCCGGCAAAGATGACGTCGGTCAGCATCGCGGGCGGCGGCTCGCTGGCGAGCAGCCAGTCGAACCGCAGCCTCGCCTCGCCGCGCTTGACCTCGATCGAGATCCGCTCGGGACACACCAGGCGCTTGTAGCGCGCGAGCCGCTGCAGGCCGTCGCCGAGCGTCGCCGAGTGCATCGCCACGAGCGACACCGCGTTCTCGTCGTCGGGCAGCACCGCGACGCCGATGCGCAACCCGAGCCCCGGATCGTGGCCGCTGACCTCTTCCACCGCGCGCCACAGCGCGAAGAACTCGGCGGTGGTGCCCTGCGGCTTGGGCACGCTGAACCGCGCGCGCGGCAGCTTCGCGCGCCGCAAGATCGCGTCGACATCGAGCCCGGCCGCCCGGAGCCGATCGAACAGATCGAGAGGGATCGGAACCAGGTTCGCCATGCGCTCATCACAGCCTACGCGAGCGCCGCGCGAACGGCCGCATCATCGCGATCGAGGGTTCGAGCGGCCACGCGGGTCGGCCACTCGCGCGATCGGCGCGCCTACCGGCTCGCCAGCCCCACGGCGCCGGCGCGGCCCTCGACGAGGTACGCCCCCGGGGACGTCCGGTCGGTCACCACGATCAGCTGCTGGATCTGCTTTGCGCCGTGCAGGTCCACGCGGATCGCCCGCTTGCCGCTCGCGGCCACGCGGTCGATCGCGAACGTCCGCCGCGTCCCATCCTTGAAATCGACCCGCACCGAGCTGACATAGGGCCGGCCCGACGCCGCGCTCAGCCGCAGCTCCTTGATCGCACCCGCGTGGTCATCGACCGAGATGAACTCCCTGCCGTGGCTCGCCGGCGTCGGCGACGCCAGCTCGACCCAGCCATCCCCCGACGCCACCGTCGCGATCTTCTCGGAGGGCGGCTGCGCCCGGTCGTCGCCGTACCGGATGCGCGCCGTCGTCTCTTCCGGCCCGGGCTGCGCCAGCACCCCGACCCCGGTCGTCGCAAGGAACAGCAGAGTTAGCATCGGAGTCCGCATGATGCTCGACAGCAATTGCAGTCGGCGTGCCGTCGCCGCCAACCTCGCGTCGCCGCATTCCTCGACGGCGAGCGGCGACCGCAGTATGCTTGTTCGGTGAGCGACGAACCACGCGATGTGTTCCACGCGGCGCTCCAGCTGCCGATCGATCGCCGCGCGGATCTCGCGGCCGAGCTATTGCGCAGCCTCGATGAAGAGGAGCGCTCGCTGCCGCAGACCGAGGTCGACCGGCGGTGGGCCGAAGAGATCACCCGACGCGCCGACCGCGCGATCCGCGGCGAATCCACCGGGCTCGATGCCGACGCCGTGCTCACCGCGATCGAAGCCAAGCTCCGCCGGCGATGACCAAGCCCCTGCGCCTCGACGTCGAGGCGGCCGAGGAGCTCGACGACGCGGGGCGGTGGTACGAGGCGCGGCGCGCCAACCTCGGGATCGAGTTCCTGCTCGCGGTACGCGACGCATTCGCGCGGATCGAAGCCGACCCGCAAGCCTGGCCGCTTGCACGGCAGGTACCCGCGCGGCTGCAGTCGCGCGTCCGCAGCTGCCTGCTCCGCCGGTTCCCGTACGCGGTGGTGTACGTCGAGCTCGACCACGAGATCCGCGTGCTCGCGCTCGCCCACGGCAGCCGCGAGCCCGGCTACTGGCGCCACCGCCTGTGATCTCCGCGCCGAGCGAACGGAGTTGCGGCAGGGGGCGGCGCGGTCGATAGTCGGCCGATCATGACCACCGGCGAGATCACGCACGAGCTACTCCAGCGGCTGCCCAAGACCGACCTGCACTGCCACCTGGACGGCTCGCTGCGGCTCGATACGGTGATCGACCTGGCGCGCAAGCAGGGCGTGAAGCTGCCGACGTTCGACCGGGGCGAGCTGCACAAGCTGCTCGCGGCCGGCGATCAGGTGACGTCGCTGGACGACTACCTGCGCGCGTTCGACATCACGCTCAGCGTCATGCAGCAGGAGGCCGCGCTGGAGCGCTGCGCGTACGAGCTCGCCGAGGATGCGTGGCGCGAGAACGTGCGCTACCTCGAGGTTCGCTACTCGCCGCTGCTCCACACCCGGCAGGGCCTGCGGCCGGCCCAGGTCGTCGAGGCCGTGCTGCGCGGGCTGCGGATGGCCAAGCGCGAATTCGGCATCCGCTACGGCGTGATCCTGTGCGCGATCCGGTCGCTCGGCCCCGAGTCGAGCCTGCGGATCGCCGAGCTGTGCATCGCGTTCAAGAACGGCGGCGTCGTCGGGTTCGACCTCGCCGGCAGCGAGGTCAATAACCCCGCCAAGCTGCACCGCCAGGCGTTCCAGCTCGTGGTCGACAACAACATCAACTGCACCGCGCACGCCGGCGAGTCGTTCGGCCCCGACTCGGTGCACCAGGCGATCCACAAGTGCGGCGCGCACCGCATCGGCCACGGTACGCGCCTCGTCGAGAGCGGCGACCTGCTCAACTACGTCAACGATCACCGGATCCCGCTCGAGGTCTGCCCGTCGTCGAACCTCCAGACCCGCGCGGCGACCAGCTGGGACACGCACCCGGTCGACTTCTTCGTCGACTACGGCCTGCGGGTCACGATCAACACCGACAACCGGCTGATGTCGGACACCACGGTGACCAAGGAGCTCCTGCTGTGCCACCAGCACTACGGCTGGTCGCTGACGGCGATCAAGGAGATCATCATCGCCGGGTTCAAGAGCGCCTTCATGCCGTACCGCGAGAAGGCCGATCTCCTCGCCGAGATCAGCCGCGAGCTGGCGACGATCGAAGACCCGCGCGGCGACGTCACCGGCCGGGTCGGCCTGGTCGAGTCGCAGCCGGCGGTCTCGGCGACGGCGAAGCCGAAGCAAGCCTCGCCGTCGTGAGCATCGATCGCCGCTATGGCGGAGCGGCGTCGGGCATCGCATCCGGGGCTGCGTCGGGCATCGCATCCGGGCCCGCGTCGGCAGGCGCATCGGGCATGGCGTCGGCAGGCGCATCCGGCGTGGCGTCTGGCGGCGCATCGGGTGGGCCGTCGGCCGCGGCGTCCGGGGTGGGGCAGATCAGGCCGGCCGGCGCGCCGTTGCGGTGACAGCGGTGATCGTCTGCGCAGGTATAGTCGTCGGGGCAAGCATTGTCCGGACCACAGAGAAACCCGCAGTCCGGCCGGGGAATGTCGTAACAGGCGATCATGACTGCGCCGCCGAGGGCGAGGACGAGCGCCACGGTCAGCGCGATCGCAGCGCCCAGGGGCACGAGCCTGCCCGACACGGGGCCACGCTACCACTTCGTAATCGGCCGGGCCAAGCTGCGACCTTGAACGGGTCGCACGTGGTGTACCATCGGGAGGAATGGCGACAAAGGTGGACCGAGAGCAGCTCCGGTCGCTGGTCGAGCCGCACTGGCGGCGCCTCTACAATTTTGTGTTTCGGCTCACGCTCGATCGCGACCGTGCCGAGCGCTACCTGGTCGACATCTTCGCCGCCGCCGCCGAGCTCGACCAGCCTGCCGCCGCCGACGCCGAGATCTGGCTGATCGGGATCGCGAACAAGCTGCTCGAGGAGCGGCTGCCGCGCCAGCCCGAGGTCGACTTCGACGTCCTCGATGAGACCTTGCGCGGCGAGGCCACCCGCACCGATATCGTGCGCTCGCTGTCCGATCCGCAGCGCGACTTCCTGCTGTGGGAGCTCAAGCAGGGCTGCATGACCGCGGTGATCAACTGCCTGCCGCCCGGCGAGCGCGCCGCGTTCGTGGTGTGCCACGTGCTCAAGCTGGCCGACGAGGCCGCCGCCAAGAGCCTCGCGATCTCCGAGAGCGCGTACAAGGTCCGGCTGTCGCGCGCGCGCAAGAAGGTCGGGGACTACCTGGCGCCGCGCTGCGAGCACATCAACCCGATGAACCCGTGCCACTGCCCGGCGCGGGTCGGCACCGCGCTCCACCGCGGCTTCATCGGCAAGGTCGCCGGCGTGGTCTCGCTGCGCAAGCCGGCCGAGTTCCCGTACGGCCGCTACGGCACCGGGGTCGGCAACGACGACGTCCCGATGCGCGATATCGCGGCGATCTACGGCAACCTCCCCGAGCCGGATCTACCGGCCGACTTCGCCGAGCGCGTGATCGAGCGCCTCGCGCCGTGACGCCGGGCGCGTGGCCGGGCATGCTCGGCCCGCGATGCGCCGAGCCCCGACCTGCGTGATCTGCCTCGCGTGCGCCGCCACGGCGTGCGGCAACGCCATCCCGGACGCCACTCCCCCGAAGGCCGGCGCGGGTGCGGCGAACGAGATCCGCGGGCCCGAGATCCGCGGGCCCGAGATCCGCAAGCCCGAGATCCGCGGGCCCGAGATCCGCAGCATCGACTGGCAGAACCGGACGTATGACCTCGACGGGATCGGTCAGGTCAAGGTCGTGCACGGCGAGGCCAGCTTCCCGATCCCCGACGGCGGCACCGGCAGCTACTCGATCGCCGCGCCGCTCTACGCCGACCTCGACGGCGACGGCATCGAGGACGCGGTGATCCTCAGCGTGACGTCGACCGGCGGCACCGGCCACTTCTCGCAGATCGAGATCTTCACGATCCGCGACCACAAGCTGAGCTCGCTCGGCGCGATCCCCGGCGGCGACCGCGGCGACGGCGGGATCCACCACGTCGCGCTCGCCGGCCGCGCGGTGATCGTCGAGCGCAACCAGCTCGCCGAGGGCGACGGCGTGTGCTGCGCGTCGAAGTCGCAGCACGAGCGCTGGGAGTGGAAGAACGGCACGATGACCGAGGATGTCACCGCGCGCAGGACCGGTCCGGCGCGCGCCCCGTGACGCCGGCTTCGCTCAGAACGGCATCAACGGCGGCATCATCGTGCTGCGCGATAGCCCGCGCAGCGTGAGCACCCGCGTGGTGTAACGCGCCCCCGCAGACCGCTGGTCGATTGACATGATGTACATCGTACGCAAAGCTTCACCTCGTTCCTTGCAAGAATCGGCCGGTCCAGGGTGGTTCGTGCTGGCCATCGCGCTGGCGGCCTGCTCGCAGCCGACGAACGGCACCGCGCCGCCGCCCGGGTTGTCCAACCGCGCCGGATCCGGCGCTCCCGTGCTCGAGGATCCGGCAGAGCACTCCACCGCGGAGGCGGTCGGGTGGGCCGACGGCCACGCGATCGTCGTCGGTAGCGCGGGCCTGACCGAGGCCACGCCCAGCGGCGCGAACCCGATCACCGTCGATGGTGCGCGATATCACGGCTGGATCCGCGCGGTCGACGACCACGGCGACCTCGGCTGGACCCGCCGGCTCGACGCCGGCCGCGAGGTCCACGCGCGCGCGGTGGCGGCGGCCGGCGGCGATCTGGTGATCGCGGGCGAGTACCGCGCCGGCGACACGCGGGCTTACACCGGCTGGGTCGCGCGGCTCGCCCCCGGCGGCGCCGAGCGCTGGCGGCTCGAGGGCCTCGGCGAGCCCGGGGTGACCGGCCTCGAGGCGGTGGCGGTGCGCGGCGATGGCACCGTGGTCGCCGGCGGCATGCAGCACGGCACGGCGTGGCTGGTCGCGATCGACGGCCACGGCAAGCTCGCGTGGCAGCGCCCGGTCGCCGGGCTCGACGAGGTGACCGCAGTGATGGCGGCGCCGGGGGACGCGGGCGGCGTGGGCGGCGGCGCGGGGGCGATCGTCGCCGGCGTGACCGGGCGGACGACGACCAGCGCGGGGACCAGCCGGCTGGTCGCGATCGATGCCGGTGGCGCGCCGCGGTGGTCGACCGAGGCGGCCGAGCACGGCCACGGCGAGCTGTTTGCGATCGCGCCGCTGGCCGATGGCGGCGGGGTCGCGGTCGGCCAGGCGCCCGGCGGCGATGGCGGCGACGGCGCCTGGATCGTCCGGTTCGCGGCCGACGGCACGCTGCGCTCGCACCAGGTGGTGGCGACGCCCGGCAGCGCCGCGGCGCGTGCGGTCGCGGCGACCGGCGACGGCGGGTTCCTCGTCGCCGGCGAGGTACTCGACGGCCCCGGCCGGCGCGGCCGGCTGTGGCGGTTCGACGCCGCGGGCGCGCTGGTGTGGCAGCAAGCCTACGGCGCCGGCGAGGCCCGGCTGCTCGGCGTGGCGGCCACCCCCGACGGCGGCGCGGTGGCGGTCGGCACGATCCAGACCGCCGGCGTGACCTTGCGGCCGTGGATCCTCGGCGTGGATCGCCGGGGCGCCCAGCGCTGGACCGGGCATTAGCGAGCCCGGCGCCGCGCGGGCCGTCAGCTCTTGGCGGCGTGGAACGCGCGCTCGAGGTCGGCCTGCAGATCGGCGACGTCCTCGATCCCGACCGAGAGCCGGATCAAGCCGTCGGCGATCCCGAGCGCGGCGCGGTTGGCCGCGGGGACGCTGGCGTGGGTCATGATCGCCGGGTGCTCGATCAGCGACTCGACGCCGCCGAGCGACTCGGCGAGCGTGAAGATCTGCGTGGTCGACAGGAACTTGCGCGACGCCTCGAGACCGCCGGCGAGCACGAAGCTGATCATGCCACCGAACCCGCGGGCCTGGGTGCGGGCGAGCTCGTGCTGCGGGTGCGACGCGAGGCCGGGGTAGATCACGCGCTCGACCTGGGGGTGGCGCTCGAGCCATCCGGCCAGCGTGCGCGCGTTGCTGTCGTGGCGCTCCATGCGGATGTGCAGGGTCTTGGTGCCGCGCATCACGAGGAAGCTGTCCATCGGCGACGGCACCGCGCCGGCGGCGTTCTGCAGGAACGCGAGCCGATCGCGCAGCTCGTTGTCCTTGACGATCAGCGCGCCGCCGACGACGTCGGAGTGGCCGTTCAGGTACTTGGTCATCGAGTGCGCGACGATGTCGGCGCCGAGCTCGAGCGGCCGCTGGAAGTACGGCGTCATGAACGTGTTGTCGACCGCGAGCAGGATCTTGTGCTTGCGGCACACCGCGGCGACCGCCGCGATGTCGACCAGCTTCAGCATCGGGTTGGTCGGGGTCTCGAGCCACACCAGCTTGGTCGCCGGCCGGATCGCGGCCTCGACCGCCGCCGCGCCGCCGACCGGGTCGATGTAGCTGAACTCGAACCCGAACCGGCGGTAGACCTTGTCGAACAGCCGAAACGTCCCGCCGTACAGGTCGTCGCACGCGATCACGTGGCTGCCGGTATCGAACAGCTGGAGCAGCGTGGACGTCGCGGCGAGCCCGGACGCGAAGCACAGCCCGGCGCTGCCGCTCTCGAGCGACGCCAGGTTGGCCTCGAGCGCGAACCGCGTCAGGTTGTGGGTCCGCGAGTACTCGAAGCCCTTGTGCACGCCGGGCGCCTGCTGGGCGTAGGTCGACGTGTAGTAGATCGGCGTCATCACGGCGCCGGTGGTCGCGTCGGGCACCTGGCCGGCGTGGATCGCGCGCGTGCCAAAGCCCAGGGTAGGGTCGTCGTGGGATGCCATGCGATCGCCTTTGTACCGCGTCGCGGCGCCCGCGTGCCGACAGCGCCGCGCCGATCGGGCCGGATCAGTTTGACTTAGTCATCAAAATCGAAGCTATCCGGGTTCTTCTCGATCAGGCGCTCCATCGCCGCCTCCTCGAGCAGGTCGATCATCCGCTGGCCGCCGTACTTCTTGACCAGCTTGTCGTCGTACTCGTCGGCGATCAGCGCGACGTCGCGCAGGGTCGCGTGGAGCTCCTCGGCGTCGAGCGTGGTGCCGCCGAGGATCGTGTGGGTGAACAGCACCGTGTGCTCGGCGGCCTCGATCGCGAACGCCCCGAACCGCAGGTGGCCGTTGAGCTCGAGCAGCTGCTTGGCGAGCGGACCGTCGACGTCGACGCCCTTCACCAGCTGCGCGGTGCAGCGCACCATGGCGCGGTTATCCCCCCACGGCACGACGTTGATCATCACGTAGGCCGAGCCCTGCTTGATGACGTAGAGCGAGTCGTCGACCTTGCGGTACGCGGGCGAGTTTTGGAGGGAGCGCTCGATCAGCAGCGCGGTGGCGACCTCGGCGGGGTTCATGCACCTGTTGTTTAACACGGGTGCCAAGTCGTGTGATCCGCGACGCGCGTGCGGTGTTTCGCTCGTGCCATACTCGCCGCCGTGCGCGCTGCCCCCGTGATTTTTGCGATCGTGCTCGCTACCGCTCGCCTCGCCGCCGCCGACACGATCCGCGACATCGTGGTCGAGGGCAACACGAAGACCACCACGCCCACCGTCGAGCTGATCGCCCGGATCGGCGTCGGCGACGACTGGACGCCGGACATGATGGACCGCGTCAAGTCCTACCTGGTGACCAGCGGGCTGTTCAACGACGTCGCGGGGTTCACCGAGGCGTGCGGGCCGACGACGTCCCCCAAGTGCGACGAGCCCGGGATCCGGGTCCACCTCACGGTCAAGGACAAGCACTCGTGGGTGATCGCCCCGGCATTTTACAACGAGCCCACCAACACCGGCGGCGGCGTCGGGTTCGGTGAGAACAACCTGTTCGGCGAGAACCAGAAGCTCCTGCTGTACGGCCAGGTCGCGACCGGCGACTCGTTCTTCATCGGCGCGTGGGTCGTGCCGTCGATCCACGGCTCGAAGTTCTACTCGCAGCTCGACACCTATCTGAAGACCTCGCGCGTGATCGAGTACGCGGCGCCGACGAGCTACACCAACACGCCCGATGCGATCCGCCAGTCGCGGATGAACTACCTGAACGCCGGGTTCAAGCTCGGCGTCGAGCTGGTCCGCGGCCTCAAGCTCGATGCCCGGCTGCGCGGCGCCTACGTCAACTACCAGGACGTCAAGGCGCTGACCAACGACGTCACCCAGATCACCAGCACGCCCGGCGCCGACATCACCAACCCGCCCAAGCCGGGCAAGGAAGGCTGGGACGTCTCGAACGAGATCAGCCTGCAGCTCGATCGCCGCGCCGACTGGTTCGGCGTCCAGACCGGCTACAAGTACCAGACCTCGGTCGAGTACGCGGTGCCGGCGCTCGGCTCGGACTTCCACTACTGGATCTACAACCTGACCCTGTTCCGCGCGATCCAGATCCTCGAGCGCCATGACCTGGTCCTGAAGGGTGGGTTTCACTACGGCCACGACCTGCCGTTCCAGCAGGAGTTCACGATGGGTGGCTCATCGATGCGCGGCTACCTCAACAGTGAGTTCCGCGGCGACCTCAACGTCACCGCGAACATCGAGTACTCGCTGCCGCTGTTCACGGTGCTCGGGCTGTCGGTCCGCGGCCTGGGGTTCTTCGACTCGGGCTACACCACGTTCCGCAACGCCGACAACCCCGATCGTAACTACCTGCCGAACTCTGCGTTCGGCGATAACTCGTCGCTCGCGCCGTTCAAGAACTCGGTCGGCGTCGGCACGCGGCTCTACCTTCAGCAGATCGTGATCCCCCTGCTCGGGGTCGATTTTGGGTATGGTCTCGAGGCCCGTGACTTCCAGATGTATCTCGCGATCGGTCTCACTGATTAGCGCGCTGGTCGCCGGCTGCGGCGGTGCGCCTGCGGTGAGCCCGGGGCCCGGTGCGCCGGCGGCGCCATCGGCAGCGCTCTCGGCAGCGCCCTCGGTGACGGGCCCGGTCGCGGCGCCGGTGCCGGCCCAGGTCGCGGACGTGGCGCTGGTCAACGGCGACGTGTGGACCAGCGATCCGCAGCACCCGCGGGCCCACGCCGTGGCGTGGCGCGGCGATCAGGTGGTCGCGGTGGGCGACGACGCCGCGATCCGTGCCGTCGCGGGCCCGGCGACCCGGGTCATCGATCTGCACGGCCGGTCGGCGTCGGCCGGCCTGATCGACGCGCACTGCCATCTCTACGAGCTCGGCGTCGATCTCGAGAGCGTGTCGATCCGCGACCTCGGCTCGGAGGCGGCCACGGTCGCCGCGATCGCCGCGGCGGCGCGGACCCGCCCGGCGGACCACTGGCTGTTCGGCCGGGGCTGGGATCAGAACCGGTGGCCGGGCCAGCAGTTCCCGACCCGCGCGCGGCTCGACCAGGCGGTCCACGATCGCCCGGTCGTGCTCGAGCGGATCGACGGCCACGCGCTGTGGGTCAACGCGGTCGCCCTGCAGCAGGCCGGGATCACCCGGGCCACGCCGGATCCGGCGGGCGGCAAGATCCTGCGCGATGCGCGGGGCGAGCCGACCGGGGTGCTGATCGATCGCGCGACCGGCCTGGTCATGGCGAAGGCGCCGCCGGCGTCGCCCGAGCTGCGGATCCAGCGGATCCGCGCGGCGGGGGGGGGGGGG
>DATBBB010000209.1:0-31947 GCA_036271215.1 Kofleriaceae bacterium | reverse complement strand
CGATCGACAACACGTCGATCTGGATCCTCGACGACGCCGGATCGCCGACCCCGATCGGCGTGCCCGGCGAGCTGTACATCGGCGGTGACGGCGTGGCGCTCGGCTACCACCAGCGCCCCGAGCTGACCACCGAGCGGTTCGTGCCCGATCGGTTCTCGCAGAAACCGGGCGCGAAGCTGTACCGCACCGGCGACCTCGCGCGCTGGCGCGCCGACGGCCAGCTCCAGCACCTCGGCCGCACCGACTTCCAGGTCAAGGTCCGCGGCTATCGCATCGAGCTCGGTGAGATCGAGGTCGCGCTCACCCGCCACCCCGGTGTGGCCGAGGCTGTGGTCGTGGCCCAGCCGGGCCCCGGCGGCGAGCAGCGGCTGGTCGCGTACCTGGTGGCGCGCGGCGCCGCCCCGGCGGCGAACGTCCTGCGCGAGCACCTGCGCGCGTCGCTGCCCGACTACATGGTGCCGGCGGTGTTCGTCCCGCTCGACAAGCTGCCGCTGACGCCGAACGGCAAGGTCGATCGCCGCGCGCTGCCGGCGCCGGATGCCGGGGCCGCGGCGGCGGTGGTCGGCGACGTCGCGTCGCGCGCGCCGAGCACCCAGGGCGAGCTCCTGGTCGCCGGCGTGTGGCGCGAGCTGCTCGGCATCCAGCGGATCGCGGTGACCGACAACTTCCTCGATCTCGGCGGCCACTCGCTCCTGATCATGCAGGCGATCGCCAAGCTCGAGGCCCGCACCGGCAAGCGGATCAGCCCGCGCACGTTCATCTTCCAGACCCTGGAGCAGATCGCGCGCGACTACGACGCCCCCAAGCCGACCGAGCCGACGCGGCCCACCAAGCCGCCGCCGGCCCCGCCGCCGGCGTCGCGGCTCGGACGCTGGCTGTCGTCGCTGATCCCCGGCTCCAAGTCGTGAGCAGCTCGTGAGCCGGTGGCGCCTCGCGGCCGCGGCGACGCTGGCCGTGTGGTGCGCCGTCATGCTGCTGGTGCGCCGCACCCCGGCGATCACCGACGACTGGCAGGGCTGGCGCCAGGCCGACACCCAGGCGATCGCGCGCAACCTCGCGTTCGAGGACGCAGATCCGCTGCGGCCGCGGATCGACTGGCGCGGCGACGGTCCGGGCTTCGTCGAGACCGAGCTGCAGCTCTATCCGACATTGATCGCCGCGGTGATGCGCGCGACCGGCGAATCGGTGTGGCCCGGCCAGCTGATCTCGCTCGGCTGCGTGGCGCTATCGGCCGCGCTGCTGTTCATCGCGCTCGCCCGCCGGTTCGGCGAGCCGGCCGGGTACGCCGCGCTGATCGCGATCCTGGGCCACCGCGGCATGGTCGCGATGTCGACCTCGATCCAGCCCGACGCGCTGGCGCTGCTCGCGTTCACCGTCGGGTTGGTCGCGTTCGTCAGCTACCTCGAGGCGTGCGCGTGGACTCCGCTTGGCCCCAGCGGCTCGGCCGACCTGCGGGTCCGGCGCCGGGCGCGCCGCAGGCTCGTGGTGTGGATCGCCGCCACCGCGATCGCCGGCCTGGTCAAGCCGACCACGCTCGAGCTCGGCATCGTGCAGTTCGTGCTGGTCGCGCTCGAGCGCCGCCGCCGCGCGCTCGCCGACGCCTGGCTGTGGATCGGCTGGGCGATCGTGCTCGGCGTGGTCGCCGGCTACATGGTCTACGCGCGCAGCCTCTACGTCACCTACGGCAACACGTTCGGCGTGCTGAGCGGCGGCGACAGCAAGCTGCCGGCCTGCGCCATGCTGGGCGACCGCGACACCTGGCTCGGCCTGGCTCGCTACAGCCTGCACTGGGGCGTCGGATTCCCCGCAATTCCAGCCGCGTTGTACCTCCTGTGGCGACGCCAGCTCGGCGCCGCGCCGATCGCGCTCGCCATCGGCGCCGTCGCGCTGTGCCTCGTCGCGATGCGTTATACGTCCGGGCCGTTCGGCACCCACTATCACCTGCCGCACGTCGTGCTCGGCGGCTGGCTGGTGGCCGCCGCCGCGGCGGACGTCGTGCCGTTCGTACGGACGCGGTTCGCCCGGCGCGCCGACCGGATCGTGCGTGGCCTGCTCGCGGCCCTGGCGGTCGCCGCGCTGATCGCGACCTGGCGCGGCCTGCACTTCGTGCGCGCCCTGCCGGCCGAGCCCGAGACCGCGATCGGCGAGCGGCTGGCGACCCGCGCCGCGCCCGGCACCCTGGTCGCCGTCCGGGTGCGCGCCGAGGCTTACAACACCGAATGGCAGACCGCGAATAACTATGAAGATCCGCGGGTATTCTATCTGTCACGGACTCACGGCTGGGCGGTGCCCAACGACCTCACGGGGCCGGCGGGCCCGGCGCGGCTGACCGAGCTCGCCGCCCACGGCGCAAAGTTCTACGTCCACGTCCGGCAGTATCCGATCGACGACGCGCTCGCCGCCTGGCTCGCCGGCCACGCGACCCGCGTCGACCAGCTCCCCGAGGGCGAGATCTATCAGCTGGCGACGGAAGCTTCGAGCGCCGCGCCGCGTACGAAGTGACGTAGCCGCGGGTTGCGAGAAACCCCGAGCCGCGGTGGTCGGGCCGAGTACCGGTGACAACCAACCTGGGCCCGGGACTCGGACGCATCACGGCCGTACAGCGCCTGTTACTTAAGATTGATGATCAAGTCGAGTTTTCGGATTACCTTGGATACTCCATGTCTGTTCCAAGAATCCATATCGACCCGGCATTCGAACCGTGGAAGGTTCAGGCAGTCACGCACACGCTCGCGGACCATCCGCTGCTCCAGCTCGACGCGCTCGTCGAGCTCGGCAAGCGGCAGCAGGCGCGCAAGCTGGTCCGCACCCACAGCGCGGACGCCACGGCGGGCACCAGCTTCGGAGACGCGCCCAGCCTGCACCCTAACAAGCAGGGTGCCGCGACCACGCTCGCCGATATCGCCCACGCCAAGGCCTGGATGTCGCTGCTCAATGTCCAGGCCGACCCGACGTACCGCGCATTGATCGACGACATCCTCGAGGAGGTCCGGCCGATCACCGACCGCCGCGATCCCGGCATGTGCTACCGCGCCGGGTGGATCTTCGTGTCGTCGCCGGGCGCGATCACGCCGTTCCACATGGATCACGAGCACAACTTCATCCTGCAGATCCGCGGCAAGAAGCGGCTCTACACCTGGGACCCGTTCGACCGCGAGGTCGTGTCCGAGCGCGCCCAGGAGCTGTTCCACGATATCCACTCGCGCGAGCTCGTGACCTGGCGCGAGAGCCACCGCGCCCGCGCCCGCGTCTTCGAGCTCACGCCCGGGCTCGGCGGCTACATGCCGTCGACCTCGCCGCACCTGGTCGAGAACGGCGACGAGCCATCGATCACGATCAGCTTCACCTACTACACCGACTCGACGCGCCAGCGCGAGTTGCTCTACCGCGGCAACGCCCGGCTGCGCGAGCTCGGCATCGAGCCCAGCCCGGTCGGCAGCGCGCCGCGCCGCGACCAGGCCAAGCACGCCGTGTTCTCGCGCTTCACGTCGGCCAAGAATGCGGTTCGCCGCGTGCTGGGCCAAGGCATCCGCACCAACGACCAACCTTACGCCCCCGCGTAGTGCGCCTCGCCACACTGTAGCCTCGCTCGACCGGCGGCAGCTCCGCGCGGCGCGCCTCGATCCGCGTTCCACGCTATCCTTGACGGCAATGGTTAGCCTGCCGCGTGCGATGGTCTGTAGTGCGCTGTTCGCGATCGGCTGCGGATCGTCATCGGCCAAGCCCAATACGTCCGGCAGCGGCGGCGACGACGATGCCGCCGGCTCCGACCAGGGCACCGGCATGTCGTACTCCGGAGCCCACGGCCTGGGGTACTACAAGCTCGCCGCCAACCCGGCCGGCTCGCTGTCCACGCCGGTGATGACCACCCAGGCGTCGGGCAGCACGATCGTCGTCAGCGTCGGCCGCGGCAGCAGCAAGCTGTTCGCGATCCCGACCGACAACAAGGGCAACTCGCCGTACGTGATGCAGGACCAGATCCACCCGTACACCCAGTTCCCCACCTCCGGCACCGCGCTCTACACCTTCAAGCCTGCCAAGGGCGGCGCCGGGTTCCAGGTCACGACCACCACCGGCCAGAACGACTCCGGCCAGTCCGACGAGATCACGATGGCCGCGGTCGAGGTCGCCGACAGCGGCAAGATCGAGAGCGTGCAGTGGAACGAGGTCGCCGAGGGCAACCCGCTCACGACCAAGTCCGTCACCACGGACGGTCCGGCCACCCTGGTCGCGTTCTGGTGGGGCGACGGCTTCCCGCGCACCCCGCAGACCGCCAAGCCCGACAGCGGCTTCATGCTACTCGACAGCAACGCCCAGGAGACCGATTCGTTCGTGCAGTGCGCGGTCGCGGTCAAGACCGTCACCGCGGCCGGCACCTACGGCCTGACCTGGACCGCCACACCGTCGCAGGGCGCCCAGATGTGGCTGGTCGCGGTCGAGTAATCGATGCGCAGATCACACGAGCGAGCGACGTCGAGCTGGGCCCCGGCGCGCTGGGGGCTGGCGGCGGTGACCGTCGGGGTGATCGCGGGCGGCTGCGCGGGCAGCTCGCGCGGCGGCGGCGCCGGCGGTGATGACGGCGGCGGCGACGACGGATCGGGGACCGCGGGGCCGGCGATCGGCTTCGCGTCGGCGAGCGAGACGATCTGGGAGGGCACGGGGATGTGGCCGGTCGAGATCGTCGCGAGCGCGCCGGTGGCGGCGGCCGTGCGCGTCGACTATCAGGTCGCGAGCGGCGTGACCGGCGGGCGGGTCGATGGCCTGGCGAGCGGCTCGGTGATGATCGAGGCCGGGCAGACCACGGCGGAGCTCGTGGTGCCGGTGGTCGACGACAGCGCGGTGCAGCCGCCGGAGACGGTGACCCTGACGCTGAGCGTGGCGGACGACGCGGCCGGCGGCGGCGATGCCAGCCCCCATACCGGGATGCTCAACGTCCACACGCTCACGCTGCTCGACAACGACGATCTCGCGTGGCCCGGCGCCACCGCGATCGCCACCGCCGACACCGCGGCGCAGTTCGGCGAGAACCTCAGCGGGTTGTCGTACGAGCCGGCCGCCGGCGCGCAGCCGGCCACGCTGTGGGCGGTCAAGAACGGGCCGTCGATCCTGTACCGCCTCGCGCGCAGCGGTGCGATCTGGGCGCCGGTCACGACCGACGGCTGGTCCGCCGGCAAGACGCTGGTCTACCCCGACGGCGGCGGCAGCCCCGACGCCGAGGGCGTGACGCGCGCCGAGCTGACGTCGACCGCGATCTACGTCGCGACCGAGCGCGACAACGACGCCGGCAAGATCAGCCGGCTCAGCGTGCTGCGCTACGACACCGCCGGCGCCGGCACGACCCTGACCGCGACCCACGAGTGGAACCTGACCGCAGATCTGCCCGCGGTCGATCCGAACCTCGGGCTCGAGGCGATCACCTGGGTGCCCGACAGCGCGCTGGTCGCGCAGGGGTTCTACGACGACCACCTGGCGCGGCCCTACGATCCGGCCCAGTACCCCGACCACGGCACCGGCGTGTTCCTCGTCGGGCTCGAGGCCAACGGCATGGTCTACGCCTACGCGCTCGACCACGTCCACGGCGGGTTCCAGCAGCTCGCCGCGTTCCCCAGCAACCACGTGCAGGTCATGGGGATCGACTACGACCGCGACACCGGCTACCTGTGGACCGCGTGCGACAACAACTGCAACGGCGATCTCGCGGTGCTCGCGGTCGAGACCAACCCGCGGTCGGCGCACCACGGCCACTTCGTGCTGCGCCGCGCGGTCGATCGGCCGAGCGGCATGCCGAACCTCAACAACGAAGACCTCGCGATCGCGCCCGATAGCGAGTGCACCGGTGGCCAGAAGCCGGTGATCTGGACCGACGACAGCGCCACCGATGGTCACAGCCTGCGCACCGGCAGCGTGCCGTGCGGGCCGGCGCTGTAGCCGGGCCCATCGATCCGTCTGCAAGCGCGACATGAACGTGAAAGAGCACGTCGCGACCTGGACCGATCTGCTGATGCTGGTCGCGATGATCTGCTATGCGATCGCACTCATCTTGATGAGGTAGCTCGATCGTGAATCCACAAGATCGGGATCAGAGCGCCTTGGCCGGGCCGTGCGGCCGCGGCGCGGCCGGGCGCGATGGCGCCGAGCGGCGCCCGATCACCGGGGCGGTCGGGGCCACGGTGTCGGTGACCGAGGTCGTGCGGATCACGCCGAGCTCGCCATCGAGCGCGGTCTGCGCGATCAGATCGCGGGTGTAGCCCAGCGTGTAGTCGATCTTCCACTCGGGATGGAAGCCCGGGATGTTGGTGTCGACCAGGCTCTTCTGGACGCCGGTCGCGGACAGGAACGCGGGGCTGAGGTCGGCGAAGTAGAAGATCGGATCGGGGTGGCCGGTGGCGTTGCCCTCGATGTCCGTGATGTAGAGCAGGTCGGGCGGCAGCGCGTTCCAGCCCACCGCCAGCTCCCCGAGGCCGTTCATGCTCCACTGCGTGCCGACGATCGGGCCGGGCTCGGTGAACGCGGTCGGGTCGCCGACGTGGAACGGCTTGCGCAGCGAGCGTTCGGTCACGCGGGTGTACCCGTCGCCGGTGGAGTTGAGGATCTCGCGCACCGAGGCGGTCTGGTTATCGCCCGCGGTCAGCACGGCGCTCGGGATCGCCTTGGCGGTCGCGGCCGGCCCGAGATACATCGGCCCGGGGAACGTCGCGCTGGCTTGCTCGATCCGCACCGCGGCCTCATGGATCGAGTTCGGTGCCGCGTTGGGGATCGTGAACGCGACGTTGACGAGCGGCACGCCTTCCGCGTTGACGTCGATCGGCGGCGTGAGGGTGGTGTCGGCGGTCACCGCGATCCCGCGTCGGATCGCGATGTGGTCGGCGGTGTCGGCGTACAGGTTGTACGTGGCCTCGGGCACGAACAGGTCGAACCCCCAGTTGGAGAACGGGAAGTTCTCGGAGTTGTTGCCGAGGATCACATTGCCGCCCTGGACCATCGCGCCGAACACGTTGTGGAACGGGGTGGGGTCGGGCGCAAAGCACACCTCGGAGGTCAGGTTGAGCCCGTCGCCGGGCGTGCGCGCGGCTTGCCAGACGTCGCGCTCGATGAGGGTGGTGCCGCCGCCGGTATCGAACGGGATCTCGCACACCGCGGTGACCCAGTACGGGCCGGTCACGCTGGCGACGAAGTCGGTCGGCGTCTGCTGGGTCGCGAGCTGCCAGAGAGGGTTGATGTTGTCGCGAAACGCAACGAACGCCATCGGTAGCCCCGACGTGATGTGGATCGTCGACGCCACCGCGGCGGCGTTGTCGAAGACTTCGGTGGGCTCCGAGGTAGGCGGCTCGACGCACGCGGGGATCGCTCCGGACAGCGGCAAGATCAGGACACAGGGCAAGATTCGCATGACGCGCCTGCAAGCAATTCGGACGCCAGCGCGCGGCGATATGATTCAACGGATCTGCGAGATCGTTAGTGCGGATTGACTGTGAAACGCTGACAACACTGCCTCGATGTCGGCGTGAATTTGTGATGCCTGAAAATGCCAGTCGTCCACAGCGAGGCGACTGCGTCTCAGCCCGGGCGGGTCGCGCGCCAGGCGGTGTAAGCACGTTTCCAGCGCTGCACGCGATCTTCGAGCGCGAACCGGGTGAGCCGGCGCTGGACGCGCAGCCAGTGGAGCCGCGCGGTGTCGGTCGCGAGCGACGCCTTGTAGCGGGCGTCGCCGCCGAGGAAGTCGTATACCGCATGACCGGCGGCCGCGGCGCGCTCGATCGCCGCAGCGTGGCACAGATAGCCCGGCTTGATGTGGCCGGCGTCCGGGAATCGCGCGAGGCCGGATTGATAGAACAGCACATGTCCATTGGCAATCAGGTTGTAGATACAACCGATCGTCTGGCCGCCGGCGCGCAGCCGCAGCAGCTCGATCTCGCCGTGCGCGAAGCGCTCCGCGATCAGCGTGCGGTGGAACCGATCGAACCACGGATCGGCGAACGCGCCGGACTTGCCGCGCTCGCGCCAGCTCGCGGTGTGGAGCTCGACCAGCTCGTCGTAGATCTCGGCCGCGTGCGCCGCCGACTGCGCCGCCTCGAGCGTGCTGGGGCCGATCGCCCGGCCCGCGCGCCGGATCTGCGACCGCGTGTTGGCGCTGAGCAGCGCCACGTAGTCGCGCGCCGCGCGCACCCGCGCGAGATCGACGAACGGCGCGGCGACGTCGCGATCGACCAGCACCTGGTAGTCGGGACCGATGGTGCGCGGCTCGAACGCAGCGGCATCGATCGCGGGCAGCACGAGCTCGTCCCAGTCGCGCGGCAACAGCTCGATCAGCGCCGCGAGCGACCACGTGTGGCCCGGCAGCGCCAGCAAATGGTTATGCTCGACGCACAGCTCGTCGAGCTGCAGCACGCCGGTGGTGTTGAGCGAGGCGAGCCGCACCGGCAGCACGCCGTGGCGCAACAGCTTGCGGCGGCCGAGGAAGCACGCGGCGACCGGCGCGCCGGCCTCGGAGACCACCGCGAGCTTGGGTAGCGCGTCGCCGGGCAGCGCCGCGAGCCAGCGCGCGGTCCAGCTCCAGGTCAGGAAGTAGATCGGATGGGCAGCTGCCTCGAGGGTTCGCCAGATCTCCTCGACGCGCCGATCGTGCGCGTCGAGGATCGCCACGGCGCGACCCTCCTGCCGGTACATTGGATCCCAGTGTCGCTCACTCCCCACGGGTCTGGGGCGGAACGCCACATTATGTAATGTTACACCCGCTTCGTGAGCCGCGCCTGGCTCCTCGGCCGGGGCATTCGTACCGGATCAGGGCTTGTTGCTGCGGCGCGCCAACGCGTCGGCCTCGTCGCGCTCGATCTGCTTGAGCCGATCCTGGTGCATCTTGACGCTCAGCTCGAACATGCCGCGGTCGCGCGCCGGCAGCGCGTCGCCTTGCTCGTCGAGCACGGCCTGGGAGATCTGGAGGTAGTCGCGCGAGATCGCGCGCCGCTCGGCATAGTACGCGTGGATCTCCTCGGGGCTCGCTTCGTTGGCGGTGATCCGGCCGAGCGCCTTGTTGTCGTCCTCGGCGCGCGCGGCCCGCGCCTTGGCGACCGCCGGATCCGAGGTCGGTGCGCCCAGCGCCCAGTACCGGTTGTCGGGAAACCGTGCGCGCAGCGCATCGAGCTTGACCGGATATGCGTTGCTGCCGCCGTGGGCGATAGTTACGGACTCCGGAGCTGGGAGATCATTCCCTCCGGCTCCTGCCGCAGAATCAGTGTCTGGCGGGTTGGTGTGCGGGGATACGGCACTGGCTTTGGCTTGCACAACCGAGGGTTCTTCACTTGAAGGTGACCGCCGCGCGTACCACACCGCACCGACGACGATTGCGACGACGACGATGCCCAGCGACACCGTGCGCCCACGTGACATGGCGATCTGCACGGCCGCACACTACTCACCTGCGCGCGCGGATTCAATCCTCGATCTGCAATGCGTGCCAGTCTCAGGTTTCCGTGTATTGCCCTTTCGGGCGGTCTCCCTATACTGCCGCCCTCACCACGAGGAGATCTGTCCGATGAAGCGTATCCTTTTGTGTATGGCGGTCGCGGCGATCGCGGCACCGACGCACGCCCGCGCCGAGACCTTGCTCGAAGGCCTGGTCAACGTCCTGGTCGACGGCGGCAACAGCTACAACTGGGAGAAGGTCGCCCTGCCCGGCACCCAGTGCGGTGATGGCTCGCAGTACAAGTTCTTCGCCCGCCGCACCAGCTCGCCCAACGTCCTGTTCTTCTTCGAAGGCGGCGGCGCGTGCTGGGACTACGACACGTGCAGCGGCCGCGACGGCATCCTCGGCGCGGCGAACCCCAACGGGATCGCCGACGACTACATGACGCAGTTCACGGCCAAGTACGTGTCGCCGATCGTCAACGGCGCCGACCCCGGCCTGCCGCTGCGCTCGAAGACCGACCTGGTCACCAAGGACTGGAACATCGTCTACATGCCGTACTGCACGGGCGACGTGCACATCGGCAACCGCGCCGCGACCTACGTCGACACCACCGGCGGCCAGCCGTCGCTGACCTGGCACCACTCGGGCTACACCAACACGCTCGCCGCGGTCCAGTGGGCGCACCAGCAGTGGCCGTCGATCGCCAAGCTGCTGGTCACCGGGTTCTCCGCCGGCGGCACCGGGACCGCGGCCAGCTACTACTACGTGCGCAACGGCCTCAACCCGCAGAAGGGGTTCTACCTCGATGACTCGGGCCCGATCTACCCGGCGCCCAACGCGAGCTACAACTCGCGCCCGCTGCACGACCAGATCCGCGCGGCGTGGGGCCTCGACAGCGTGTTCGCCGGCCTGC
Organism: Kofleriaceae bacterium; assembly: GCA_036271215.1. Taxonomy (GTDB): domain Bacteria; phylum Myxococcota_A; class Polyangia; order Haliangiales; family Haliangiaceae; genus JABFXX01. The sequence continues at coordinate 21,628 of DATBBB010000209.1, read as the reverse complement.
CCGCGACGTTCGACCGCAACGACTTCGGCAGCATCAACAAGATGGTCGCGCTGTCGTTCCCGAACGACCAGATCGGGTACACGGGCTACTCGCGCGACTACGACTACTCGCGGTTCTCCTACGAGCGGTTCCTGACCCCGAACGATAAGGAGTCGGTGATCAGCTACTGGCAGGAGGACGAGGACAACCTGATCGCGCAGTTCGACGCGTTCAACAACACCAGCTACTTCATCCCCTACGAGCGCCAGATCAACGTCAGCCACTGCTCGACGATCATCACCTTCATCGGCAGCCACGCGTGCGAGCAGATGCTGAAGAAGAAGCACTGGTACGAGTACCTCGAGTTCCCGCTCGGCCAGGACTACAAGTGCTACAGCGAGTTCGTGCCGATGGACGTGTTCCTCAGCCGGTTCATCAACGACGGCACGCGGACCCGGATCCAGGAGCCGCCCAACGCGTACAACGCCGACGATCCGGGCATGCAGATCGTGGCGCCGCTGATCAACGCCGCGCTCGGCGCCTGACCGGCAATTGACCGGCAATTGACCGGCAATTGACCGGCGCCCGGGCGCGCTACGCCGCGGGCGCGACCGCCGCGGCCGCGAACTGCGCGTGGTACAGGTCGTGGTAGGCGCCGCGCGCCGCGAGCAGCTGCTCGTGGCTGCCCTGCTCGACGATCTGGCCGGCCTCCATCACGAGGATCAGGTTGGCGTTGCGGATCGTCGAGAGCCGGTGCGCGATCACGAAGCTGGTCCGCTTGGCGCGCAGCGCGGCCATCGCCTGCTGGACCAGGACCTCGGTGCGGGTGTCGACCGACGAGGTCGCTTCATCGAGGATCAGGATCGCAGGATCGGCGAGGAACGCGCGCGCGATCGTGATCAGCTGCTTCTCGCCGGCGCTGATGTTGTTGCCCGCCTCGTCGAGCACGGTGTCGTAGCCGAGCGGCAGCGCGCGCACGAAGCGGTCGACGTAGGTCGCCTTGGCCGCGGCGACCAGCTCGGCCTCGGTCGCGGCCGGGTTGCCGTAGCGCAGGTTATCGCGGATCGTGCCGCCGAACAGCCAGGTATCCTGCAGCACCATGCCGATCTCGCCGCGCAGCTCGCGGCGGGTCAGCTTGGCGATGTCGACGCCGTCGATCGTGATCCGCCCGGCGTCGAGCTCGTAGAACCGCATGATCAGGTTGACCAGCGTGGTCTTGCCGGCGCCGGTCGGCCCGACGATCGCCACGGTCTGGCCGGGCTCGGCCACCAGCGACAGATCGGCGATCAGCGGCTGCTCGGGCTTGTAGCGGAAGCTCACGTGCTCGAACCGGACCTCGCCGCGCACCGCCGGGATCGTCGCCGGGATCTCGGGATCCGCCGACTGCTCGGCCGCGTCGAGCACCTCGAACACCCGCTCGGCAGACGCCACGCCGGACTGCAGCACGTTGGAGACCTGCGCCAGCTGGCTCAGGTTCTGGGTGAACATCCGCGAGTACTGCATGAACGCCTGGACGTCGCCGAGCAGGATCGCGCCCGCGGCCACGCGCAGGCCGCCGACCACCGCGGTCGCGACGTAGCCGAGGTTGCCGATGAAGTTGATCGCCGGCATGATGATGCTCGAGATGAACTGGGCGCGGAAGCTCGCCTCGTAGAGCTCGTCGTTCTTGGCCCGGAACTTGGCCTCGATCTCGCCGCGCCGGCCGAACACGTTGACCAGCGCGTGGCCGGTGAACGCCTCCTCGAGCTGGCCGTTGAGCGCGCCGACGTGCTTCCACTGGGCGACGAACCGGCTCTGCGAGCGCTTGCCGATCCGCGCCGTGGCGATCACCGACAGCGGCACGGTGACCAGCGCGATCACCGCGAGCAGCCGCGATACCACCACGAGCATGATCAGCGCGCCCAGCGCGCCCAGCGCCGAGCCGAGGATCTGCGACAGCGCCTGCTGCAGGCCGGTCGCGATGTTGTCGATGTCGTTGGTGACCCGGCTCAACAGCTCGCCGCGCGGCTGCTGATCGAAGTACGACAGCGGCAGCCGGTTCATCTTGGCCTGGACCTCGGCGCGCAACGCGCGGATCCGGCGCTGCACGACGATGTTCAGGGTGTAGCTCTGCAGCCAGGTGAACAGCGACGCGAACATGTACAGCACCAGCACGAGCAGCAGGATCTGGCCGAGCCTGGCGAAGTCGAGCCCGACGCCGGGCGTGAAGTCGTAGCGACTCGCCATGTCCGCGGTGCGCTCGCCGGCCGCGCGCATCCCCGCGATCACCTGGTCCTTGGTCAGCCCGGCGGGCGCCTTCATCCCGAGGTAGCCGGCGTAGATCACGTTGAGCGCCTTGCTCATGATCCACGGCCCCGAGATCGTCATCGTCACGCTCAGCACCGCGAACGCGAGCACGCCGTACAGCCGCGACCGGTCGGGCGCGAGCTGGCGGATCAGGCGGCGCGCCGAGGCCTTGAAGTTCTTCGACTTCTGGGGCGGCCCGGCGGCGAACGCGAACGGCCCGCGCGGCGGCGGCGATGGCCGCTCGGAGCTGGCGGCGGGCGCGCGATTGGGGGTGGTCATGCGGCCTCCTCGGTCTGGGACTTGACGATCTCGACGTAGGTCGGGCAGGTCTCGAGCAGCTCGGCGTGCCGGCCGCGGCCGACGATCGCCCCGGCCTCGAGCACGATGATCTGGTCGGCGTCGGTGATGCTCGCCACGCGCTGCGCGACCATGATCACCGTGACGCCCTGGATGTGCGGGCGCAGCGCCACGCGCAGCCGGGCCTCGGTCGCCAGGTCGAGCGCAGAGAACGAGTCATCGAACAGATAGACCGCGGGCTTGCGCAGCAGCGCGCGCGCGATCGACAGCCGCTGGCGCTGGCCGCCCGACACCGTGGTGCCGCCCTGCGCGACCGGGGTGTCGAGTTGCTGCGGCATCGCCTCGACGAAGTCGCGGGCCTGCGCGACCTCGAGCGCGGCCCACAGCTCGGCGTCGGTGGCGTCCGGGTTGCCGTAGCGCAGGTTGCTCGCGACCGTGCCGGTGAACAGGTACGCGCGCTGCGGCACGATGCCGACCTTGGACCACAGCATGTCGAGCGCGATGTCGCGCGCGCTGGTGCCCTCGATCGCGACCACGCCCGCGGTCGGATCGATCAGCCGCGGGATCAGCTCGAGCAAGGTGGTCTTGCCCGCGCCGGTGCCGCCGATGATCGCGGTGACCTCGCCCGGCTTCGCGGTCAGCGACACGTCCTTGAGCACGGCGATCTCGGCGCCGGGGTAGCGGTACTCCACGCCGCGCAGCTCGACCAGCCCGGCCGGGCCCGCCGGCACGACCGGCACCGCCGGCGGCACCACCGACGACCGGGTATCGAGGACCTCCGCGATCCGCTCGGCGCACACCGCGGCGCGCGGGATCATCACCGAGACGAACGTGACCATCATGACCGCGACCAGGATCTGCATCAGGTAGCTGAGGAACGCGATCAGCGCGCCGATCTCGAGCGAGCCGCTGGCGAGCCGGTGCGCGCCGAACCACAGGACCGCGATGTTCGACAGGTTGAACACCGCCATCACGGTCGGCCACATCAGCGCCTGCAGCTTGCCGACCCGCAGCGCGGTGCCGGTGAGATCGACGTTGGTGACGTCGAACCGCGCGGCCTCGGCCGGCTCGCGGACGAACGCGCGCACCACGCGGACGCCGGTGATCTGCTCGCGCAGCACGCGGTTGATCGTGTCGATCTTGGGCTGCATCGCGCGGAACTGCGGGATCATCCGGCCGATCACGACGCCGATCGCGGCGACCAGCACCGGCACCGCGACCAGCAGCAGCCGCGACAGCGAGAGATCCTCGCGCAGCGCCATCACCACGCCGCCGATCGCCATGATCGGGGTGGCGACCAGCATCGTCGCGCACATCAGCACCAGTATCTGGACCTGCTGGACGTCGTTGGTGCTCCGGGTCAGGAGCGACGGCGCGCCGAACGTCCCGACCTCGTGGACCGAGAACCGGCCGACGTGGTGGAAGATCGCCCCGCGCAGATCGCGGCCGTACGACATCGCGACCTGGGCGCCGAAGTACACCGCGATGATCGAGCACGCGACCTGGGCCGCGGTGATCGCGAGCATCACGGCCCCGGTCCGCAGGATGAAGTCGGTGTCGCCGGTCGACACCCCGCTGTCGACGATCCGGGCGTACAGGTTCGGCAGGTACAGCGTCGCGGTGACGCTGGCGAGCTGGAGCACGATCAGCGACGCGATCTGGCGTACGTACGGCCGCAGGAAACGACGCAATAGCCGGGCTAGCATGACGACACCTCGGGGTTCAGGAATCGAGATCGGGACGGATGCGGATACCGTCGAGCACGACCGCGACGATCTCGGCGGCGGTGAGCGGCGTGCCTTCGGCGATCCGCGGGTGGGTCCCCGCGAACGTCATGATGCGCAGCATGCGCGCGGCCTGATCCGGCGGACAGCGCAGCTCGTCGCGGTGGGCGTCGAACATCGCGATCAACCGGTGCGGCGGCTTGGGCGCCGGTGGCTCCGGCATCGCCTTGTGCGCCTGCGGCGACGTCATGCCGAGCATCGCGAGCAGCTGCCAGATCCCGCCGACGCGGCGCTGCAGGATCTCGACCGCGGCGATCAGCTGATCGCGCAGCGCCAGCGCCGGATCGATGCCATCGAGCTCGCGCTCGGCCGGCTCCGGATCGAACGCGGTGGCGATCGCCGCGCTGATCAGCGACTCCTTGTCGGGGAACACGCGGAACAGCGTGCCCTCCGCGATCCCGGCGGCCATCGCGATCTGCGCCGTGGTCACCGCCGCCCCGTAGTTGCGGAGCAGCGGGAGGGTCGCGGCGATGATGCTGGCGCGCCGTTCTTCGGGCGGCAGCGGCGCGGCGCGGCGTGACATCGACACGCCGCGACTTTAGCGGAGTGAGTACTTACTCGCAAGACGGTTGCCGCAGTATTCGACTAGTTATCCTTTCGTATCAATTATTTACTTGTCTGGCTGGAGCAAAGCTGCTCCCCGGCTCCGTCTGGTGGCTACAGCGAGTTGAGGAAGTTGATGATGTCGTTCTGTGACGTAGCCGACAGCGAGTTGAAGTTGTTGACCGCGTTCGACGCCTCGTTCCGGTGGCGCAGGATCGCGTCGGTGCGCGACACCGTGGCGCCGTCGTGCATCAGGCGATCGCGGGCGCGCATGCCCCACAGCGGCGCGGTGCGGATCTTGTTGCGGGTGCCCTGGCCGCCGTTCTGCACGATGCCGTCGCCGGTGCCGACGTCGTGGAGCAGGAAGTCGCTGAACGGGTGGATCGCCTTGTCGCCGAGCGCGGCCGGGACGGTGTACGCGCCGCCGTTGATCACGGTGCCGGCGGGCGCGGTGTTGATCGTCCGCACGTGGCAGGTCGCGCAGCCGATCGAGTCGAACAGCGCCGAGCCGTGCAGCGCCGAGGCGGTGGCCGCGAGCACGGTGTCGCGCGACGGCGCCTTGAGCGAGCGCATGAACAGCGTGAACGCGGTGATGTCGGCGCCCGAGTCCTCGGGATCGGCCACGGTGTCGAACGCGGCGACCGAGCTGCCGTTCGAGGTGTTCTCGGTCGGCTGCAGCGGGCTGGTGATGCCCATCTCGTTGACGTAGGCGTCGGCCGCGAACGACAGCAGGCTCGAGTTCTGGTTCTTCCAGCCGAACCGGCCGCCGCGCAGGTTGCCCGGCGCCTCGGTGACCGGGACCTGGATGAACTGGCCGCTCTGGCCGGACGGCTGGTTGAGCGAGATCGTCTGCAGCGTGCCGCTGTCGATCGCCTCGACGAAGCCGTCGCCCATGATGCTGAGGCTGAGCCGGAACGTCCGGACCTCCTGACCCGCCACGATCCGCTCCTGGATCGACGGATCGATCGCGCGGTCGTTGAGCAGCGAGCCACCCGGATGGTCGATGAAGTTGGTGCCGTCGAAGTGGCCGGCGCGGAACTCGCTGATCTGGCTGCCCGCGCCGGTCACCGGGCTCTGGTGGCACTCGCGGCAGGACTGCGCGTTGTACACCGGGCCCAGACCGTCGCTGATCGCCTCGGTCTCCTCGAACGTGTCTCGCGCCGCGTCCATGGCGGCCTGGGTCGAGAACCCGTTGGTCAGGGTGTCGAACCCGGTCGGCGCCTCGGTGATGACGCGCGACCCGATCGTCGCCTCGGGGGCCACGGCGATCGCCTGGGCCGCCACGCCGGTCTCCGGGCTACCGGGCGCCGCGACGTCGAACTGACCATCTGGGCTGACGTCATCACGCGAGCATGACACGGTAAGCAGGGATACAGGCAATAACAGCGAAACCGAGAACAGCGCGCGATGCAGGCGATGCGTTGTCATGACTCTACTCCTGGTTCGAGGCAAAGCAGCCACTCAGCTCAGCGAGATGGGCAGTCCAGCTCGCGGATCCCGACGCAGATCTCGGCGCTGCGGCGAGCACAGTCGCCGCACACCCTGTAACAGCTAATGTGGAAAAAGCTAATGTGGAAAACCTCACGTCTCCACACCAGGTCCTCCATACACGCGAAGTCACTTACGCCAGGTCTGGCGCTCACTGTCAATCGTAAGCTTCATCGAAAATACATACGCCGTGCATCGACATCTGACCCGCAGATCGCCACGCCACGGTCTCAGTTTTCTGGTGCGCGCGATGTCGAACAGGAGACTCGTGAAACTTTCCACGTTCGCGCCGGCAGGCTTACCTGAATACAGTTTTTCGCGGGGATCCGAAAAACTTGGGGATCCAAAGATCGTCAGCTCGAGGACTCGCTGACTGGGTCACAGCCGGTAATGCGCGTGGAGCAGGGTCCAGCCGCTCGTCGGTCCGCCGTTGCTCGATCCGACGCCGATCACCTCGACCCGGTTCTGCAGCACCAGCTCGAGGTGCGAGGTCGCGAACCAGTGCAGGTTGACGTCGACCCCGTCGCGGTCGAGGCCCTGGATCGCGAGGTCCTCGTCGTAGTGGCCGACCCCGACGTCGAGCAGGAACGCGCTGCCGAACGGCCGCGAACCCATCACGTAGCCGACGATCTGGTTCGGCGCGCCGGGGCCGTTGACCTGCTGGTGGACGACCTGCAGCTCGGCTTCGATCAACACGCCGGCCGGCTCGCTCTGCCACTTCGCCGTGGCGCCGCCGCGCACCCGGGCGAGCCCGTCGCTCGTGGTCACCATCGCCTCGCCGCCGACCGACAGCTTCGGATCGAGCCGGACCTCGGCGTAGCCGGCGACGCCGCTATCGTGCACGACCGGATCGATCAGCGGATCCGCGATGAACCCGGTCAGGTGGGCTTCCCATGCCGGCTCGACGTACTCGACCGCCACGCCGTAGGTCTCTCCGTACAGCGGCGTGCCGCCGAACCGGCGCGTGTAGTCGACGTGCTCGACGAACCGCAGGCCGAACACCGGCATGAACCGGCCGACCCGGACGTACAGCCCGTCGCTGCCGCCGTCGTTCTGCTGCCACATCACGTAGTGCTCGCGCGACCAGAACCGATCGAGCACGCCGGGCGTGCCGTTGCCCTGGATCCACTGCGCCGGCCGCGCGCCGAGCGTCAGCTGCGCCGAGAACCCGTGGTAGGCCGCGTGGACGTAGACGTCGGCCTGCATCGGGAACGCGGTGACCGCGTTGTCCGGGGTGTGGATGTAGCCCGCCGCGCCGCGGAAGTCGCCGCCGAGCGCGAGCCAGCTCGGCAGCGCCAGCTTGCCGTACATGAACTCGGGTGCGGTGCCGAACTGGGAGAACGACTCGGCGACGCTATAGCCATTCTCGGACAGGAGCCCGCCGCCCGCCGGCGATAGATGGCAGTCGGTACACGTCTGATCGCGGCTGAGCTGGTATTGCGGATAGGCCGCGGCGCGGCCACCGGTGAGCGCGAGGATCGCCACGGCGGCGGCGACGGCGAGCCCGGCGGTCATTGCGCGACGCATTGGCCATTCCCCGTGTAGAAGGTGCACATCTGCGTGCCGGTGCAGGTCTCGACGACGTCGCCGACGTTGCCGGCGGTGCACGCGACGACCTGGTAGATCGGCTCGCCCTGGGGGCCGGCGGTCACCAGGCAGCCGCGATCCTGCGCGTTGGGCACGCACTGCGCGCCCTCCACGCCATCGGCGATCCACTTCTCGATCAGCCGGATGTCGGCCTCCGGCATCGCCGCGTCATACGGCATCCGGACCAGCCCCGAGCCCGGATCGAGGATGCTCGGCTCGCCGACTCGCAGGGTCTGGATCAGGTACGAGCCCGATGGCACGGTCATGTCATCGGGGTACGCAACGAGGGTGTTGGCGACGATCGAGCGCCGCGCGGCCGCGGGCGTGTCGAACTCGTCGCCGACCTCCTGCTTGAACGCCGAGTGGCACTCGGCGGTGGCGCAGCTCGGCGCGAGGATGGTCTCGGTGATGTAGTCGAGCGTGGCCGGCCGGTCATCGGTCGCGCTGCTACACGCGCCGGACCACAGCGCGATCAGGACGAGTCGCTTCATGCCGGGAACCTACGCCCGCGGTGGTCGCGCGGGCCAGCGCTGCGTCGAGAAGGTCCGTCTTGACCCGGTCAAAACTGCCCCAGCGCCGCGAGCCCCAGCGCCTGCGGTGTCACCACCGGCGCGACCTGGACGCGCGGCGGATGCCGGCTCGAGACCAGGACCCCGACGCCGGCGACCGCGGTGATGACGGCCGTCACGCCGAGCAGCGCGGCGACCGTGTTGGCCGCGTCGTGGTCGTGCTTGGGGTCGAGCGCGTCGATCTCGAACAACGACGCCGAGACCAGCGCGGTCGCCCCGGCGGTGCCGACCAGCACCAGGCCGGCGAGCCGCTGGTTGGGATCGTTGCCCGCGCGCTGCGCCCGGCGCGGATCGATCCCGCCGCCGGCACCGGCGCCGGCACCGCCCGCACCTCCGTCGGCGCTGTCCCCGGTGCGCGGCTCCGCCGGCGCGCCGGCCTCGAGCCGCCGCTGCACGGCCTCGAGCCGCTGGGCATCCTCGCGCCGCAGCCGCGCCGGATCGATCTCGGGTGCGCCGGGATCGGCGCGAGCGCGATCGGCGTGCATGGCCAACAGCATCGCCAGGCCGGCTGCCAGGGCACGTCGCATGCAGGCCGCGAACGTATCACGCGCACGCTGGATCGCGGAGACCCCGCACACCCGAGCGCAGCACGCTACACTGGGCCCCACGTGATCGGGGAAACGATCGGGCACTTCGAGATCACCGCGCGCCTGGGTCGCGGCGGTATGGGCGAGGTGTTCGTGGCCGAGCACACGACGATCAAGACCCGGGTCGCGATCAAGATCCTGCACGCCGAGGTCTCGACCAACACGCGCCAGGTCCAGCGGTTCTTCAACGAGGCGCACGCGGTCGCGCGGATCCAGCACGCCGGGATCGTCAAGATCTTCGACGTCGGGTTCCATACCAACCAGCGCGCGTACCTGATCATGGAGCACCTCGAGGGCGAGACCCTCGCGGCGCGGATCGAGCGCACCGGCCGGCTCACGCCGCGCGCCACCGCCGAGCTCGCCCGCCAGATCGCTAACATCCTCGGCGCGACCCACCACGCCGGGATCATCCACCGCGATCTCAAGCCGGAGAACGTGTTCCTGGTCCGCGACCGCGAGCACACCAGCGGCGAGCGGGTCAAGCTGCTCGACTTCGGCATCGCCAAGCTGTCGGACTCGATCGCCAGCGCGAACCCGACGACGGCCGGCACGATGGGCACGCCGGCGTACATGGCGCCCGAGCAGTGGAGCGACTCGAGCCGGGTCGACTGGCGCGCCGACGCGTACTCGCTCGGCTGCATCCTCTACAAGATGGCCGCCGGGCGACCGCCGTTCAACTCGGCGTCGATCGCCGAGGCGTGCGCCAAGCACCTGCACGAGACGCCGCAACCGATCCGCAGCCACACGCCCGACGTCCCGGCCGGGATCGACACGCTGACCTTGCGGCTGCTCGCCAAGGACCCGGCCCAGCGCGCGCCCTCGATCGAGACGATCGAGCACCAGCTCGCGGAGCTCGCCGGCACGGCGCCTGATACGTCGGTCGAGCCCAGGTTCGATCCGGTGACCAGCACGCAGATGGCGGCGTCCACGCTCAGCAGCGCGGGCTCGCTCGCGCTCCCGGGCACCGGACCGACGCTGAGCCCGCGGCGGCGGTGGCGCGTCGGCGCGATCGGGGCCGCGGTGATCGCGGTCGCGGCGATCTCGTCGGTCTCGATCTGGTCCGGCAAGTCCGGCGAGCCGGGCCCGGCGCCGGGGCCCAGACGGATCGACGTCCCCCCGGCCGACGCCGCGCTCCCGCCCGATGCCCCGGTCGCACCGGCCGATGCCGCGCTGGCCGACTGGCTCGAGGCCGCCAACCCGTTCGTCGACTGGCACGGCGCGCGCTGGCTCGCGCACCAGGTGACCCGCCGCGAGTACCACCAGTTCCTCGAGTCGATGCCGGCCGGCGACGCGCTCCGGCTGCAGCCGGTGAACGGCTGGAACGACCGCGATCCGATGCGGCCGGTCACCTGGGTGACCTACGACCGCGCGGCCGCGTTCTGCCGCGCGATCCACGCGAGCTTGCCGTCGAGCGAGCAGTGGCAGGCCGCCAGCGGCGGCGACTGGGGCCTCGATCCGGCCGGGACCGGCCACCCCGGGCCGCTCCGGGAGTGGACCTCGACGATCCAGGACGGGCTGGTCGTCGTGCGCGGCGGCCACGAGCGGATGTCGCCCGCCGACCGCCGCGTCGCCGCGACCGATCCCCTGATGAAGAGCAGCGAGGCCGTGGCCGGCCCCGACCCGGCGCCCAACGTCGTCGCGTCCGAGACGATCGGCTTTCGCTGCGTTCGCTGAACGGCGCGGTGCGTCGTCTCGCTCAGTGGCTCGCTGTATAGTCGCAGCCGTGCGCCGGCCGCCGCGCGCCACGCGGCGCGCTCTGCATGTCTCGCTCAGTGGCTCGCTGTATAGTCGCAGCCGTGCGTGCGCGCGCTGCCGTGGTGCTCTCGATCGTCGCGGCCCTGTGGCTCGCGATGACCGGGATGACCGGCCGGAGCCTCGCCGGTCCGGGCGACGGCCCCGCGACCGGCCCGCCCGCGGGTGCTCCGACCGATCCCCCGAGCGGCTACCGCTGTGGCAGCGACGGCTCGCTGGTGAACGGCAAGGGCTGCCAGTGCCCCAAGGACAAGATCGAAGCGCGCGACAGCGAGAACAACGCGATCTGTGTCCGGCCGCCGCGCCCGCACCCCGTGCCGGCGCACCCATCGCCGGCGCCGCCACCGCCACCACCACCACCGGTGACCGACGGCTTCGAGGCCCGGTGCCGGACCGGCGACGCGGCGGCGTGCCGGGACGCCGCGCAGCGCTACGCCACCGGCGACGGCCACACGCGCGATCCCGGCAAGGCGCTCGCGCTGTATCGCCACGGCTGCGACGAAGGCGACCCGCAGAGCTGCGCCGAGCTCGGCGCGATGTACGAGGACAGCCACGAGGACACCCCCGCGTACGAGCTGTACCAGCAGAGCTGCGTCGCCGGGTACGCCCGCGGCTGCGCCCGGCTCGGCCAGATGTACGAGACCGGCCGCGGCGGTGCGCAGGACGACGCCAAGGCGGTCGCGATGTTCCGCAAGGCGTGCGATGCCGGCGAGCCCACCGGGTGCCTGCAGCTCGGCCACATGTACGAGACCGGCCGCGGCACGCTGCACGACGAGGCCGAGGCCGTGATGATCTACCGCCGCGGCTGCGATCGCGGCGCCGCGCTGTTGTGCCTCGCGCTCGCCCGGATGTACGAGACCGGCCACGGCGTGGCCCAGAACCTGCCGAAGATGATCGAGCTGTACCAGACCGCGTGCAAGACCGAGCCGCGCGGCTGCACCTTGCTCGGGCTCGCGACCGCGGCCGGCCGCGGCATCGCGCGCGATGTCCAGGCCGCGATCAAGTTGTTCGGCCAGGCCTGCGAGCAGCGCGAGCAGCGCGGCTGCGTCGAGCTCGCCGGCGCGTGGCTCGACGGGCCCAACGCGCCGCGCGCGCTCGAGCTGCTGCAGCGCGCGTGCGACAGCGCCGAGCCGCTCGGCTGCTACCGGCTCGCCCAGGTCTACGCGACCGGCCACGGCGCGCCGCGCAACGACACCACCGCCGCCGAGCTCGATCGCCGGAGCTGCGACGCCGAGCTCGCGATCGGCTGCCTCGCGCTCGCCCGGATGTACGAGGCCGGCCGCGGCGTGGCGCGCGACGGCACGCTCGCCGAGGCGCTGTACACCCGGATCTGCAACACCGGCGAGCTCGCGGGCTGCGTCGGCCAGGCGATGCTGCTGGCCGCGGCCGGCGGCGCCGAGAACGACGGCCATGCCCACGCGCTCTATCTGCGCGCCTGCACCGCGGGGCTCGCCGAGGGCTGCAATGGCCTGGGCCTCCTGGTCGCCGCCGGGCGCGGCGAGGTCAGCGATCCGGCGCGCGCGTTCGAGCTGTACGGCCACGCGTGCGAGGCCGGCAGCCCGAGCGGGTGCAGCAACGTCGCGTACGCGCTGCTCGATGGCATCGGCACCGCGGTCGATCGGCCGCGCGGCGCCAAGCTGCTCGGCCAGAGCTGCGATGCCGGTGTGCTCACGGCGTGCACCAGCCTCGGCCTGCTCTACGAGCAGCTGACCGGGATCGAGCGCCGCGAGGAGCGCGCGCTGGCGCTCCACCGCCGGGCGTGCGACGGCGGCGATCCGCGTGGCTGTGCGTACCTGGGAACGATGTACGCGCGCGGCATCGGAACCAAGCGCAACACCGCGCTGGCGTTCTCGACCTATCAGGGCGCGTGTAGCCACGGCAGCGACCTCGGCTGCATGCTCGCGGCGACCGCCGAGCTGACCGGCGACGGCACCCCGCGCGCAGATGCCGCGGCGGTCGTGCGCGTCGAGGCGTCCTGCCGGACCGGCGGCGGCGAGTCGTGCGCGCTGGCCGGCTGGGCCGCCGAGCACGGGCGCGGCGGTCCGGCCAATCCAGCCCGCGCCGCGGCCTACTATAGCAATGGCTGCACGCACGGCAGTGGTCGCGCGTGTGCAGCGCTCGCCCGCGATGCCGAGCACGCCTCGCCGCAGAACCCGGACATCGCTCGCTGGTACGACCACGCCTGCACGCAGGGCTATCTGCCCGGATGCACCGAGCTCGCGCGCCTGTACTACGCCGGACAGGCGGTCGCGCGCGATACCAACCGCGCCGTGACGCTGTACCGCCAGACCTGCATGCTCGGCGAGCCGGCCGCATGCAACCAGCTCGCCGCGATCGAGGAGCAGCTACCCGGCAACCACACGCTCGACGCCGTCGAGCTCTACCAGCGGGTGTGCACCGAGACGATCTCGCTGGGCTGCGCCAAGCTCGGCGAGCACTACCTGAACGGCATCGGCGTGGCGGTCGATCTACCCAAGGCGTTCTCGTTGATCGATCGCGCCTGCACCAGCGGCGATCTCGGCGCGTGCGCCACACTCGGCGACATGTACCGCGACGGCCACGGTGCGCCGCGTGACCGGCCGCGCGCGCTCGCGTTGTACGACCGCGCCTGTGCGAGCGTGGCCACGGCGTGCACCCGAGCGGGCTGGATCTACGCCGTGATCGGCCGCGATCCCCAGGCACAGGATCGTTACAAGCGCGGCTGCGCGGCCGGCGATCCTGACAGCTGCCGGCTCCGGCGCTGAGCGCTGTCGCTCTATGGTGGTCACCGACGCTGCTTGGTTGCAGCCGTGCCATGAATTTCTAGCCACGTGCTGGCAGACAGCGGCAGCTGAGAGCCGGGCGTCGCAACCAGTGTCTCCGGGTGAGACAGTCAGTGTCACAGGTGAACAGTCTGTACAAACTCGGTACGGCCAATCACGAAGCATCTGGAAATGGTCAATGTAGAGTGAGACACTTGGTCTCCTCGACCTGCACGGGCATCATTGATGACGATGCATCGCGCTCGCTAGTCTCTGCTCATACGTGAAGGGGGTCAGGATCATGGGAACGTCGGCATCCGAAGACGACAAGACACCAATCGCGATTCCGCGCGGCCGCTCGTTCGAGCGCGCGTTCGATCGCTCGTTCGCGCACTCCGCGCCGTTGCCACCGCCGTACCAGCTCGCGATCGAGGACATGCCGTTCCAGATGGCGGTGCTCGAGGACAACGTCGCGCGCGACTACGAACACGACCGCGCGCTGGTCCAGGCGGCGTGGTTCGCGGCCACGCTCAGCGCGGCGACCCAGAAGCGCTACCTCTACCTGGTCCAGAAGGAGACCCAGACCGGGGTGGTCGTGCTGCTCCTGCTCTACGATCGCAGCGCGCTCGCCGAGGACACCTGCGGGCTGCGGCTGCCGCCGAGCGGCGCCTGGGTGCGCGCGGTGGTCGACGGCTTGGTCCACGTGCTCGCGTCGGACCTGGTGCTGACCCGCAAGTCGATCGCGGCGTGGATCGGCGGCCACGAGCCGCCTTATATGTGACCCCAGCTGAGCAGACGGTAGTAGCGTAGGCCGCGCATGAGCCTCTTGCGGCCGGCCCCGGTGCCCTACGATGCCCTCGCGTGGGCCAAGCGGCCGTTCCCCGAGCGCGCCCGCATGGTGTGCGAGGCGTGGGCGCTGCAAGGCTACGGCACGCCGCCGGCGATCTACCTGCTCCACATCTTCAAGATCGCGCTCTACATCGGCGTGTGGGTCGTGTGCTGCAGCTTCACGCCGGGGCTCGGCCGGCTGTCGGCGATCGGCGATTGGTGGCTGTCGCCGATCGCGTTCGAGAAGGCGATCCTGTGGAGCATGATGTTCGAGGGCCTGGGCCTCGGCTGCGGGTTCGGGCCGCTCACCGGCCACTACTTCCCACCGATGGGCGGCGTGCTGCACTTCCTGCGGCCGGGCACCACCAAGGCCGCCGTGTTCCCCAGGCTCGCGGTGCTCGGCGGCACCCGGCGGAGCTGGCTCGACGTCGCGCTCTACCTGGCGCTGATGGCCGCGACCGTGCGCGCGCTGATCGCCCCGGCGATCGGCCCGTCGCAGATCCTGCCGATCGTCGCGCTGGTCCCGATCGTCGGGCTGTGCGATCGCACGATCTTCCTCGCGCTGCGCGCCGAGCACTACTGGACCACCGCGGTGTGCTTCGCGATCGCCGGCGGGTCCATCGGTGGCTCCGGCGGCGGTTCCGGCGGCGCGTCCGTCGACTGGATCGCCGGCGCCAAGGCGGTGCAGCTCGCGCTGTGGTTCTGGGCCGGGTTCTCCAAGCTCAACCACCACTTCCCATCGGTGGTCTGCGTGATGACCAGCAACAGCCCGGTGATCCGGTTCGCGTGGCTGCGGCGCCGGATGTACCGCAGCTACCCCGACGATCTGCGGCCATCGCGGCTCGCGGTCGCGATGGGCCACGCCGGCACCGCGCTCGAGCTCACGGTGCCGATCATCCTGCTGATCTCGCCCGGCGGCCCCACGCTGGCGATCGGCCTGGTGCTGATGCTCGTGCTCCACACGTTCATCACCAGCAACGTCCCGCTCGGCGTGCCGCTCGAGTGGAACGTCATGGTCGTGTACGGCGCGTTTGCGCTGTTCTGGGCCCACCCCGAGCTGCGCGTGCTCGATCTCGTGGCCGCGCATCCCGGGCTCGCCGGGTTCCTCGCGATCATGCTGATCGCGGCGCCGCTGTTCGGCAACCTCGTGCCGTCGCGGCTGTCGTTCCTGCTCGCGATGCGGTTCTACGCCGGCAACTGGCCGTACAGCGTGTGGCTGTTCCGCGGCGAGAGCTACCGCAAGCTCGAGCGGCTCACCAAGTCGACGCCGTGGGTCTACGAGCAGCTCGATCGGTTCTACGATCGCCCGACCTCGGTCGGCCTGGTCGGCAAGGTCATGGGGTTCCGGCTGATGCACCTGCAGGGCCGCGCGCTGCCGATCCTGATCCCCAAGGCGGTCGATCGGCTCGAGGACTACGAGTACCTCGACGGCGAGCTGGTCGCCGGCATCGTGCTCGGCTGGAACTTCGGCGATGGCCACCTGCACCGCGAGCCGCTGCTCGCCGCGGTCCAGGAGCAATGCGGGTTCGAGCCCGGCGAGCTGCGCTGCATCTTCGTCGAGGGCCAGCCGTTCGGCCGCCCGACGATGGCGTACCGGATCCACGACGCGGCGACCGGCCTGATCGACGCCGGCACGCTCGACGTCCGCGAGCTGCGCCACCGGCAACCGTGGGCGGCCGCGTGAGCCGCGCGCGATGACGCTCGACGCGGTCGTGATCGGGGCCGGCCCCAACGGCCTGGCTGCCGCGGTCCACCTCGCGCGCTCGGGCGCCTCGGTGCTGGTGCTCGAGGCCGAGCGCGAGATCGGCGGCGGCACCCGGACCGCCGAGCTCACCCTGCCCGGGTTCCACCACGATCGCTGCTCGGCGGTCCATCCGATGGCGATCCTGTCGCCGTGGCTGCGCCAGCTGCCGCTCGCCGACCACGGCCTGACCTGGATCCAGCCGCCGGCGTCGGTCGCCCACCCGCTCGACGACGGCCCCGCGGTGCTGCTGCGCCGCTCGCTCGCCGACACCACCGAGCAGCTCGCCGGCGACGCGCGCTCCTACCGCCGGCTGGTCGCGCCGATGCTGCGCGATCCGCACGGGCTGTACGCCGACGCGCTCGCGCCGCTCGGCCTGCCGCGCCACCCGCTGCTGATGCTGCGGTTCGGGCTGCGCGGCTTGCGCTCGGCCACCGGCCTGGCCCGCCGGTTCGCCACGCCGCAGGCCCGCGCGCTGTTCGCCGGCTGCGCCGCGCACTCGATCCTGCCGCTCGATCGCGCGCTGACCGCCGCGGTCGGCCTGATGTTCCTGATCGCCGGCCACGTCGAGGACTGGCCGATCGCCGCCGGGGGCTCGGCCGCGATCCCGCGCGCGCTCGCCGGGGTGCTCGCCGCCGCGGGCGGCCGGATCGAGACCGGGGTCCGCGTCCGCGCGCTCGCCGATCTGCCCGCCGCGCGCGCCTATCTGTTCGACACCAGCCCCGCGCAGCTCGCCGCGATCGCCGGGCCGGTGCTGCCGCGGCGCTACCTGCGCCGGCTCGGCCGCTACCGCTACGGGCCTGGCGTGTTCAAGCTCGATTGGGCGCTCGACGGCCCGATCCCGTGGCGCGATCCGCGCTGCCTCGAGGCGTCGACCGTCCACCTCGGCGGCACGCTCGAGGAGCTGGCGGCGGCCGAGGCGGCGGTGTGGCGCGGCGACCACCCCGAGCGCCCGTTCGTCCTCCTGTGCCAGCAGAGCCAGTTCGATCCGGCGCGCGCCCCGGCCGGCCGGCACACCGGCTATGCCTACTGCCACGTGCCGGCGGGCTCGGCCGTCGACCAGACCGCGCAGATCGAGCGCCAGGTCGAGCGGTTCGCGCCCGGGTTCCGCGACCGGATCCTCGCGCGCCACGTCACGGCCCCCGCCGACTTCGAGCGCGACAACCCCAACTACGTCGGGGGCGCGGTCACCGGCGGGGTCGCCGATCTGTTCCAGCTGTTCACCCGCCCGGTCGCGCGGCTCGATCCGTACGCGACCCCGAACCCGCGGATCTACCTGTGCTCGGCGTCGACCCCGCCGGGCGGCGGCATCCACGGCATGTGCGGCTACCACGCCGCGCGCTCGGCGCTGCGCCGGCTCGATCGGCTGCCCGCCACCCCGCTCGCGTGACCGCCGTCAACTGCGACGCAGCCGCCGTACTCGACGGCCTCGCACGCCGCCTTGCGGCATTCCGGATCGCGCAACGCTGTATTGCCGGCGGCGTGGATTCCCGCCGGCCGCGCCGCGCGCCATGGTCGGCGCGATGCCCACCGATACGCCGCCGCCTGCCGTCTTACCGGCTGTCCTACCGATCGTTCCGCCGTTCACCCTCGAGACCGCGCGCCAGAAGGTCCAGCGGGCCCAGGACGCCTGGAACACCCGCGACCCCGAGCGGGTCGCGCTCGCCTACACGCCGGACTCGCAGTGGCGCAACCGCGACGAGTTCTTCTCCGGCCGCGACGCGATCGTCGCGTTCCTGCGCCGCAAGTGGGCCAAGGAGCTCGACTACCGGCTGATGAAGGAGCTCTGGGCGTTCCACGGCGACCGGATCTCGGTCCGCTTCGAGTACGAGTGGCACGACGCCGGCGGCCAGTGGTACCGCAGCCACGGCAACGAGCACTGGGAGTTCGACGCCGCCGGCCTGATGCGCCGGCGCGACGCCAGCATCAACGACGTCCAGATCGACGAGGCCGCGCGCCGGCTGCGGTGATCGCGCCCGCCCAGGGCTCGAAGTGCGCTGACCCAGTTCGATCTCCAGGGCGGCGCCGGCAGCTTCAGCGATGGCGGCGCCGGTGACAGACCCGCTCGGTAAGCTCGCCCCGTGCAGTTGATCGTTGCCGAGAAGCCGTCGGTCGCGCGGGACCTGGCCCGCGTGCTCGGCGTGCGCCCGGCGGGTCAGCATGCGTTCGAGGGCGACGGCTGGGTGATCACGTGGTGCGTCGGGCACCTGGTCGAGCTCGAGGAGCCGGCGGCGTACGACGGGCGGTGGAAGGCGTGGCGGCTCGACACCTTGCCGATGGTGCCGGATGAATTCCGGCTCCGGCCGGCGCGCCACGCGGCGCCGCAGCTGCGCGCGGTGGTGCGGCTGCTCGCCGACCGGCGGTTCTCCGCGGTGATCAATGCCTGCGATGCCGGCCGCGAGGGCGAGCTGATCTTTCGCTATGTCGCGCAGTTCGCCGGCCGGACGCCGCCGGTGCGCCGGCTGTGGATCTCGTCGCTGACCGACGACGCGATCCGGCGCGGGCTCGCGGCGCTGCGGCCGGGCGGCCAGCTCGATGCGCTGGGCGACGCGGCGCGGTCGCGGTCCGAGGCCGACTGGCTGGTCGGGATGAACGCGACGCGGGCGATCACCGCGCGCGGCCGGGCCGCCGGCCACGATGCGCTGTACTCGATCGGCCGGGTCCAGACCCCGACCCTGGCGATGCTGGTCGGCCGCGAGCAGGCGATCCGCGCGTTCGTGGCGCGGCCGTACTGGGAGCTGCGCGGCGAGTTTGCCGCCGGCGGTGGCCCGCGGTTCACCGCGCGCTGGCAGCGCGGCCCGGCGGTCCGGCTCGCCACCGCGGCGCTCGCCGAGGCGATCGTCGCGCGCGACGCGGCGCACGGTGCGGCCGGCGATCCGCACGGCCCGCGGGTCGAGCGGCTGCGGGCGCGCACGGTGCGCGAGCCACCGCCGCTGCTGTTCGACCTCACGGCGCTGCAGCGCACGGCGAACCGGCGGTTCGGGTTCAGCGCGGCGCGCACGCTCGAGATCGCGCAGGCGCTCTACGAGCGCCACAAAGTTCTGACGTATCCGCGGACCGACGCGCGGCACCTGTCGAGCGATGTCGCGCACGAGCTGCCGGCGCTGTTCGAGGCGCTCGCGGCGCTACCGGACTACGCCGCGTTCGCCGCGCCGCTGGTCGCCCGCCCGCCCCGGCCGGGCCGCCGGGTGGTCGACGACGCCAAGGTCCACGATCACCACGCGATCATCCCGACCGGCTCGACCGGCAAGCCGGCGCGGCTCGAAGCGCTCGATCGCGACGAGCGCCGGCTGTTCGATCTGGTGGTCCGCCGGTTCCTCGCGGCGTTCTACCCCGACGCCGAGTTTGCGATCACCGAGGCGTGGATTCGCGTCGGGGCGGCGCGGCCCGGCGAGCCGGTACCGGCGTTCCCGGCGGACGATCGCACGCGGCCCGGCGAGGCCCGCGAGCCGGTGATCCTCGATCAGCTGCCGCCGCCGCCCGACCGCTACCTCGCGCGCGGCCGGGTCCGGGTCGCCGCCGGCTGGCAGGACGTCGCCGGGATCGACGGCGGCGCGGCGGCGCGCGACCGCGATCGCGACGGCCACGGCGATGGCCCCGGCGACGCGAACGACGCCGAGCCGACGGCGCTGCTGCCGGCGCTGGTCGAGGGCCAGGCGCTCGACGGCCGGTTCCTGCTGATCGCCAAGCAGACCACCCCGCCGCCGCGCTACACCGAGGCGACCTTGCTCGGGGCGATGGAATCTGCCGGCAAGGCGATCGACGACGAGGCGCTGCGGCTCGCCATGAAGGACACCGGCCTCGGCACGCCGGCGACCCGCGCCGCGATCATCGAGACCCTGCTCAAGCGCGACTACATCACGCGCGCCCGGCAGCACCTGACGCCGACCGCGCTCGGGATCTCCCTGATCGACGCCTTGCCGGTCGCCAGCCTGGCGTCGCCCGAGCTCACCGGCGCGTGGGAGGCGCGGCTGGCGCGGATCGCCCGCGGCCAGGAGTCGCGCGCGGCGTTCATGGCCGACATCACGCGCTACGTCGCCGAGCTGGTCGACGCGATCCGCGGCGCGGCGCCCCCGGCCGCCTCCGCCGCCGAGGCCACGGCAACCCCGGTCGGCCGCTGCCCGCAATGCGGCGCCGCCGTCGTCCCGCGCCGCCGCGAGTTCGCCTGCACGGCAGGCTGCGGGTTCGCGATGCGCGATCGGGTCGCCGGCCGGGCGATCAACGCCGCGCTCGCCGGTGTCCTGCTCGAACGCCGGCGCAGCCAGGTCCTGCGCGGCTTCCGCTCCAAGGCCGGCAAGAAGTTCGCCGCGGCCCTCGTGCTCGACGCCAGCGGCGAGCTCCGCTTCGACTTCGGCGACACCGGCCCCGGTCGCGCCGATCGCGCGGATCAGGCCGATCGCCCCGATCGCGCCAATCGCGCGTCCCGTGACGACGACCGCGGTTCCGCGGAACCGCGCCGCGACGACGACCACGGTTCCGCGGAACCATCCCATGGTTCCGCAAAGCCGCGCGGTGCCCACGTGGGCAACGGTTCCGCGGAACCACACAGTAGCGACGATGATGATCACGGTTCCGCAGAACCGCGTCGTGGTTCCGCGAGGCCGCGCGGTGCCCACGTGGGCGCCGGTTCCGCGGAACCGCGTGACCGGGCACCGGACAGACGCAGATCGCTGAAGTCTCGCCCGCTGCGCTCGTCCGGTCCGCCACGACGCACGCGTGACACCGCACACAAGTCGCGCCTCTCGGTGCGTACCTTGCGTGCGCCGGAGCTCGCGCCTGGGGTGCCTGGAGTAGACGAAGCCGCGCTCGATGGATCTGCAGCACGTCCCGCGGCGGAGCCTCGCAGAGCCTCGGGGCCGCCACCGCCTCGCAAGGCGCCGCAGCGCTCGGCGAGCGCGATCGCCGAGCTGACGTGTCCGCGGTGCCACGCGGGGACCCTGTTGACCGGTAGTCGCGGCTGGGGCTGCTCGCGGTGGCGCGAGGGCTGCGGCTTCGTGATCTGGTTCGAAACCGCGGGCCGCGCGCTGACCGCGGCGCAACTCCGCGACCTCGTCACGCGCGGCAAGACCCGCAAGGCAAAGTTTCGTCCCGATGCCGGCGGCGAGCGCGAGGGCCGGCTGGTGCTCGATCCGACCGCGGAGCGCGGCAACGCGCGGTTCGAGCCGAGCTGACTCAGCGCGATCGCGCGGCGAGCTGGTCTTGCAGCTGGCGCAGCGTCTGTGCCACGTCGTTGCGCTTGATCGGATCGGTGATCGCATCGTGGATCCGGATGCTCAGGAACACCGGCCACAGATCCTGGGTGACCGCCGGGCCGCGATCCTGATCGATCGCCTTGAGCTGGCTGCCGACCGCCACGTACAGCCGCGTGACGTCATCGGCGGTCGTCACTGGCCCTGGCGCCATGGCCGCGGGTGCTCCCGACGCCGGATCACCGGCCGGCGCGATG
>DATBBB010000208.1:0-41919 GCA_036271215.1 Kofleriaceae bacterium | reverse complement strand
CTCGCCGAGCTCCTGGCCGACTGAACACCGCGGCGGCTGTCGTCCTGTGATTGATCGCGTTAGCCCGAGCCCTGGGGCTTGTCGTCGCGGTCGCGGGCGATGTAGGCGGCCTTGGCGTAGTCGCGGTTCATGAGGGCGATGACGTCGCGCGAGATCGCCTTGGGACAGGCGGCCTCGCACTCGTAGTGGTTCGAGCAGTTGCCGAACCCGGCGGCGTCCATCGCGGTGACCATGGCGTGGGTGCGGTGGAGCCGCTCGGGCTGGCCCTGCGGCAGGTTGTGGAGGTGGGAGAGCTTGGCGGCGACGAACAGCATCGCCGAGCCGTTGGGGCAGGCGGCGACGCACGCGCCGCAGCCGATGCAGGCCGCGGCGTCCATCGCGCGGTCGGCGTGTTCCTTGGGCACCAGGACGTCGTTGGCGTCGGGCGCCGATCCGACGTTGGCGGTGACGAAGCCGCCGGTCGAGATCACGCGGTCGAACGCGGTGCGATCGACGCACAGGTCCTTGATCACCGGGAACGCGCTGGCGCGCCACGGCTCGATCCAGATCTCGTCGCCATCGCGGAAGAACCGCATGTGGAGCTGGCAGGTCGTGGTCGCCGCGTTGCCGCCGTGCGGCCGGCCGTTGATCATCAGCGAGCACATGCCGCAGATGCCCTCGCGGCAGTCGTGGTCGAACGCGACCGGCTCCTCGCGCTTGGCGATCAGCTGCTCGTTGAGGATGTCGAGCATCTCGAGGAACGAGGCGTGGGTCGAGACGCCGGTGACGTGGTAGGTCACCATCTTGCCGGTGGACTTGCGGTCGGGCTGGCGCCAGATGTGGAGCACGAGGCTCAGCAGGCGGTCATGGGTGGCGGCGGTGGCGGCGGCGGCGGGGTCGGTGGCCATTTACTTGTAGCTCCGGGTGGCGAGCTTGACGTTGTCGAACGTGAGCGGCTCGAGGTTGCGAACCGGCTCGTTGCCGTCGCCGGCATACTCCCAGACCGCGGCGTGGCAGAACTGGTCGTCGTCGCGCTTGGCCTCGCCGTCGAGCTGGTGCTCGACGCGGAAGTGGCCGCCGCAGCTCTCCTCGCGGACCAGCGCGTCCTTGCACATGATCTCGGCGAACTCGAGGAAGTCGGCGACGCGGCCGGCCTTCTCGAGCGACTGGTTGAAGCTGTCCTTGTCGCCGAGCACGGTGACGTCGCGCCAGAACTCCTCGCGCAGCGCCGGGATCTTGGCGAGCGCGCTGGTCAACGACTCCTGGCTGCGCGCCATGCCGCAGTCCTCCCACAGGATGTGGCCGAGCGCCTTGTGGAACGAGTCGACCGAGCGCTTGCCGCGCACCGCGATCAGCTTGTCGAGCTTGCCGGTGACGGCGGTCTCGGCGTCCTTGAACGCCGCGCCCTTGGCGTCCGGTAGATCTTTGGCATTCACGCCGGCGAGGTAGTGGCCGAGCGTGTACGGGATGATGAAGTAGCCGTCGGCCAGGCCCTGCATCAGCGCCGACGCGCCGAGCCGGTTGGCGCCGTGGTCGGAGAAGTTGGCCTCGCCGAGGCAGAACAGCCCCGGGATCGTCGTCTGCAGGTGATAGTCGACCCACAGGCCGCCCATCGTGTAGTGGACCGCCGGGTAGATCCGCATCGGGACCTTGTACGGGTTGTCGCCGGTGATCCGCTCGTACATCTCGAACAGGTTGCCGTACTTCTGGCGGACGGTGTCCTCGCCGTCGCGGCGGAGCGCGTCGCGGAAGTCGAGGTAGACGCCGCGGCCGCCGGGGCCAACGCCGAGGCCGGCGTCGCATTGCTCCTTGGCGGCGCGGCTGGCGATGTCGCGCGGCGACAGGTTGCCGTAGCTCGGGTACTTGCGCTCGAGGTAGTAGTCGCGCGCCTCGTCGGCGATCTGGTCGGGGTGCACGCCGACGTCGGACGCGGCCCTGGGGACCCAGACCCGGCCGTCGTTGCGCAGCGACTCCGACATCAGGGTCAGCTTGGATTGGTAGTCGCCCGACACCGGGATGCAGGTCGGGTGGATCTGCGTGAAGCACGGGTTGGCGAACCCGGCGCCGCGCTTGTAGGCGCGGTACGTCGCGGTGACGTTGCAGCCCTTGGCGTTGGTCGACAGAAAGAACGCGTTGCCGTAGCCGCCGGTCGCGAGCACCACGGCGTGCGCCGCGTGCGACGCGATCGCGCCGGTCACCAGATCGCGGACGACGATGCCCGAGGCGCGGCCGGTGCTCGGGTCGATCACGACGTCGAGCATCTCGGTGCGCGGGAACATCACGACCTTGCCGACGCCGATCTGGCGCGACAGCGCGGCGTACACGCCGAGCAGCAGCTGCTGGCCGGTCTGGCCGCGGGCGTAGAACGTGCGCGACACCTGCGCGCCGCCGAAGCTGCGGTTGGCGAGCGTGCCGCCGTACTCGCGGGCGAACGGCACCCCCATCGCGGCGCACTGATCGATGATATCGACCGAGACCTCGGCGAGCCGGTGGACGTTGGACTCGCGCGACCGGAAGTCGCCGCCCTTGACGGTGTCGTAGAACAGCCGGTGGATCGAGTCACCGTCGTTCTGGTAGTTCTTCGCGGCGTTGATCCCGCCCTGCGCGGCGATCGAGTGGGCGCGGCGCGGCGAGTCCTGGAAGCAGACGCAGGCGACGTCGTAGCCGAGCTCGGCGAGCGTGGCGGCGGCGGCCCCGCCGGCGAGCCCGGAGCCGACCACGATCACCTTGTACTTGCGCTTGTTGGCCGGATTGACCA
The DNA here is from genome assembly GCA_036271215.1 of Kofleriaceae bacterium. GTDB lineage: Bacteria > Myxococcota_A > Polyangia > Haliangiales > Haliangiaceae > JABFXX01. The sequence continues at coordinate 39,182 of DATBBB010000208.1, read as the reverse complement.
GCTTCATCTCGAACCGCGCCTTCGACCATTGCTGTTCGATCGGCCCCGAGGGAGTGCGTGCGTCGAGCTTGAGCGTCATCTCAGGTACCCGGGAGCTTGAGGAGACCGATGAGGACCGCGGTCGGGGGCAGCATGTAACCGACGAACAGGACCACCGCGAGCGCCGGACCGAGCCGATCGGTGGGGTACTTGGGATGGCGCCAGCCGAGCGACTGCAGCCAGCTCGACGCGCCGTGGCCGAGGTGCATCGCGAGCAGCGCGATGCCGACGAGGTACACGACGTAGATCGCCGGGTTCTGGAACCCGTAGACGAACATCGAGTAGGCGTCCCACCGATCCTTGGGATCCATCGTGTGGAAGTGGCTGGGCTGGACCTGGCCGAGCGTGAAGTGCAGGATGTGGAACGTCAGGAACACGAACACGACCAGGCCGGTGTACGCCATCGCGCGGCCGACCGGCGACGACACGACCGGCTTGTACTTCGCGTAGCCGACCGGGCGCGCCGAGCGGTTGTTCGCGACCAGGCCGATCGCGACCACCACGTGGATGACGACCAGGCCGATCAAGCCGGCGCGCACCGGCCACTTCACCTCCCACAGGTTCTGCAGGAAATGGGCGTACGAGTTGTACATCTCGGGCCCTCCGAACATCTGGAGGTGCCCGAACATGTGCTGGATCGCGAACAAGAACAGCAACAGGCCGGTGACGGCCATGATGTGCTTGGCGCCGATCGAGGACCGGGTGTAGTTGGAAAACCAGCTCATCTCGACTCGATTCTTGCGTTCGATGCGGCATCCGGCCGCGAGGTGACGCACAGCGCATCACGGCTGGTCACGCGGAGCAAGTTCGCCCGCCTCGATCCGCTGTGAAACGATTCCGGCACTCGCGGCATCGCTGATCAACCTTGCCGGCGCGCTCAGCGCGAGCATGCGAGCGCGTCAGGCGACCCGATGACGGAGCGGCTCGCCGGCGGTGAGCCGGCGCAGGTTGTCGAGCACGACGTCGACGATCCGGGTGAACGCCTCGACGGTCGAGCCGCCGAGGTGGGGCAGGGCGACGACGCGCGGGTCGGCGTAGAGCGGGTCGGCGGGGTCGGCGGGCTCGTCCCAGTGGACGTCGAGGCCGACGCCGCCGAGCCGGTGCGTCGGGCGGTCGTCGGCGAGCGCGGCGAGCAGGGCGGCGCGATCGATGACCGGGCCGCGCGCGACGTTGACGAGCAGGGCGCCGGGGCGCATGGCGGCGAACGCCGCGGCGTCGATCAGGCCGCGGGTCTCGGGGGCGAGCGGGCAGTGCAGGGTGATCGCGTCGCTCGCGGCGAAGAACGCGGCGCGCTCGGCGGGCGAGGCGCCGCGGCCGAGCTCGATGACGATCATGCCGAGGCCGCGGGCGCGCTCGGCGACCGCGGTGCCGGCGCGGCCCATGCCGACCACGCCGAGGGTCTTGCCGGCGAGCTCGATGCCGGCGGGCACGCCGATCTGGCGCTCGGCGAACGCGCGGGCGGCGAGCGGGGCGCGGCGGGCGAGCGCGAGCAGCAGGAACAGGGCGGCCTCGGCGACCGCGACGTGGTTGGTGCCGGGCGCGTTGCAGATCGGGATGTCGCGCGCGGCGGGCGCGGTGCGGTCGATCCACTCGGTGCCGGCGGCGGGTTGCTGGATCAGGCGCAGCCGCGGCGCGGCGGCGATCACCTCGGGCGTGATGTGGGCGTTCGACGGCAACAGGACATCGACCTCGGCGACCGCGCCGGCCAGCGGCGCTGCGCGGTCCCAGATCGCGATCGAAGCGCCGGCCGGCAACCGCGCGGCGATCAGATCGACCACCGGCAGCCAGCCGGATCCACACCAGAGGAGACGCATGGCGCGCACTCTACCGCGCCGGGCGGTCGCGCCGGGCCGCCTGCGCCGTGGCGTGGACCGGAAAGGCCGGGACCCCGGTCGATGCGGACGGTCGTGTGCGCCGAGCCTTACGTCGGCAACACGCGCAAGCGCTGGATGCGAAGCGCGCGTCGATCCGGCGCGCGACTTGCTCATCGTCGCCGACATCATGATGCGATCAAACGGTTTCACGCGGTTGTCGGATTCAGCTCCTGGTTCCGCTCGTTCCAGGTTGCACACAGCGCTGAGCGCCCTGGTGGTGCTCGGCGGCTGCGCGGCCGGCGGCGCTGACCGCACCGGCGAGCCGGACTCGTCGGTGCCCGAGGCCGCCGATCTGGCGCCGGATGCGGTGAAGACGGTCGGGTCGTACGCGACGTCGACCGGGTGCTCGACCGCGGTCGTGATCGGACTATCGAAGCAGATCTCCGACGAGATCAGCTGCATGGATCCGAGCGGCCTGGTCAAGTTCGCCGCCGGCAGCGGGATCACGATCACCAGCAACGCGGTGCTGCCGTACCTGGCGGCCAACGCGAAGACCGATCTGCAGAAGGTCGGCAGCGTGCAGGTCAACAGCGCGTTCCGCACGGTGGCGCAGCAGTACCTGCTGCTGCAGTGGTTCGATCGCGGGCGCTGCGGGATCACGGCGGCCGCGGCGGTCGGCCAGTCGAACCACGAGAGCGGCCGCGCGGTCGATCTCGCGAACTACAGCGCGCGGATCTCGGCGATGAGCAGCCACGGCTGGGCGCACGATGTGGCCGGCGATCCGGTGCACTTCGATCACCTGAGCTCGAAAGATATCCGCGGCAAGGACACGCTGGCGTTCCAGCGGCTGTGGAACCGCAACCACCCGAGCGACAAGATCTCCGAGGACGGTGACTACGGCCCGCAGACCGAGGCCCGGCTCAAGGCGTCGCCGGCGACCGGGTTCGCCAAGGGCGCGTCGTGCGCCAGCGCCAAGGTCGCGGTCGATCTGGTCTCGGTCGACGGCCCCGACAAGATCGCACCCGGCGCGACGGCGCACTACACGCTGACGATCAACAACACGACCGACGCCGACTGGCCGGCGACCGCGCAGCTGGTCACCACGGATGGCCCCAGCCCGCTCTACAACCCGGCGAGCTGGACGTCGAGCAGCCAGCTCGGCACGCTCGGCGCGGCGATCCCGGCGGGCGGCCAGGGGCAGGTCGCGATCGACGTGGTCGCGCCGATGGTGACCGAGGTGACCGCGGTCAACACCGAGCTCGCGCTGACCGATGGCACCACGCAGCTGGGCACGGTGATGCTCGCGGTGACGGTCACGCCGGACGGCGATGAGAACACCAGCGGCGATGCCGATGACGAGACCGACACCGCCGGCAACGCGCAGGCCGGTGGCTGCGCCGCGGGTGGCGGTGCCGGCTGGCTGGCGTTCGCGCCGCTGCTGGTGGTGCTGCGCCGCCGCCGCCGGTAGCGCCGCGGCAGCCTGCGAACGGACCGAGTCTCGATGAGCGGGGTGGGCTCCGGAGTGAATCGGTGTGAGATGGAGTGAGATCGGTAATCAGAATCCAGCATTGTATTGGTGGGCCCGATCACGAGGAATCCGTGGTGCGAACCGCGCTCGTCGTCGGCGCCGGGCGGTCTGCGTCATGCGCGCGGCGCGAGCCATTTGCACGACCCGCGCGCCATGTATACTCACCGCCGTTGGCGCGGCGTACGCTTTACGCCGGTCTGGTACATGGAGGACTGTTCATGAGCGAACGCGGGAGGTCAGGCGGTATCCATGTGGGCAACGTCGGCGGCAACGTGTTGATCCATGCCGGCGGTGATGTCGTTGGTGGCAACAAGACGACGACCGCGCGCGGGTTCCGCACCGACAACGACCGCCATCGGTTTCAGATCGAGATCGAGACGCTGCGTAACCTGCTGCGTGAGATCAAGGCCCACATCGAGGTCAGCCCCGACGTGGCCGACGATGACAAGGACGAGCTGGCGGTCGAGGTGCTCCAGCACGTCAAGGAGCTCAAGCAGGTTCGCGACGACGCCGCGTCGCTCGGGGCGGGGCAGCCGCCGGCGGTCGTGGTGCAGCACGCCGAGTCGGGGCTCGATCGGACGACGAAGCTGCTCGACAAGCTGAAGACGTTCGCCGGCAAGAGCACCGAGCTGGCCGGCCAGATCGGCGGGCTGATCGCCAAGCTCGGGCCGATGGTGGTGAGCTTGCGAGGCTTGCTCGGCCTCGCCTGACGCATGACCGGCGTCCGCTTCGAGGACATCGCCGGCGATGTCACGGTCCAGGCCGGTGGCGACATCATCGGCGGCGACAAGATCGTCAACGTCACGATCCAGGTCACCGCCGAGGCGGTGCACCGGCGGCCGCTGGTCGCGGCGTCGCCATACCGCGGGCTCCAGTCGTTCGGCGATCGCGACCGCGAGCTGTTCTTCGGCCGCGATCAGCTGATCCGCGGCGTGCTGGACCGGCTGCGCGACCGCTCGCTGCTGATGGTGCTCGGCGCCTCGGGCAGCGGCAAGTCATCGCTGCTGCGTGCCGGCGTGCTGCCGGCGTACGGCGCGGCGGGCGTGTCGGGCGCGGCGGGCGCGGCAGCCGGCGGAGCTCCGGGCGCCGCGGCGGCGCGATGCTTCGCGATCGTCCCCGACGTCGATCCGTTCGAGTCGCTGCGGAGTGCGCTGATCGCGAGCGGGTGCTCGCAGGCCGAGACCCGCCCGGTGCTCGACCACCAGCCGGACGCCGTCGTGCGCGTCGTACAGGCACTGCAGTCGCCGGGTCAGCCGTGGTTGGTGGTGGTCGATCAGTTCGAGGAGATCTTCACGCGCACCGAGGCTGCACTGCGCGCGCCGTTCCTCGCCGCGCTGGAGGCGCTCGCCGGCGACGCAGCCGATGCGGCCGACGCGGCCGACGCGGCCAACGCGATCCGGGTCGTGCTCGCGATGCGCGCCGACTTTCTCGATCGGCTGGGGCCGTACCCCGCGCTCGCCAAGCGGGTCGAGCGCAACCTGCAGATCCTCACCGACATGCAGGCCGACGAGCTGCGGCTGGCGATCGAGCAGCCGGCGGCGCGCCACGGCGTGGTGCTCGAGGCCGGGCTGACCGACGAGATCGTCGTCGATGTGCTCGGACAGGCCGGCTCGCTGCCGCTGCTGCAGTACACGCTGAGCCTGCTGTGGGATCGCGAGCGCATGCAGGGCGGTGAGCTGCGGACGCTGCATACGGCGACCTACCGCGCGCTGGGTGGGGTCCACGGTGCGCTCGAGCGCCGCGCCGATGCGATGTACGCGGCGCTCGGCAGCCGGCGCGGGCCCTCGGGGCGATCGCAGCAGGACGTCGTGCGGCAGCTGCTGCTGCGGCTGGTCGATATCGCCGCGCCGGGCAGCGCCGGCGGCGCGTGGCGGCCGATGCGGCGCCGCGCACGGATCGCGCAGTTTGCCAGCGAGCCGGATCGAGAGGCGCTGGCGTTGCTGCTCGACCACAAGCTGGTGGTGAGCGATCGAGCGCTGGTCGCCGGTGCGAGATCGACGGTTGACCCGGGCGACGGCGCGGCAGCTGGCGATGGCGCGGCCGCGGACAACGCTGCGGCGGCTGGCGATGGCGCGCTGTCGGGCGTGGTCGGCGCGGGCGAGCCGACGGTCGAGGTCGCCCACGAGGCGCTGTTCTCGTCGTGGCCCAAGCTGCGCGGCTGGATCGACGGCGGTCGCCGCACGATCTTCGTCAAGAACCAGCTCGCCGACGACGCGCGCCGGTGGACGCAGGTGCGTGCGGATCATTCGGCCACGGCGGCCGACGAGCTGTGGTCCGGCTCGCGGCTCGACGAGGCGCTCAAGCTCGCCGCGCGCGACGAGTTCGCCGCGGTCACCGGCGCGCTGGGCAGCGAGGAGCAAGCCTTCCTGGCCGCCAGCCGGCAGCTGCGCGACGAGCGCGATCGGGCGCGCGGCCGGGCGCGGCTACGCTTGCTGGCGATCGCCATCGTGGCAATGGCGATCGCCGGGTTTGCGTACGCCCAGTGGACGCGCGCGACCGAGCAGGCGGCGCGGGTCGAGGACAACCGCCGGCTCGACCTCGCCCGTCGCGCATCCCAGCTCGCGGAGACTCCCGATCGCGCGCTGGCCGCGCGCGTGGTCGCGCTCGAGGCGGTGCTGCCCGACGTGCTCGCGGGCCGGCCGCTGTCGCCTGGCCTGTTGTCCGGGCTCGGTAGCGCGCTTGCGTCGCATGCGTCGGTCGTGATCGCGCGGCACGACAGCTCGATCATCGATGGCGCCTGGTCGCCCGACGGGCGCTCCGTGGCGACCGGCGACTTCGCGGGCACGCTGAACCTGTGGGATGCCGCGTCGGGGCACCTGCTGGCCTCGCGGCAGCTCGAGGCCCCGCGCTGGCCCGCCCCCGTGCATGCTTCGATCCGGTCGCTCGCGTTCTCGCCGGATGGTCGCCGCCTGGCGGCCGGCGCCGACACGTCCACGACGTTGTGGGATGGCGATGGCCTGCGGTTCATCACTGGCCTGTACAGCGGCGGCAGGCTCGCGACCGACCTCGGCTGGATCGGGAGCCGCGGCCGGGAGATCGCGTTCTCGCGGGCTGGGCTGATCGCCGCCGGCGACAACGAAGGGGTGGTGCGGATCTGGGACGCGAGCGACGGCCGGCAGGTCAGCGAGCTACCGGTGCATTCCGGCGGGGCAGCGTCTATTCCGGACGACTTCGTCGCGCACGTCGCGTTCGTCCATGACGGACGCCTGGTGTTCGCTGGCAAGGGCCACGATGCCGAGCTCTGGGACCCGGCGCGCGGCGCGGTCGTCCGCGAGCTTCACCCCGGCCAGGTTCGCGCGCTGGCCGCCGCGCCCGAGCAGCCGCTGATCGCGATCGGTGATGCGACCAGCTTCGAGCTGCAGTTCCTCGACGGGGACGCGGCGCTGCGGTCGCCAACGCTATCAGGGGTCCGCGAGCTCCTGTTCTCGCCGGACGGAGCCCGGGTGGCTGTGCTGACGACCGATGGCGTGATCTGCACGTACAAGGCCCCTGGCCGCGCCGACCATTCCCTCGCGCCGCTCGGCCTGATCCGGAGCACGGCCGAGCTGAGCAACATGGCGGTGTCGCCGGATGGCAAGCTGATCACCGCGGCGTCGCTCGACGGGACGACGCGGATCTGGTCGTCGGGCTCGGGCGCGCTGCTGCACGTGCTGCCGGGCCCCCAGCTGCCGATCACGCACGCGCGGTTCTCTCCTGATGGGACGCGCGTGCTGACGGTCGGCGATGACAGGCTCGGGCGCGTCTGGCGCCTCGATCAGGGCCTCGCGCTGCGTGATCTCGCGAGCGATGACACCGGCCGTTCGCTCGGTGATGCTCTCGGCGCGCAGTTCTTCGCAGACGGCCTGATCGTGATCTACGGCGATGGCAGCGCCCGGGCCTGGGATCCGGAGGCAGGACGCCTGAAGGCGAGCTTCGCGGCGCCGGCCGACTTCCAGCCAGGACCGTTCCGGCTCGAGTTGGCCCTGCCGGATGGCCAGATCGTCACCAACAACCCCGAGGGAGCGCTCCAGCTGTGGAGCCGTTCGGGGGCGCTGGTGCGCTCGACGCGCGCGTTCGAGCGCACGGTCCTGGGCGGGATGGTGTCCGCGGATGGCAGCCGGATGTTCCTGTTCGGTGTGCCGTCGTCGTCGATCTGGAACATGCAGATGTTCGACGAGGTCGCGACGTTGCGGCCGACGGGGTTCACGGACAACACGCAAGCCGACACGCAGGTTCCCACCGCGGCGGCGATGTCGCCGGACGGCACGCTGGTCGGGACCGTGGCCGACGGCACGCTGCGGCTGTGGGACGGCTCGACCGGCGCGGCCCGCGCCACCGTGCGGACGGGGGCCTCGGTCGTGTCCGGCCTGGCGTTCTCGCCCGACCATCGCCGGGTCGCCACGACCGCAGACGACGGCACGGTGAGCGTGTGGAGCACGATGCTCCCGGTGCAGATAGCGCAGCTCGCCGCCGGCTCGGGCGTGCACCTGTCGATCGACTTCCTGTCGGATCGGCGGCTCGCGATCGCGAGCGACAACCTCGTGCGCGTGTTCGACATCGCCTCCGCGACCCTGGTGTTCACGCTGCGCGAGCCGGGGACGGTGCGGCGGATCGTCGAGTCGCCCGATGGCAAGCGGCTGGTCGTGATCGCGGACGGCGCCACGCACCTGTACAACCTCGACGACGCCGCGCTGGCCGCGGTTGCGTGCGCGCAGATCGCCACGATGTCCGGGGCCGGCGTCGCGCAGGACGAGCGGCGCGAGGTCGAGCGCGGCTGCGCGGCGCTGCGCAAGGCGCACCCGGTGCCGCCGGTGCCGGTCGCGCCGCCGGGCTCGTCGCCGTCCGCTGCACCGTAGGCGCGCGCGGTTACCACACCTCGCGGCGCGTCGCGAGCGCCGGTGACTCGGAGCGCGCCCGGGGATGTGGAGCGATGTGAAGCAGCCCGCGCGGGATCGGACGCGCGGAGATCGATCCGCTACACTGCAAGGCTATGCCGGTCTTCCGGCTCGATGACCGCCTCGTGTTTCCGCCCGTCCACTTGGCGGAAGACGGCCTGCTCGCGCTCGGCGGGGACCTGCGGCCCGAGCGGCTGCTGCTCGGCTACACCCAGGGCATCTTCCCCTGGTACGCCGAGAACCTGCCGATCCTGTGGCACTCCCCGGATCCGCGGATGATCATGACGACGCGCGATCTGATCGTGCAGCGCAGCCTGCGCAAGGCGATCCGGCGCCAGCCCTACCGGCTGACGATGGATCAGGCGTTCATCGACGTGCTGCACGGCTGCTCGTCGTCACCGCGGCCCGGCCAGAACGGCACCTGGCTGATCCCCGAGATGGTCACCGCGTACTCCAAGCTGTTCGAGCTCGGGTTCGCGCACTCGATCGAGGCGTGGCGCGGCGACGAGCTGGTCGGCGGGCTGTACGGCGTGTCGCTCGGCGCGGCGTTCTTCGGCGAGTCGATGTTCGCGCGCGCGCCAGATGCCTCGAAGATCGCCTACGTCGCCTGCGTCCGGCAGCTCGACGCGTGGTCGATCGGCCTGATCGACTGCCAGGTCCACACCGAGCACCTCGAGCGGTTCGGCGGCTACGAAGTCTCGCGCGGCAAGTACCTCGAGCTGCTCCACATCGCGCTCGACGAGCCGACCCGGCGCGGCCGGTGGGCGTTCGAGATCGACCTCGCGCGGCTCGATCAGCTGAACGATGAGCCGCCCGACGGCGCCGCGGACGCCTGATCCGGCGCTCGATCGATCCCTGCGACCGCTCTGCCGCATCATCCGGGATCTACTCCTATTTGTCCTATTTGATTAAATCCAATAGCTTACGTGCGCGTAAGAGAACAATTTTGGCGTTACAACCAAATTGTGGGCCAACTAGTTGCGGCTTCAATCCAAGGTGATTACGATTGTCCTACATCCCCTGCTGCTTCGGTGGTAGGGAGCGCGGCCTCCTCACGGGGGCCGTTGCCATTTTCGGGGGGGAGGGTCGCTTGGTGGCACCATCAACAGTTGCGGAGAAGGTGCGCGTCTACATCGACGGGTTCAACCTCTACTACCGAGCGCTGCGCAAGCGCCCGGCTCCAGGTGGAGGCACCTACAAGTGGCTCGATCTGGCGAAGCTTGCAGGCGCGCTCATGCCGCCGCCTAAGTACACGATCGATCGGATCAGGTACTTCACAGCGAACGTCCGCAGCCTTCCTGACGATCCCGACGCGCCTGTGCGCCAACAAGCATATCTGCGCGCGCTGAAAACGCTGTCTCCCCTCGTCACCGTCCACCACGGCTTCTTCATGGCAAAGCAGACGCCAGCGCGTCTGGTGCCATCCGCGAAGGGGCGCTCGGAGCCAGCCAGTTTCCCAACACGTTAACCGACGCCGTTGGCACGCTCTCAAAGCCAGTCGGCTGGTAATCCCGCAACCGCATGCCCGCGCAGGCGGTGTCAGTTGACCTTGTTGTGGTTGCCGGGGTTGGACACCTTCGGCGCCTTGAGCTTGATCGCTTTCTTGACGGTCACGGTGTTGTCGTTGCCGGGGACCGAGACATTGTCGGCGGCGTCGATCGTGACAGTGTTGTTGTTGCCGGGGACGAGCACCAAGGTCGCCGAGCCGGTGACCTTGGCATTGTTGCCGGCGACGATGAGCTTGGTGCACACGCCGGTGAGGCTGACGATGAGATTGTTGCCGAGCACCGAGACCTCGGGGTCCTTGGCGCAATCGATATCGACGGTCTTGTTGTTGTCGACGAGCGAGACGTTGGCGCGCGCCGGCGCGCTGGCGGCTGCGAGGATTGCGGGAACGATGACCACGACCACGGCGATGAGCGACTTCATCCAGGCTCCTGTTGGGACGGCAGGATCAGCTTAGCATCGAGTGGATCATCGAGTGGCTGCCAGAGGTGGTGATGTGCGCCGCACCGCGGCTGCCGTCACGACCGGTGCGAGCGCCTCGGCGAGCGCGAGGGCGAGCCGGGCCAGGCCGAGCGGCGCGATCCGATCCCACAGCGCGGCGTGGACCGCGAAGCCATCGGTGGTCTCGCGGGCGGCGCGCGCGCCCAGGTCGGCCCAGTGGAGCGGCGTGGCGGCGCACAGCGCGCGGGTGTCGTCGGCGAGCGGGGCGGGGACCGCGTCGGCGACGAGCTCGGCGATCGCGGCGCGCAGCGGCGGCGGGAACGCGCGGCCGATCACCGGGCTCGCGCACGGCGGCACCGGGTGCGGGCCGTCGAGCAGCGCGCCGTCGGCGCCGAGCGTCGCGACCCGCGCGTACGGCGCATCGCCGAACCAGATCTCGCACGCGAGCGGGCGGCGCGCCGAGGAGCGCGGTCCGGAATCGCCGGTGATGGCCCCGTAGGCGGCGTGATCGCCGGCGGTGACGTCGCGGGCTGCTGCTGGATCGAGCTCGACCAGGCGGGCCGGCGAGCCATCGGGCTCGTAGGCGATGCCATCGATCACGGCGCGCTCGACGGTGTCGCGCAGCTCGACGAAGCCGCCGGCGATCGCGATCCGCTCGTGCGGCGCGGGGACGAAGTCGATCGGGATCGGGTCGCGGGCGACCCGCAGCGCGCGGTCGAGCGCGCCGGAAGTGAATGCCGCCTCGTCGCCGGTGGTGCGAAACGACCGGGCGAGGCTGCGCCACAGCGCGGCGGTCGGGTACGGTCCGGCGTAGCGCAGCGCGGGCACACCGGCGCGCCGGGCGAGCACGGCGATCGTGTTGAGGATCGCGCCACCGGCGCCGGGCGGTAGCCGTCCGGGCTCGGCGATCGCCGGGATCTCGGTCGGCCGCGCCCAGTCGATCGCCGACATCGCGGTGGCGCCGGCCACGTGTGCGGGGCCGAGCAGCGGGTGATCGGTGATCGCGCCGTCGACGACGACCCCAGCGAGGGTGAGCCGGCTCAAGTGCGAGGCGCCGTCCGGCCCGCGCCAGGTCAGCTCGGCGTGGACCCGGCCGGTGCGGTCGGTGATCCGCGTGAGCCGGCCGCCGTCCTCGTCGTAGATCGTGCCGTGCACCCGCGAAACTTATCAGTTTTTCGTCATGATTCCTCTTTCGCTTCCGACAGGGGTTTGGCATGTTCTGCGCCGTTCCATGAAGCTAGGCATCGTCAACGAGACGCGGGCGGAAGAGCGTCGGGTCGCGGCATCACCGGCCGTGGTGGCGCGGTGGGTGAAGGGCGGCTGGGACGTCGCGGTCGAGCGCGGCGCCGGGGTGAACGCGAGCTATCCCGACGCACAGTACGAGGCGGCCGGGGCGACGATCGTCGACCGCGCCGCCGCGTGGCAGCGCGACATCGTGCTGAAGCTCCGGCCGCCGGTGGTCGAAGCCGACGGCACGTGCGAGGCCGATCAGATGCGCGAGGGCGGCACGCTGATCGCGTACATCCAGCCGGCGGAGAACCCCGAGTTGCTCGCCAAGCTCGCGGCCAAGAAGCTCACCGTGCTCGCGATGGATCAGGTGCCGCGGATCAGCCGCGCCCAGAAGATGGACGCGCTGTCGTCGATGGCGAACATCTCCGGCTACCGCGCCGTGATCGAGGCCGCGAACCGGTTCGGCAGCTTCTTCACCGGCCAGTTCACCGCCGCCGGCAAGGTCCCGCCGGCCAAGGTCCTGATCATCGGCGGCGGCGTCGCCGGGCTCGCCGCGCTCGGCGCCGCCAAGGGGCTCGGCGCGATCGTCCGCGCGTTCGACGTCCGGCCGACCGTCGAGGACCAGGTCAAGTCGCTCGGCGGCGAGTTCCTGACCGTCACGATCAAGGAATCGGGCGAGGGCCAGGGCGGCTACGCCAAGGAGATGAGCAAGGAGTTCCTCGACGCCGAGTACGCGCTGTTCCGCGCCCAGGCCAAGGAAGTCGACATCGTCATCACCACCGCGCTGATCCCCGGCAAGCCGGCGCCCAAGCTGTGGTTCACCGACATGGTCGAGTTGATGAAGCCGGGCTCGGTGATCGTCGATCTCGCCGCCGAGAAGGGCGGCAACTGCGAGCTGACCCAGCCGGGTGAGGTGATCGAGCACAAGGGCGTGACGATCGTCGGCTACACCGACCTCGCGAGCCGGATGGCGCACGTCGCGAGCGACCTGTACGGCACGAACCTGTTGCACTTCCTCGACGAGATGGGCGGCGCCAAGGGCTACAAGGTCGACCCCGAGAACGACGCGGTGCGGCCCGCGCTGGTGCTCGAGCACGGCGAGAAGCGCTGGCCGCCGCCGCCGATGGCCAAGCCGGAGCCCGCCAAGCCCGCCGCCGCGAAGCCCGAGGCCAAGATCGACGCGGCCAAGCCGGCCGAGGCCAAGATCGACGCCGCCAAGCCGGCGCCCGCGCTGGTCGCGGTGCCCGCGCCCGCCAAGGCACCCGACAAGCCCAAGGGCCACGGCCACGGCGCGCCCGCGAGCGCCCCGTCGCGCCAGTCGGGGATCGTACTGAGCGTGATCGGCCTCGCGCTCGCCGCGGTGTGGGCGTACTTCCGGTTCAACGGCCGCGCGGACGCGACCGTGGAGCAGAGCAGCGCCGCGCTGCTCCAGCACCTGACGGTGTTCGTGATGGCGGTGTTCGTCGGGTTCCAGGTCGTGTGGAACGTGACCCCCGCGCTGCACACCCCGTTGATGAGCGTGACCAACGCGATCAGCGGCATCATCGTCGTCGGCGGCCTGCTCGGGAGCCGGGGCGCGCTGACCGCCTCGGTCGGCGTCGCCGTCGTGGCCACGCTGTTTGCCACCATCAACATCGCCGGCGGGTTCCTGGTGACCCGCCGCATGCTCGCGATGTTCAGGAAGTAGCGATCAAGATGACGGATCACATCCAGTCCGCACTCACCGGCGCCGGGGTGTTCGGCACCACCACGCAGCTGTTATCCAACGCGGCGTACCTCGTCGCCGGCGTGCTGTTCATCATGGCGCTGCGCGGCCTGTCGAGCCAGGAGACCGCGCGGCGCGGCAACCTGTACGGCGTGATCGGCATGGGGATCGCGATCGTCGCGACGCTCAGCTCCACCGCGAGCGCGACCAACCCGCTGGTGATCGCCGCGATCGGCGCCGCCGTGATCATCGGCGCGACGATGGCGCTCAAGGTCGGCATGACCTCGATGCCGGAGATGGTCGCGCTGCTCCACAGCTTCGTCGGCCTCGCCGCGGTGCTGGTCGGGTTCTCGCTGCAGCTCGGCGAAGCCCCGCCGCTCGCCGAGCGGATCGAGGTGTTCATCGACGTGTGGATCGGCGCGATCACGACCACCGGCTCGGTGATCGCGTTCTTGAAGCTGCGCGGCTCGCTCAGCGGCAAGCCGCTGCTGCTGCCGGCGCGCCACTTCCTGAACCTCGCGATGGTGATCGGCTCGACCACCGCCGCGATCCTGTACGCCAAGGACGGCCAGACCTGGGCGCTCGAGATCGGGATCGGGATCGCGTGCGTGCTCGGCATGCACCTGGTGGTCGCGATCGGCGGCGCCGACATGCCGGTCGTGGTCTCGATGCTCAACAGCTACTCGGGGTGGACCGCGGCGGCGGCCGGCTTCATGCTCAACAACGATCTGCTGATCATCACCGGCGCGCTGGTCGGCTCGAGCGGCGCGATCCTGTCGTACATCATGTGCAAGGCGATGAACCGGTCGATCTGGAACGTGATCTTCGGCGGGTTCGGCGCCGCGCCGCCCAAGCCGGCCGGCGGGGTCAAGCCGGCGCCGCCCGCGGGCGACGTCCAGGAGATGGACGCGGTGGCGCTCGCGGCGCGGCTCAAGGCGTCGAAGTCGGTGATCATCGTCCCGGGCTACGGCATGGCGGTCGCGCGGGCCCAGCACGCGGTGCGCGAGCTGACCGAGGTGCTGCGCGCGTCGGGCGTCAACGTCCGGTTCGCGATCCACCCGGTCGCCGGCCGCCTGCCGGGCCACATGAACGTGCTGCTCGCCGAGGCCAACGTCCCGTACGACATCGTGCTCGAGATGGACGAGATCAACGCCGACTTCCCGGCGACCGACGTCGCGATCGTGATCGGCGCCAACGACATCGTCAACCCGGCCGCCGAGGACGACCCGACGTCGCCGATCGCCGGCATGCCGGTGCTCCAGGTCTGGAAGTCGCACCTCGTGATCGTCAACAAGCGGTCGCGCGCCGCCGGCTACGCCGGCATCGACAACCCGCTGTTCTACAAGCCGGTGACCCGGATGCTGTTCGGCGACGCCAAGGACGCGATCGAGAAGGTCGTGACCGCGCTCAAGGCCGACCAGGCCAAGGCCGCGAGCTGACGCCGCGGCGGCGCCGGCAAGAACGCTGGACCGGATCGTTCACCAGATCGTCGGTTGCGACCCTCGCATCGCAGGCAACTCGTGGTGTACGGCCGGTTCTCGCTCGACGATCCGGTGAGTGATTTCTGGCTAGTTGGGAGGAGGCTCGAGGCCGAGCACCCGCACCGCGCGCTCGGGGTCGATCCGGAACGGGCTGGCTTTGCCCTCGAAGAAATGGTGGTCTCGGATCAAGTGGACCAGGAGGCCGGAGCCGCGCAGGGTCTCGCGGGTCTCGCGGTGGACGATCAGGAACTCGAGGTTGGCGTGGAGGTACGACAGGCCCGGATGGCATGGTAGCGCGCGCTCGGTGGGCACGGTCAGGTAGGTGACGTCGGCATCGCGGCGCTCGAGCAGGATCCGCCGCGGCTCCTCGTCGCTCCACGGCGAGCGCAACCTCGTGAACGGGCAGTGCTGGTAGCCCAGGTAGATCGCGAGATAGACGTCGTGGGCGTCGAGCGCGGTGCCGCGATCGGGCGGGATCGGCCCGCCGGTGCGCACGCGATCCTCGAGCTCATCGAGCGACAGCCGCCCGGCCGCATGCGGTGCTCGAGCCAGCCCACGAGCGGGCTCGCGCCACACCGCGGGCAAGCATAGCCGGCGAGCTGGTCGTGCGCGAGCACGGCGTCGAAGTACACCACCGCCGCGTTGCACGCGACACAGCGCCGCCGGGCCGCTGGCTCGTTGCGTCCGAAGATCGGACGCTCGGCGAACAGCACGGACGGGAGCTGGCAGTCGTCGTACGCGGTGCCCTGGGAGAGCACGCCGAGCGGCCTGTCGCCATGCGTGATCACGTCGAACCACTCGCCCTCGACCAGGAGCTCGCCGTCGCCATCGGTGGGCGCATGCGAGGTCGGCGTGGATCGCCCCGGCTCCGGCTCCGGCTCCGGCTTCGGAGCCCGTAACATCGTGTCGGGGATCTGGTCGATCCGCAGGGTCAGGATCCGTGGGCCGATGGCATCGGCGATCTCGGTGAGCCGGCGGCGCAGGCCGAACTTGCCGTAGAGCGGCGTATAGCTCGGGCTGCCGTCGAGCAGCACCATCCGCACGAAGAACCAGCCCTCGACGTGCGCCCGGCGCGCGAGCTCGCCGACCGTGATGTCGGGCGCGATATCGCACACCGGCCACAAGCTCCAGGGCGCCGGCGATCTGGGCCGGCGGAGCATCGGGGCGCGGCGCCGGATCGATTCGAGCGCGCGCGTGGCGTCGGGCACGTGGGGCGCGTCGGGCGCGGCGCGGATCGAGTCCGCGAGATCGCCGAGCGCGCGGGACATCTCGCCGAGCCGCTCGAGCGCCATGCCGCGCAGGTAGCGCAGCTCCGCTCGCGATGGCGTGAGCCGCAACGCGAGGTCGGCGCTCCACACGGCGTCGGTCCAGCGCTGCAGCAGGATGTACGCTCGACACCGGTTGTCGTAGGCGAGGCCATAGGACCGATCGAGCGCGATCGCCGCGTCGTAGTCCTGGAGGCCGCGCTCGAGCTGCCCGGACTCGACGTACGCGAGCCCGCGCTCGGTGAGCGCGGCGGGGAACCGCGGCCGCAGCGCGAGCGCCTGATCGAGGTCGGCGATCGCCTCGGGATAGCGGCGGAGCTTGCGGCGCATGGTGCCGCGGCCGTGGTACGCCTCGGCGCTCGGCTCGGTCTCGAGCGCCTGGTGGAACATCGCGAGCGCCCCGGTCAGATCGCCGGTCGCGTCGAGCTGCCGGCCGCGCTCGATCAGCTCGCTCGGCAGCTCGCTCGGCAGCTCGCTCGGGGTCTCGGGCAGGGGCGCGCCGCCGGTGGTGTGCGGCGCCGGTGCCGGTTGCCCCGCGGGGTCGGGCAACTCGGCGAGCCCTGCCTGTGCCGCGCGCGCAGCCTCGGCGAGCTCGGGCGCCAGCTCGGCGGCGCGGGCGAGGTCGGCGGCCGCGGGGGCGCGCCGGCCGAGCGCGGCGCGGGCCTGGCCGCGGTGGAGGTACGCGGTCGCGAGCGCCGGCCCGGCCGGCAACAGCGCGATCGCGCGATCGAGGCTGGCGATCGCCTCGGCGTGGCGCAGGCGGCGCACCAGGCACGCGCCGCGCTCGGCCTGGGCCTCCGCCCGGTCCGGCGCGGCGTCGAGCACGCGGCCGAGGTCGCTGATCGCGCTGGCGAGATCGCCGAGCTGCTTGTACAGCATCGCGCGCTCGAAGTAGCCCTGGGTCTTCTCGGCGCCGGGCCGCAGCCCGGCGAGCTGCTCGCTCAGCCGGGTGATCGCGCGCTCGGTGTCGCGCCGGGCCGCGCGCTCGCGATCGCGCGCGTGGCCATCGCCGGACCCGTCATCCGGAGCGGGCGGAGCGGGCGGAGCGGGCGGAGCGGGCGGAGTGGGCGAGCCAGCCAGCGTTGCCTTGATCTTCGAGAACCACGACATCGACCCTCCCCCGTCAGGCTGTGTTCGTCAGGTTCTCACGACTCGCCGCGGCGCGGTAGCTCGGCGGTCGGCCGGTGGCGCTCGCTGTCCGGCGTCACCGAGAACCGGCGGTGGCCGGCGTCGCGCCACCACGCGGCCCAGCGCTCGGCCGCCGCGTCGCGCTCCTTGCGCGGCAGGTCGTGGTGGTAGCCGAAGTATTCGCCGGTCAGCCGGCGCAGCACGTTGATCGCGGTCTCGCGGATCGCGTCTTCCTTGTGCGCGAGGCCCTCGATCAGCCACTCGACGCGGTGGCGGCGGCGCGCGGTCTCGTACCACTTGCGCCACTTGCGCTCGCTGGCGCCGAAGTCCTGCGCGGTCAGCGAGGTCAGCGCGCGCCGCGCGTGCTCGCCGCCGCGGTCGCTGCGCTCGATCACGCCGATCAGGTCGGGGATCGCCTCGGTGTCGCCGAGCGCGACCAGCGCCCCGCTCGCCGCGCCGACGACGTCGGGGTCGGTCGAGTGGACCGCGCGGCGGGCGCGGATCAGGGCGTGGCCGAGGTCGGGGGCCGGGTAGCCCGACAGCGCCTCGATCGCGCTGGCGCGGACCCCGAAGTCCTGATCGAACAGCCGTTCGGCGAGCGCGAACACCGCGGTGCGCGGCCGCAGCTCGGCGGCGCACAGCGTGGCGTAGAACCGGATGTCGCGCTGCGGGGCGCTCATCCGATCGATCAGCAGGTCGGCCGAGACCGCGCCGAGCCGGATCACCAGCTCGAGCAGGCCGCCGTACTGCCCGGGCCGCAAGGTCCGCCCGGTGACCGCGAACCGATCGACGCGCAGCTTGCCGGGGAACCGGCGGACCAGCGCGCGCAGGGTCTCGGGGGCGCGCTCGACCGCCTCGGCGACCGCGTCCTCGGCCTCGGCCTCGCGGGCGCGCTCGATCTCGCTCAGCACCTCGTCGATCGGGCGCGGCTCGCCGGCCTCGATCGACAGCTCGACGCCCTGCTCGAACCGCGGCACCGACGGCGGCCCCTCGGGCGTGCGCCACTCGAGCTCGGCGCGCGAGATCCGCTTGGTGTCGATCATCTCGGCCTCGATCTCGACGACCGCGGACGCGGCGGGCGCGCGGTAGCCGGCGGCCTTGTGGCGGACGATCAGCCTGCCGATCGCGTCGCTCGCGGCGGTCGCCATCGGCAACAGCTCGGTGACGTCGACCAGCTTGAGGTCGCTGTGCAGGCGGTGCGCGACGACGACCGCGACCACGCGATCGCGCAGCACGATCGGCAGGATCAGCGCCGACGGCGGCACCGTGCCGCCCATCCGCAGCATCATCGCGTCGATCCCCGGATCGCCGGACACCAGCGGGCCGATGTGCGGCTGGTGGGTGCCGATCACGGTGCGGAACGGCGACACCGCGTCGAGCGGGATCAGCACGGTGTGGAGCGCCGCGGTATCGATGCCGGGCTCGGCGAGCGCGACCCGGCCGATCACGGCGCCGCCCTGCACGGTGAGCAGGCCCGCCCACCGCGCCCGCGAGCGCGCGGCGCGCAGCAGGGTCAGGAACACGGTGTCGCGATCCTCGGCGATCGCGAGGATCTCTCTCGCGCGGATGATCGGCAGCGGCGAGTCGCGGCCCTCGGTCGGGATCGGGGTCGGGCGCGACCCCGGGCCCCCGGCGCGCGGGGCCGGCGCGCGCAGCCCACCGGACGGCCGCGCGGTGTTGCCGCTCGCCGCGTTCGCCGCGGCGCCCGGGTGCGGACCGGACACGCGCTCGGTGGCCGGGCCGCCGAACGCCGAGACCCGCTCCGCGGTGACCGCGGCATGCGGCGCGGCGTGCGAGCCGGACACGCGCTCGGTGGCGGGCCCACCCGCGGTGTGCGCGGCCCCGAAGCTCGGAGCGCGCTCGGCGGTGACCGCGGCGTGCGGCGCGGACGCCCGCTCGGTGGCGGGGCCGCCCCCGGTGGGGCCGGTGCCGGTCCTGGTGCGGCGCTGGGTGCCCGACGGCGGCGTGTCATCCTCGCTGCTGCCGCGCGGCAGGACGAGGCCGTCGGTGATGGCGCGGTTGGGCAGCACGCCGATGATCGTGTGGCGGCGGCCCCGCGGGGCGTCGTCGGAGGGCCCGGGTGCGGCCCCGTGTGCGGGCCCCTGCGCGGGCCCGTGCGACGCGGCCGGCGCCGTGGACCCGGACATCACCTTCATCGTCTGGGCGTCGGGTGGGACCGGCGCGAGCCGGTTGGCGTCGCCGAACGACGGTGGCGGCGTGCGCTCGGTCAGCGTCCGGCTGGCGGCGACCGACATCATCGCCGCACCGGGCTCGTCGACGATGATCGTCGGGGCGCGGCCGACCGGCGCCGGGGTGGGATCGACCGACACCGCGCGCGCCAGGGTCGTGAACCGCGCCGGCGGATCGAGGCCGTACGCGCTGGCGTAGACCAGGTTCCAGCGGAACTCGGGAGCGATCAGCGGCTGGAGCGGGCGATCGAGCAGGTCGGCGAGGTCCTCGAGCTCGGTCAGCTCGAGCGGCGCGCACACCAGCACGCGGATCGCCTCGCGCTCGAACGCGACCGGCACCGCGCGGTACTGCTCGGCGAGCTCGCGGGTGATCATCGCGACGGCGTCGGGATCGAGCTCGGCACCGTCCTCGCGGGCCGCCGGCGGCAGGCCGGAGGCGAGCGCGAGGTACTGGGTCAGGCGCTCCTCGGGGACCAGCCCCATCTCGAGCAGGATCGTGTCGAGGCTGCCGCCGTAGATCACCTGGCGCTGGAACGCCTTCTCCATGCGCTTGACCCCGACAAGGCCATCGCGGACCAGCAAGGAGCTCAGCCGCGAAGGCATGGCCACCACCCCCCGCGCGCGGAGCGCCCCTGCGATCGATGCAGCGCGAGGATCATGCCCGGATCACGTAGGTCCCGGCGATCCAGTCCTGCAGGCCGCGCTTCTCGCTGTCGAAGCCGATCCACAGGAAGCCGAGGGACAAGGTCGCGAAGCCGGCGAGATAGCCGGCGCAGCGCGCGATACAGCGACCGGCCGACGGGCGGTCGCCATAGACATCGATGATCTTGATGTGGAGTACCCGCATGCCGAGCGTCCGCCCGACGACGATCTGGAATACTAGCAAGTATGTCAGGCCGATCGCACAGAACAAGACCAGCGCCATCACCAGCGCGGGGTCGGTGGCGAGGATCAGGTCGATCCAGAGGTCGATGTCGACCACCCGGAGGTTGCTCGGCGGTAGGTGAATCCCGGTGGCCCGGCTGGCGAGCACGGTCATCAGCAGCGCGGCGGGAGCGATGATGGCGAGGTCGATCAGCGCGGCGATGAGCCGGCGCCAGAATCCGACGACATGGACCGCAGCGGGCTCGCGGCGCAGGCGGGGCGGCGGCGCGGGCTCGCGAGCGACAGCCGGGACCGGCTCGCTTGCTGCTGGCGGGGCCGTGTAGTCCCGCAGCATGGCCGGCTCGCGATCCGACATCGCAAATTGATAACGCGCCCGTGGCCTGGAACGCAAATATGCGTAGATGTTCGCGGACTGAGCAAAGGCTGGACCACTGACCCCGGCTTCACGCGCGGGGGCCAAAACCCACTCCGGGCGGACCCGATTCTGGGCATCGGGGCTCCCGCCCGGTCAAGACCGGGTAGCGGCGCGGATCAGGGCCACGGCGACCAGCGGGGCGGTCTCGGCGCGCAGCACGCGGGGCCCCAGGCCGAGCGAGAGGAAGCCGGCCTGGGCCAGCCGGGACAGCTCGGCGGGCGCGAGGCCACCCTCGGGCCCGCTGGCGATGGTCACATCGACGGCAACTCCCGGCACACCCAGCGCAAGCGGGGCGTCGCTGGTCGGGTCGAGTACGAGGCGGACGGTGGCTTCGCCGGTGGAAGCGGTGGGGCCGGGCAGGGCGGCCAGCGCGGCCGAGGCGGGCAGGGCGGCGAGCGCGGCCGAGGCGGGCAGGGCGGCGAGCGTGACCGAGGCGGGCAGGGCGGCGAGCGCGGCGGCGAGGTCCGCGGCGCCGGTGACCTCGGGGACCCGGGCGCGGCCGGACTGGCGGGCGGCGGCCCGGGCGAGCGCCTGGTACCTCGCGATCCGCGCGTCGCGCCGGTGGGGGTCGAGCTGGACCACCGAGCGCGCGGCGGGCCACAGCACGATCGCGTCGGCACCGACCTCGACCAGCTTCTCGATGCAGGCGTCCATGCGATCGCCCTTGATCAGCGGCACGAGCGCGCGCACGAACGGCGGCGCGTCGGGGACCGGCTCGGCCGCGCGGACGTCGAGCGTGGTCGCGTCGGCCGCGATCCGGGTGATCGTCGCGGCGGCGCGCCGGCCGGCGCCGTCGACCAGCTCGACCGCATCGCCGACCCGGACCCGGCGGACGTGCGACAGGTAGTGGTGCTCGTCGCCGCGCACGACCAGCGCACCGGCGACCAGCGCGGCGGGGTCGACGAAGATCCGCACGGGGCGACTATCTCACCACGGCTCGCCGCCGGCTCGGGGTCATGGCCGGGCGAGCACGGCGCACGACCACTGCGGGTCATCGGTGCTGGGCCGGACGTGCACCAGCTGCATGCCGGCGGCGACGAACTCGTCGGCGAGCGGCTGGGCCTGGGGCGTGAGCAGGCCGGACAGGATCAGCGTACCGCCGGGCGCGGTGTGCTCGATCAGCTGGGCGGAGAGCTCGCGGAGCACGTGGGCCTGGATGTTGGCGAGCACGATCGGGAACGCCTCGGCGAGCTCGCCGAGCCCGCGGGTCGAGGCAGCGATCCGCGCCGTCACCTGGTTGACCGCGGCATTGTCGCCGGTGGCCGCGACCGCGATCGGGTCGTTATCGACCGCGACGCAAGCCGCGCCCGGCCAGCGCAGCACGGCGGCGATCGCGAGGATGCCCGAGCCGCAGCCGACGTCGAGCACCCGGGCGGGGACGACCTCGCGGTCGGCGAGCGCCTGGAGCTCCTCGAGCACGAGCCGGGTGCTCGCGTGGGTGCCGGTGCCGAACGCCATGCCGGGATCGAGGTGAATTGCCACGTCATCGGGGCCGGGAGCGAACCGCTCCCAGCTCGGCACGACGACGAACTGGCGGGTCAGCCGGCTGACCCGGAAGTACCTCTTCCAGGCGTCGCGCCACTCGGCCTCGGGCATCGCGGCGGACAGCCTGACCCGCGCCGGATCGACGGCGAGCCCACCGGCCTGCCAGCGGGTCACCGCATCGCGGGCCTCGGCGAGCGCCGAAGCTGCATCGGCCTCGGCGACCCAGAACACGACCTCGTCGCCGCGCTGCTCGGTGCCGGCCGCGGCGGCGTGAACCTCGGAGGCGATCAACGCTGCGATATCATCGACATCGGCCGCGCCGACCGAAACCACGACCTCGGTCCACGCGGTGGTCTCCATGCACTCGTGCCAGGTAGTGACGATCGATCGAGGCGCGCTGCCCAGCGTCAGCGCGGGGTCGCCGGCATCACCCGGCGCTTCATCTCACGGCGCAGCCGCTTGCGCGCCTCGCGGGTCTTGCGCTTGCGCTTGACGCTCGGCTTCTCGTAAAAGCGGCGACGCTTGAGCTCTTGCAGGATGCCCTCCTTGGACATCTTCTGCTTGAGGATCTTCATCGCCTTCTCGAGGCTGTCGCGAACCTCGACTTCGACGGGCTTTCCGAACGAGTTCTCCATGGGGAGGGACGTGGGTACCTGATCGAGCGGGCCCGGTCAAGCACCCAGCTACGATCGATCGCCCACTACGCCTTGTTGTGCTTGTAAAACAAGGTAATCGTCAGGCAGTGAAACTCGGAGTCCGAGCTCTGAGTGACGATCTTGTCGACGATCTCGTGGTCCGGGTGGCTGCGGATCCAGTCGGTGATGAGCTCGCCGAGTAGCTCGCGCTCCTTCGCCTTCGTCGCCGAGAATACCTTCACCCCCGTCACATCGATCAGCCGGCCTTCATCCACCGAAGCATTTGCTAAACGAGCCACAGCACCCTCCGTCTAAAGAGATGCAGCCAGATCCTGGCCATGTTGGTTACCACTCTGGAGCGAACGATCGTTCCAGTCAATCGGTACTATTCCGATAATGTTGAACAATGAAGAGCGAGCCTCGGGAGTTAGCTCCCTCACGAAGCTTACGCAATTGAGCACGCGAAGGTCGGACCCGCCCACATGCAACCCTCCTCGGCCCTGATAGTGTCCGCGCCTCGAATGGAGAACCTATGCGTCGCTCACTCCTTCTCGTAGCCCTGGTTGCCGGCGCCATGCCTGCAGCCGCTGCGCCGGATGTACCGAAACCAAAAGCGATCGGCAAGCTCCCCGGGCTCGAGACGTTCACGTTAACGAACGGGCTACGGGTCGCGGTCCTGCACAGCGATACGTCCCCGATCGCCTCGGTCCAGCTGTGGTACCACGCGGGCTCGAAGGACGAGCCGCGCAACCGCCGCGGCACCGCCCACATGTTCGAGCACCTGATGTTCCAGGGCTCGACGCACGTGCGGCCCGACGCATTCGCGGCGTCGATCGGCGCGCTCGGCGGCTATGTCAACGCCTCGACCGACGAGGACGCGACTCACTACGTCACGACGCTGCCGGCCGAAGATCTCGATTACGCGGTGCAGCTCGAGGCCGAGCGGATGCGAAATCTGGTCCTGCGCAAGCCGGCGATCGACGAGGATCGCGAGCTGGTCAAGGAGGAGATCGCGCAGCAGAACACCTCGCCGTTCGCGCAGGGCCTGCAGCGCTGCCTCGCGGTCGCGTTCCTCAAGCACCCGTACGCGTGGACCGCCGCCGGCAACGCGCGCGAGCTCGAAGCGACCACCCCGGACGATCTCAAGAAGTTCTACGACGCGTACTACCAGCCGAACAACGCGCTGCTCGTGGTCACCGGCAACGTCACCGCGGCCGGCGTCAAGGCGTCGGCGGACAAGTGGTTCGGCGCGATCCCCCGGGCCGCGGAGCCGCCGCGCCCGGCGCAGGCCGCGCAGGATCCGGCGCAGACCGCGCGGCGCCGCGAGGTCGTCGAGCCCGGGCCGGTCGGCCTGGTCCTCGTCGGCTGGCACCTCCCGGCGGCCAGGGACAAGGACACCAACGCGCTGCAGATCGCGTCGATCGTGCTCGGCGCCGGCGACGCGTCGCGGCTCAAGCAGCGGCTCAAGGCGCCCGATCCCAGGACCAAGCACCCGATCGCGCTCGAGGCCGGCACCGACGCGATCCTGCGCGAGGATCCGGGCCTGGTGATCGCGCTCGGCGCGTTCCTCGATCCGGCGCAGGGCGACGCGATCGAGGCCGCGATCTTCGACGAGGTCGGCGTGCTCGCGACCAAGGGCCCGACCGCCGACGAGGTCCGCAAGGCCAAGAACCAGATCCAGTCCGGGCTGGTGTTCTCGCTCGAGAACGTCCAGGGCCTCGCCGAGTCGATCGGCCGGTCGTGGATCCTGACCGGCGATCCGGACGCGCTGTTCCACGACTACGACCTGATCGAGAAGCTCACGGCGGCGGACGTCCAGCGGGTCGTCAAGCAATACCTGTCCCCCGACCACGCCACCGTGGTGGTCATTCCTCCAAAGGCGCGATGATCATGCGCAAGCTCCTGGTGCTGTTGCTGATCGCGGCGTGTGGCGCAAAGCCGGCGCAGCCGCAGGTTCCGATGTTGCCGGGCGACGGCGATACCCACGTCGCCAAGCCGGTGGAGGTCGTGCCGCCGCCGGCCGCCGATCCGTGGAGCGCGCGCAAAGATCTGATCGCCGCGCCGGCGCCCCGGGCGCCGGCACCGCTCGCGCTGCCCAAGATCGAAGAATTCAAGCTGTCGAACGGGCTCGCGGTCTACGTGGTCAAGAACGATCGGCTGCCGGTGATGGCGCTGCAGCTCGCGGTGCGCGCCGGCCGGATGCACGAGCCGCGGGCCCGGCTCGGGGTCGCCGAGCTGACCGCCGACATGCTGGTCAAGGGCACCAAGCTGCACGATGCCGCGGCGCTCGCCAGGACGATCGACTTCGTCGGCGGCACGATCGCCGCGGACTCGACGTTCGAGGCGACGCTGGTGTCGTGCAGCGTCTTGACCCGCAGCGCGAACACCTGCTTCGAGCTGGTGCCCGAGATCATCACCCAGCCGGCGTTCCCCGAGGCCGAGCTCGCGAGGCTGCGCGACAACCTCGCCGGCTCGCTGCGCCAGCGGTTCGACGATCCGGCGACCCTGGCCTCGGCGCACGCGCAGAACCTCCTGTGGGGCAGCGAGCACGTGCGGGGCTGGATCAACAACGAGCAGGCGATCGAGGCGCTGCACCGCGAGGACCTGATCGCGTGGCACCGCGCGTGGTTCGTGCCGGGCAACGCGATGCTGGTGATCACCGGCGACGTCGACGTCAAGAAGCTCAAGCCCGACCTCGAGCGCACGTTCGGGGTGTGGAAGAAGGGGCCGATCCCGCCGACCCCGACCTACCAGGAGCCCGGGCTGTCCGGCAGCCGGATCCGGCTGATCGACAAGCCGGGCGTGTCGCAGACCCAGATCCGGATCGCGCAGTTCGGGATCAAGCACGACGATCCGCGGTTCTTCGACACCCTGGTGTGGAACTACGTGCTCGGCGGCAGCGGCGCGGGGTCGCGGCTGGTCAAGGCGCAGCGCGACGCCGGCGGCGAGGTCTACGGCGCGAGCTCGAGCTTCGATCGCAACCTCGACCGCGGCTCGTTCGTCGCGTCGACCGTGGTGCGCAGCCCGGCGGCGGTCGCGACGGCCAAGCTGATGCTCGGCGAGCTCGCGAAGATGGCGAAGGACGGCCCGACCCAGGACGAGGTCGCCGCGGCGGTCGCGAACATCGCGGGGAGCTACGCGCTGCGGTTCCAGACCGCGTCGGACATCGGCGCGGCGCTGATCGGCGCCGAGCTGCATGGGTTCGGCTACGAGTACCTGACGAACTTTCCGATCGCGGTCGGCGGGGTCGAGCTCGCCGACGCCAGGCGCGCGGCGGCCGAGATCCTCGATCCGAAGGCCTACGTGCTGGTGCTGGTCGGCGACGCCAAGGACCTCGAGCCGCAGCTCAAGCGCGCGGGCTGGCGCTACGAGACCGTGGCGTTCTCGACGCCGATCACCGCGTCGGTCGGGCCGGACAGCGCGGCCCCCGCGCCGCCGGCGCCGCCGGTCAAGCCGATCGATCCGGCCGCGGCGGCCGCGGCGAAGAAGCTGATCGGCGAGGCGCTCGCGGCCAAGGGCGGCAAGGCGAAGCTGGCGGCGATCAAGGGCATCCGCGTGGTGTCGACCGGCACGACGACGATCCAGAACCAGACGATGCCGGTCGAGATCTCGCGGGTGCTGGTGGTGCCGGACAAGATGCGGATCGACGCCAAGATCCGGCCGCCGGGCGCGCCGCGCGACGTCGAGGTCACGGTCGGTGCGCAGGACAAGACCGGCTGGCAGCGCGGCCCCGATCCGAAGACCGGGACCTACGCGGTGACCGACATGACCGGCGAGTCGCTGTCGGACGTCGACTTCGAGCGCTGGCGCGAGCCGGAGCTGATCCTGCTCAAGGCGTCGGAGCCGGGGGCGCGGCTCGAGCCGCAGCCGGACGACGCGATCGACGGCAAGCCGTACTCGGTGGTGAGCCTGGCGACGCCGTTCGGGATCGCGGTGTCGCTGTACATCGACAAGCAGACCAAGCTGATCGGCCGGATGTCCTATCACGACAGCCATACCTCGGAGAGCGACGACTTCGCGGACTATCGCGACGTCCACGGCGTGAAGCTGGCGTACAAGCGGACCAGCACCGGCGATGGCCGATCGACCACGCTCGAGGTCAAGACGATCGAGCTCGATCCGAAGGTCGATCCGGCGCTGTTCGCCAAGCCGGCGCCGTCGATCGGGCCGCCGGGCGGGGTGCCGGGCGGGGCGCCGGGCAGGCCGCCGCCGGCCACCCCGCCGCCGGCTACCTCGCCGTCGGGCAAATGACGCGCGGATCGCCGTGATGCGCGACGCGATCGTCGTCGGCGCGGGGCTCTCGGGGCTGGTGTGCGCGCGGCGGCTGCGGGCCGCCGGCGCCGACGTCGTCGTGCTGGAGGCGCGGGATCGGGTCGGCGGGCGGCTGTGGAACGGCCGGATCGGCGGCGCGATCGTCGATCTCGGCGGCCACTGGCTGTCGGTCGATCAGCCGCGGCTGCTCGCGCTGGCGGCGGAGCTGGGCGTCGCGTCGCAGCCGCAGCCACGCGACGGCCGTGCGGTGATCGCCGATCACGCCGGCGGGCTGTTCGGGCGGATCGCGACGGCGATCGCGCAGTGGCGGGCGGTGCGGCGGATCGAGCGGATGATCCGGCCGATCCCGCTGGATGCGCCGGCGGCGGCGGCCGGCGCGGCGGAGCTCGACGCGATCGCGCTGGGCCCGTGGCTCGCGGGGACCGTCCGCCATCCGGTGGCGCGGGCGCGGGTGGCGATGCACGCCGAGCTGATCTTTGCGTCGGACCCGGCGGGGCTGTCGCTGCTGGGCTACCTCGCGCGACTGGGCGCGACCGGCGGCTTTGCGCCGGTGGGGCCGGACCTGCCGGGCGGCGGCCGCGACCATCGCTTCGTCGGCGGTGCGCAGGCGCTGGCGCTGCGGCTGGCCGAGCTGCTCGGCGATCGGGTGATCCTCGAGGCCCCGGTGGAGCGCGTCGAGCAGATCGCGGGCGCCGAGGCCGAGGCCGGTGCCGAGGCCGGCGCCGAGGCCGGTGCCGATCGCGCGCCGGCGGTGCGCGTCGAGCTGCACGGTCTGCCGGGCCGCCACGCGGCGCGCCACGTGGTGCTGGCGGTGCCGCCGCGGTTTGCGGCGCGGATCGCGCCGGGCTTGCCGGCCGACCTGCGGGCGCTCGGCGCGGCGATGCACGGCGGCGGCGTGGTGAAGTGCTTCGCGGCCTACGATCGCGCGTTCTGGCGCGACGCGGGGTTGTCGGGCGAGGCCTATCGGCCGGCCGGCACGGTGCGCGCGGTGGTCGATGCCACGCCCGCCGAGCCGGGGGCGCCGCCGGTCCTGCTAGCGTTCGTCGTCGGTGACGCTGCCTTAGGCTGGCAGGCGCGGGCGCCGGGTGAGCGGCGGCGCGAGGTGCTCGACGCGCTCGGCGAGGTGTTCGGCGCCGCGGCGCGCCGGCCGGTCGACTACCTCGAGGCCGACTGGGCGGCGGAGCCGTGGACCGCCGGCTGCGTCGCGAGCACGCCGCCGGGGGCGCTGGCCGGCGGCGCGGTGTGGCGCGGCTCGTACGGCCCGATCCACCTCGCGGGGACCGAGGCGGCGATCCGCTGGCCGGGCTACATGGAGGGCGCGATCGAGGCCGGCGAGCGCGCGGCCCTCGAGGTCCTCGCCGGGCTCGCCGCGGGCGCCGGGCTCGCCGCGGGCGCCGGGCTCACCGGCCCTGGAGCTGCAGCCGCGACAGCGACGAGTTGAGCCGGTTGGCGGCGCTCGCGGCGAACGCGATGCAGAACAGGTGCAGGAAGATGCCGGGCAGGATCAGCACGTAGCCGGCGCCGACCAGGATGAACCACAGGATCGCCGACATCACGTTGCCGGTGTAGAGCTGGCCGGCGCCGGGGACGAGCAGGCTCAGCACCGCCGCGAGCATCGGGCTGGCCTCGCGACCGCCGCGCGTGGCGAGCGGCAGGGCGCCCAGCGGGATCAGCGCGTGGGCCGGCCGGACCGGCAGCGGCTCGACCCGCGGCGTGAGCTTGTGGCGGTTCGGCAGCTCGTACGTGATCGCGCCGTCGTCGCCGACCTCCATGCGGATCCGGTCGCGGGCGACGAGCTGGTCGAGCACGCGCTCGGCGTCCTCGAGCGAGCACGGCGCGAAGTAGGCGAGCGCCGGTGCGGTGATCGGGGCATCGGTGGTGTACGCCAGCTCGAGCAAGCGGTGCTCGATCATGGCCGGGTCGTCGGTGCGCTTCATCGGGTGCCTCCTCGGGGCTTGCCGCCCACGGCACGCCAGGTGCGCGCCGTGATCGATTGATCGACGTCGTGGATGGATGACCAGGGATCCGCCGCCAGGGTCGCGAGCCGGCGCGGCACGCTGGCGGTGGTGAACGCCGCCGGGTCGACGCCGTGGGCGAGCTCGTCCCAGGAGATCGGGACGGCGACCGGCGCGCCGGGCCGGGCGCGCGGCGAGTACGGTGCGATGAACGTCGCGCCGCGGCCGTTGCGCAGGTAGTCGACGAAGATCTTGCCCTTGCGCTTGGCCTTGGCCATGTTGCTCGTGAACCGGTCCGGCGCCTCGCGCTCCATCGCCTCGACCACGGCCTTGGTGAACGCCTTGACGTCGTCCCACTCCGGGCCGCGCGCGATCGGCACCACGACGTGGAGGCCCTTGCCGCCGGTGGTCTTGACGAAGCTGTCGAGCTCGAGCGCGCGCAGCCGGCTGCGCAGCTCGAGCGCGGCGGACGCCACCGGGTCCCAGCCGAGCCCGACGTCGGGGTCGAGGTCGAACACCATCAGATCGGGCCGGTCGACGTGATCGGCGTGCGAGCCCCAGGTGTGGATCTCGAGCGTGCCGAGCTGGGCGAGCGCCACCACGCCGGGCATGTCGTGGACCTGCATGTATTGCGCGGTGGTGCCGTCGGTCTCGTCGATCGCGACGCGCTCGATCGCCGGCGGTGCGCCGGGCAGGATGTGCTTCTGGAAGAAGCAGGTCTTGCCGCGCCCGCGGGCGCCGCGCGGGGTGATCGCGGCGAGGCCGTCGGGGCAGCGCACGAGCGTGAGCGGACGATGCGCGATGTGCGGCAGCATCCAGTCGGACACCACGGCGAGGTATGCGATCAGATCGCCCTTGGTGATGCCGCCGAGGCTGCCGTGATCCGGCCGCGCGGGTACCGGCCTGGCCCGCGCGGTGGGCTTGGTGGCGGCGGGCTCGGTGGCGGCGGGCTCGGCGGCGGCGGGTTCGGTGGCGGCGGGTTCGGTGGGCGCTGGATAGAGCAGCTTGTCGAGGTTGGTCAACTTGAAGCCGAGCGGCAGCTGCTCGACCAGCGATCGCGGCCGGTTGTGGTTCGCGACCCGGGGGCGCCGGGCGACCTTCGCCGCGGGCTCGGCGGCGCGGGCACCGGTTTCGGCGAGGTGTGCGCCAGATGCGACCGGGTGCTCACCGGGCTCGGCGGCGTGCTTGCTGTGCCAGATGCGCTCGGGGGCCGCGGCGACCTCCTCGAGCGTGCGGCCGGACAGCACGCTCGCCGGCTCGGCGGTCACGATGTCGAGCTCGTCGTTCGCGGCAGCGTCGCGGCCCTTGAACAGCAGCCAGTTCTCGGCCTTGCCGTCGGGCCGGGTCTTCACGAGGTGCCAGCGGCCGCGCAGCTTCTCGCCGTGGAGCTGGAATGTCAGCCGGCCCTTCGCCATGCCCGCGCGCGGATCACCCTCGGGCTCCCAGCTGCCGCGATCCCACACCACGACGGTGCCGCCGCCGTACTGGCCGGCCGGGATGATGCCCTCGAAGCCGGCGTAGTCCAGCGGATGATCCTCGGTGCGCACCGCGAGCCGCCGCGCGGCGGGCGACAGGCTCGGGCCCTTGGGCACCGACCACGACAGCAGCACGCCATCGAGCTCGAGCCGAAAATCGTAGTGCATGCGGCGCGCGGCGTGGGCCTGGATGACGAAGCTGTGGCCGGGCTTCGCGGTGTGGCGGGGCGCCGCTGCGCCGTTCGGTTCGACGGTGCGCGCGAAATCGCGCATCGAGCGGTACTTCGCCAGCTTGGCGGACGCCGATGTCCTCGCGGAGACCATGGAATCGATGAGATGCATCGCGGGTGCCACGCGAGGTCGGCCCGCCACGCCCGGCCGGCAGCGCGGCGCCCCGGTGCGACCTGGCACTACGAGGAGCGGGCGAGGGCGAGCGAGGGCGAGCGAGGGCGAGCGAGGGTAAGCGAGGGCGAGCGACGGCGCCCATCCCGCGAGCGCGGCGCGGCTCACCGCGGTCGCGGGCGGATCGCAGCGGCGAGCTCGTCGGGCGGCAGCGTGTTGAGCACGTCGCGCTTGCGGATCCGCGCCTTGCGCGCCATCGCGACCGCGAACCGCACCATGCCGAGCGCGCGCGGCGAGTGCGCGTCGCACGACAGCACGAACTTGATGCCGCGGGCCACCGCCTTGCGCGCGCTCACCGGATCGAGATCGAGCCGGTACGGATCGCCGTTGATCTCGATCGCGGCCGGCGACTCGGCCACCGCGTCGAGCACCTCGTCGAGCCGGACGTCGATCGGGTCGCGGCGCAGCACCAGGCGGCCGAGCGCGTGGCCCCAGATCTTGAAGAACGGCTGGCGCATCGCGGTGACCAGCCGGTGGGTCATCGCATCCTGATCGAGGTGGTGGCGCTGGTGGATGCTGGCGATGATCACGTCGAGCTCGCCGATCAGCTCGGGCGGGACGTCGATCTCGCCGTCGGGGAGGATGTCGGCCTCGGTGCCGTGCAGGATGCGGACCTCGGGATCGACGAGCCCGGCGATCTCGGCGTGCTGCGCGCGCAGCTGGTCGGCGCCGAGCCCGTTGGCGTAGGTCGCGGCGGCCGAGTGATCGGTGATCGTGATGCCGCGGAACCCGAGCTCGGCGGCGGCGTGCGCCATCTCGGCGATCGACGCCTTGCCGTCGCTGTAGGTCGTGTGGCAGTGGAACGCGGTGGTCACGTCGTCGAGCGTGACCAGATCGGTGAACGCGTCACCGGCGAGCGCGGCGGTCACCTCGTCGGTGCCGTCGCGGACCTCGGGCGGGATCCACGGCAGGCCGAGCGCGCGGTAGACGTGCGGCTCGTCGGCGGCCTCGAGGATGTCGAGGTTCATGCCGCGGGCGGCGGCGCGGGCGGTGAGCAGCGCGACGTGCTCGCGCGAGCCGGTCGCGATGATCTGCGCCCAGCCGAGCTTGGCGCGCGGCGCGACGTGGACCTCGGCGCGCAGCCCGCCGGCGAGGTAGCCGGTGATCGGCCCGCCGGGATCGACCGTGGGCGGCGGACCGGCATCTGCCTCGGCGTGGTCACCGGTGCGGTCCTCGATCGACGTCACCAGCGCGAACGCCCGCAGCCGATCGATCACGGCGCCGCGATGCTCGGCGGCCACGGCATACGCGAGGTGATCGATCACCTCGCACGACCGCCGCACCGGCCCGCAGATCTCGACCGCGGTGATCGCCGGATCGCCGCGCAGGTGGTGCGCGAGCGACGCGGCGTGATCCTCGGCGTCGAGCAGCAGGATCCGGGCGCCGAGCAGCCGGCGGTCCTCGATCGCCTGGAGGATCTTCTGCTCGCTGATCTTGCCGAACCCGGGCAGCTCGCGGATCGCGCCGGCGCGGCACATCGCGGCGACCGCGTCGAGGTTGGCCGGGGCGAGCGCCTGGAAGATCTTGCGCGCCTTGGGCACGCCGACCTTCGGCAGCTGCGCCAGCTCGATCACGATCGGCGGCCAGTGATCGCGCAGCCGCTCGAGCACGGCCACGGTGCCGCGGCGCGCCAGCTCGGCGATCACGCGCGCGATCGAGGGCCCGATACCGGGGAGCTCCTCGAGCCGGCCTTCATCGATCAGCCGGTGCAGGCCGTTGGCGGCCTCGACGACCTTGGCGGCGCGGTCGTAGGCGAACGCGCGGTGGCGGTCGCCGTCGAGCTCGTAGTACACGGCGAGCTCGCGGAGCAGGGCTGCGATCGTCGCCGGTTCCATCCACTCGGTGTAGCGCTGCGATCCACCCGGCGTCGAGGGGGGCATGCCACTGGCGCCGCCGGGGCGGCCCATCAGGCTCGGGGGTGTAGCGCGGCGCGGCACGGTCAGCGCGGGGTGACGGGGACCGTCGGTGCCGGCGGCGTGGCCGGCGTGGCCGTGACCGGCGCGGGCACCACCGGCGCGGGCGTGGCCGGCGACGGGGTCGGTGTGGCCGGCGTGGTCGGCGACGGAGCCGGGACGATCGGCGCGTTGCCGGTGCCCGGTCCCCCGGTCGCCGGCGTGGTCGGGATCTGGGTGGTCCCGGGCTGCTGCGCGACCGGCGTCGGCGAGCCGTTGCCGGTGCCCGGGCCATTGGGCCCCGCGGTGCCGGTGCCGATCGGGTTGCCCGACGTGGAGCCGGTGGTCCGCGGCGTGCCGGCGGTCCCCGCGGTGGTCGTGCCCGGTGCGGTGCTGCCGGGGACCACGACACCCGGCGCGTAGAACGTCGCGTCGGTCGTCCCGCTGGCCGGCTGGTTACTCGACGGCAGAGTCGACGGCATGGTGTCGACCGTGATCACGGGGTTCGGCACCGCGGTCATCCGGCCGTGGATCGGGCGCGAGATCTCGGTCACCCCGCCGGCATCGGGCGGCGGCCTGGTCGGATCTTTGGGGCCCTCCGCGGTCGACTCGCCGATCACCGGACCGACGACG
Source organism: Kofleriaceae bacterium (assembly GCA_036271215.1). Lineage (GTDB taxonomy): Bacteria > Myxococcota_A > Polyangia > Haliangiales > Haliangiaceae > JABFXX01. The sequence continues at coordinate 5,933 of DATBBB010000208.1, read as the reverse complement.
CGCGGCTGCTGGGTCCGCTCGACGCACGCGCCGACCGCCGCGACCGCAACCGCGACCGCAACGACGGCGCCGGCGGTGAGCGTCGCGGCCAGCGCGGCGCCTCCCAGCGAGGCTCGGAGTTGTGAGTAGGTCATGGCGTGACTTCGTGCGAGCCGCATGCCGGCGCGCTGCGAGTGATCCGGTGCGCGTACCTTGCTCGCCGTGCGCCGCCGCCGCGCTCGGCCGGCCGGAGTTGGTACGTGCATCGCAACAAGCGGTCGCATGCCCGCGCGCTCCATCGACACCGCGACCCTGGCGTTCGGCCTGGTCGCGATCCCCGTCAAGATCTACTCGACCAGCGAACCGTCGCACGAGGTTCACTTCCACCTGATCCACAAGGGCTGCGGTGAGCGCCTGCACCAGCAGTATGTGTGTCCGGCGCACGGCAAGGTGGACCGCGACGACATGGCCAAGGGCTACGAGCTCACCAAGGGCAACTTCGTCGAGCTGTCGACCGCCGAGCTCCGCGCGCTCGACGCGGTGGCGTCCGACGAGATCGCGATCCAGGAGTTCGTGCCGGCGGCGGCGGTCGATCCGCTGTTCATCGAGCGCAGCTACTACCTCGGCGCGGGCAAGTCGGGCGATCGGGCGTACCAGCTGTTCCGCGACGCGCTGGCCGAGTCCGAGCTGGTGGCGATCGCGGCGTACGCGGCGCGCGGCAAGCAGTACATCGTCGCGCTGCGGCCGTACCAGACCGGGCTGGCGATGCACCAGCTGCGCTACCCCGACGAAATCAAGCCGTGGAGCGAGGTCCCGGCGATCAAGCACCCCAAGGCGGCGCCGGCCGAGCTCGCGCTGGCGCGCCAGGTGATCGACCACCTGCGCCACGCGACGTTCGACCCCGATCGCTACAAGGACGAGGTCAAGGCGCGCGTGCGGGCGCTGATCGCGGACAAGGCCAAGGGCGGCGAGATCGAGGCGCCGCCGAGCGTGGCGCGCGCGTCGATCCCCGATCTGATGGCCGCGCTGAAGGCGTCGCTCGGTGCGACCGCCGGGCCCGTGAGGCCGGGCCGCGGCCACCGGCCGGCCCGCGCTGCGAAGTCGTCGCGAGCGTCGCACGCTGCGAGCACCGGCTCCGGCTCCCGGCCGGCTCGTACGGCGCGTGCGGCCAAGCCGGCGGCGCATACGGCGCGTGCGGCCAGGCCGGCTCGTACGGCGCGTGCGGCCAAGCCGGCGGCGCATACGGCGCGTGCAGCTACGGCGCGTGCGGCCAAACCTGCAGCGCGCCGTGCTCCGACGCATCGCTGAACGGCGGAGAGCGCCGCGCTCCTACGCCGTGCTCCCACTCACCAGGCACGCGCCTGCGTCGGCGCGACCGCTACTGGCCTTGCGCGGTGAACCGCTCGGCGACCTCGCGCGGCTCCAGGCGGCTGTCCACCGGCACACCGCCATCGGGGATCGGCGGCAGCGGCGGCGCGTAGCTATCGCTGGCGCCGGCATCGCGCGGCGGCGTCTGCTGGCCAGACACCATGCCATACGCCGTGGCGGCAAATTCTGGCGTGGGCAGCGTGCGGACCGAGACCGGGCCAGGCGACAGCGGGTTCTGGGTGCCGGCATCGTCGATCGTCCTGCCGAGGCCGGCGGGGACCGTGGGCCCAAGGCCGCCCCCGGGCGTGCTCGGCGTCGGTGCTCCGCTGGGATCGGTGGGACCGGGCCGAGGCGCGGTGGGCGGCATCTCGCCCGGCGCGCCCGGACGCGCGCCACACGCCGCGACCGTGGCGCCGGCGAGCGCCCCGGTGAGTGCGAACACCGTGAGAACATGGGTCAAGCGCGACATGAGGCAACCTTCCTGTGTAGGACAATGCGAGCAGTGTGCCGGCGCATCCGGTGGCCAAGGAGTTCGTCGGCCGCGATGGCCGGGGGCGGCCTGCGAGCGGGCCCGATGGGCGTCGTTGCTGCGCCGGGCGTACGCCGGGCGCACGCCGGGCACACGGGCGCATCGCCGGCGATCACCGCTCAGATCGCCGCTCGGCCTGGAGATCCGGGCCGGTCGAACCACCGGCGGTGGATCGCGCTGCAAAATCTTGCCGGCTGCAAGGCCGCGCAGCGACGGGCGGATCCGGTGTGCCGGCCGGCTCGGCGCCGGGGTGTGCGTTGCGCCGCGGCCAGAATGAATATAGATTCATCTTCGTGAATCTGGATTCATCTAGACGGCGCGTCCGGCGCGCGAAGCTCGCCCGGCCGACGCCGAGCGCGCTGCGCACCCAGATGCGCCGCACGGTGCGCGACGCCGCGCGCGAGACGGTGCGCGGGGCGATCCTCGCTGCCGCGGAGGAGCTGATCGCCAAGCACGGCCTGCACGACGCCGCGCTGGTCCAGATCGCCAAGCGCGCCGGGGTCGCCGTCGGCACGCTGTACAACTACTTCACCGATCGCGACGCGCTGATCCGCGGCCTGTTCGAGTTGCGCCGCGCGACGTTCCGGCCCCAGCTGCTCGCGGCGATGGCCGCCGGCGCGGAGCTCGCGTTCGAGCCCCGGCTGCGCGGCTTCGTGCGCGACGTGCTCGGCGCGTTCGAGTCGCACCGCAACTTCCTCAAGGTCGCGATCGAGAACGAGCACCTCAAGCCCTCGGGCTCGACCACGCCGCAGGATCTGCTCGCCGGGGCGCGTGCGATCGTCGACGCCGGCGTGCGCGAGGGCGCGATCTCCGCCGACCGGGCCGAGCTGCTGTCGATCGTGATCACGGCGGCGATCAAGGCCGTCGCGGTGCACCGGATCCAGGCCGGCGGCGAGATCGCCGCCGACGCCACCGCGATCGTCGATATCCTGCTCGCCGGGGCGCGCAGCGCTGCCGGGCGTGCCGCGAACGGGGCCGCGCCATGAGCGCGATCGCCGCCGCCGCGGCGCTGACCCCGGTCGCGCCGGCGCGCCAGGTCGGCAAGTGGACCGTGGCGATCTCGATCGCGTTCGGCGCGCTGATGGCGACGATCGACACCTCGATCGTCAACGTCGCGATGCCGCAGATCCGCGGCGAGCTCGGCGCCTCGCTCCAGGAGATCACCTGGATCACCACCGCGTACATGATCGCGATGGTGCTGATCATGCCGCTGACCGGCTTCCTCGGCTCGTTCTTCGGCCAGAAGCGGGTCTACATCGCATCGCTGGTGGTGTTCACCATCGGCTCGGTGCTGTGCGGCACCGCGCGGTCGCTCGAGATGCTGGTGCTGTGGCGCATCCTGCAGGGGATCGGCGGCGGTGCATTGCAGCCGACCCAGCAGGCGATCCTGCGCCAGACCTTCCCGCCGTCCGAGCAGGGCATGGCGATGGCCGTGTTCTCGATGGTGATCATGGTCGGTCCGGCGATCGGCCCGGTGCTCGGCGGCTGGATCACCGACAACTACTCGTGGCCGTGGATCTTCTTCGTCAACCTGCCGGTCGGCATCCTCGGCATCTACCTGACGTTCCGCAACGTCCACGAGCCGGCGGACGTCCTGGTCGCCAACCGCGCGCGCGCCGCGGTCGCCCGCAAGAACCTCGACATCGCCGGTATCATCCTGATGGTGATCGCGATCGGCGCCCTGCAGTACGTGCTCGAGGAGGGCCCGGCCGATGACTGGTTCGACTCGACCACGATCATCATCGCGAGCTACGTCGCCGGCGTCGGCCTGCTCGCGTTCATCATCCGCGAGCTGACCGCGACCGCGCCGGTCGTCGATCTGCGGATGTTCCGCGATCCGACGTTCGCGTCGGGCACCGCGATCTCCGGCGTCGTGTTCGCGATGTTGATGGGCTCGATGTTCCTGCTCCCGGTGTTCACCCAGGAGCTGATGAAGTTCACCGCGACCCAGTCCGGCATCGTGCTGTTGCCGCGCACGATCGCGATGATGATCGCGTCGCCGATCGTCGGCCGGCTCTACAACTCGGTGCGGCCGTCGCTGCTGTGCGCCGTCGGTCTGCTGCTGACCGCGCTCGGCTGCTGGATGCAGTCCGACATAAATCTATTGACCGCCAACAGCGACCTGATCTGGCCGCTCGCCACCACCGGCATCGGGTTCGCGTTCCTGTTCGTGCCGCTGACCACCGCCGCGCTGTCGAACATCCCGCGCCACGAGCTGGCGGGCGCCGCCGGCGTCAACAGCTTCGTGCGCCAGGTCGGCGGCTCGATCGGCCTGTCGATCTTTGCCAATCTGTTCACCAACTACAGCCGCTACGCGTCGACCGGCCTGGCGCAGAACGTCAGCGTGCTGCGGCCCGAGGTCGCGATGCAGGCCGCGGCGACCCGCGCCAGCATGATCGCGCACGGCTTGTCGCCCGACACCGCCGGTGCGATGACCTCCCAGATGCTCGCCGGCCGCACCGTGCTGCAAGGCACCGTGATCGGGTTCGACAAGACCTTCATCCTGCAAACCATCGCGTTCATCATCGTGATTCCGCTGCTCCTGTTCCTGCGCGTCAAGCGCACCAAGGAAAAGGCGCACGTCGAAATGTCCATGGAGTGACCATATGGAAGCCGAAAGCAAAGACAACGCCGCCGCCGCCGCGCGCGGCCGCCGGGCCAAGCGGGCGTACCTGATCCTCGGCGTGGCCGCCGTGGTCGTCGCGGGCGCCTGGTTCGGCCACCGCGAGCTGACCAAGAACAAGCAGAACACCGACGACGCGCAGGTCGAGGCCGACGTCGTGCCGCTCGCGGCGCGGGTCGGCGGCGTGATCAAGACCGCGCGCGTCCACGACAACCAGATCGTCAAGGCAGGCGACGTCCTGTTCGAGATCGATCCGGCCGACCTCGACGTCGAGGTCGCGCGCTCGGAGGCCGAGCTCGAGGCCGCGCGCGCCCAGCAGGCCGCCGCCGACGCGCAGGTCGCCGTCGTGCAGTCGTCGTCGACCGGTGGGCTGTCGTCGGCGCGCGCCGCGCTGACCGGCGCCGGCGCCTCGGTGCGCAGCGCCGACGAGGCCACCCGCGCGGCCCAGGCCGCGGTCGCCCGGGCCCAGGCCGACCTCGCGACATCCGAGACCGACCTCAAGCGCTCCCAGGATCTGTTCGCGCAGCAGGCCGGCACCCGGCGCGACGTCGAGCACGCCCAGCAGACCCGCGACGTCGCCAAGGCCTCGCTCGACGCCGCCAGCGCGCAGCTCCAGATGGCGCACGAGCAGCGCGGGCTCGCCGCGTCGCGGGTCGCCGAGGCCCAGGGCCACGTCACCCAGAGCACCCCGGTCGATCAGATCGTCGCGTCGACCCAGGCCAGCGCCAAGCTCGCCGAGGCGCGGGTCAAGGCCGCGCTGGTCGCGGTCGACAAGGCCAAGCTCCAGCGCAGCTACGCCACCGTGGTCGCGCCGACCGCGGGCATGATCTCCAAGCTCGGCGCGCACGCCGGCCAGCAGGTCATGTCCGGCCAGAGCCTCCTGATGCTGGTCCCACTCGAGACCTATGTGGTCGCCAACTTCAAGGAGGTCCAGGTCGGCCAGATGAAGCCCGGCGACCCGGTCGACATCGAGCTCGACGCCTACCCGGGCGAGACCTTCCACGGCGTGGTCGACACCATCTCGCCGGCCACCGGCGCCCGGTTCTCGATGATCCCGCCCGACAACGCGACCGGCAACTTCGTCAAGGTCGTGCAGCGCGTGCCGGTCAAGATCACCTGGAAGGACGCGCCGCGCGCCGCGATGCGCCCAGGCCTGTCCGCCGACGTCACCGTTCACGTCGGCGGCTGACCGCCGTCAGCGGCTGACCGCCGCGTCAACTCACGGTGCATGGCTCGCGATGAGCCGCTCAGGTGGCAGGTTCTTGTGACGCCCATCGAGGGCAGCGTTTGCCGGCGGCTCAGCTGCCGGCGGTGGTCAGGCGCTTCAGGAACGGCAGGATCTGGCGGTCGGTGACGTCCTCGGCGACCGCGTCGAGGCAGTCGCGGACGCCGCCGGCGATCTCGCGGTCGGAGTTGCCGGTCATCGCCTTGGCG
>DATBBB010000207.1:0-17751 GCA_036271215.1 Kofleriaceae bacterium | reverse complement strand
CTCGTCCGCACACCGGACGACCACACCACCGGCGACCGCGACGACCTGGGTGATCGGAACCCCGGCAGAAGCTCCGGCAGCCAGCTGGCCCCGGCCGACCAGGCCGCCGCGCGGATCGAACACCAGCAGCGCCACGTTGCCGGCCTCGTCGAGCAGCGCGGCGTACAGCCGGTCGCCGTCGCGGCCGAGCGCGAGCTGCATCGCGCGCGGGCCATGCACGATCACCGGCTCGCGGCTGCCGTCGAGCGTGGGCCACAGCCGGAGCTCGAAGAACGAGTCGAGGGTCAGCGCCGCGTCGCCGCGATCGGTGAGGGCGATCCTCACGATCCGCCCGCCGTGCGGGGCGCCGACCGGGGCGATGATCGGCGCGCCCGAGCCAGCCATGGCCTCGCTGCTGCCCGGGTGGCCCGGATGACCCGGATAACCAAGATGACCAAGATGACCAAGATGGCCCGACGATGGGTCGTGGCCGGCGCACGCGATCAGGCACAGGGCGACGAGCCACGCGGCGAGCTTCACGGCGCAATTTTAACGCCGCGCGGCCGCCGACTATTGCAGCGCGTGGCCAGCCCACCCGGCCGGGAGTCGCCGCGCTGCGGATCTGGCTTGCCAGGTTGGTGTACATATGACACTTACAAGCATGCGGATCCAGCTCACCCCAGCTTCGCGCGTCCTCGTGCTCACCGGCGCCGGGATCTCGGCCGAGAGCGGCGTGCCGACGTTTCGCGACGCCAACGGCCTGTGGGAAGGCCACGACGTCACCCAGGTCGCATCGCCGGAGGGCTTCGCGAGCGATCCGGTGATGGTGTGGCGGTTCTACGCGGGCCGCCGCGCCGCGATGACCGGCATCGTGCCCAATGCTGGCCACCGCGCGCTGGTCGCGCTCGAGCAGCGGCTCGGCGATCGGTTCCTGCTCGCGACCCAGAACGTCGACGGCCTGCACGCCGCGGCCGGCAGCGAACGGATGGTCGAGATGCATGGCAACCTGATGCGCACGCGATGCGCGGTATGCGACCGCGCGCCGTTCGCCGACACCACGGCGTACCCGGCCGGGCGCGTCCCGGTGTGCGGCGCGTGCCGCGACCAGGGCCGCGACGCGCTGCTGCGCCCGGACATCGTGTGGTTCGGTGAGATGCTGCCGTCCGGCGCGCTCGATCGGATCGGCGAGTTCATCGCCGCCGCCGGCCGCGATCTGGTGTTCGTCGCGGTCGGGACCTCGGGGCTGGTGTACCCCGCCGCCGGCCTGGTCGACGCGACCAAGCGGGTCGGCGGGACCACCTGGCTGGTCAACCTCGAGGCGCCGGCCAACGTCACGCGGTTCGATCACGTCGTGCTCGGCCCGGCGGGTCGCGAGCTACCGGCGCTGTTCGCGTAGCCGGATCACAGCGGCGCGCCGGCGTCGGGCTCCGGCGTCGCCGCGGCGCGCCGGCCGCTGACGATCACTTCCTCGCGGCCATCGTCGGTGACGTGGCGGACCAGGCGGTACGTCGTGTTGCCCTCGGCGCGCGCGACCTCGGGCGCGGCGATCAGCAGCTGCAGATCGAGCGTGCGGCACAGATCGAACAGCACGCCGAGGTTGTCGCGCGACAGCCGGTTCGCCTCGTCGAGGAACAGGAACCGCAGGCTGCCGCTGGTGCGCCGCGCGCGCAGCAGGTTGGCATCGCGCTCCCACTCGGTCAGCACGACCATCATCACCGCGGCGCCGACGCCGATCGCCTCGCCGGTCGATAGCCGGGTCGGGCTCGCCGGCTCCCAGTCGCCCGAGGTCTGGCGCCGGATCTGGACCACCAGCTCGAGGTACTCGCGGTAGTCGAGCAGCCGCTCGCCGCCGCCGCCGCGGCCACCGCCGTAGCGCCGGAAGATCTCGTCGAGCGCCTCCTCGATCGGGATCGACGACAGGAACAGCAGCTCCTGCGCCTCGCCGAGCCGCAGCGCGCGCAGGATCTGCTCCATCCGATCGATCCGGCGCAGCTCGACCCGGATGCCGTGCACGCTGCCGAACCGGATGCCGTCGAGCTGCTGGTTGAGCCGGCGGACCTGGCCGCCGGCGCGGCGGAGCTGGATGTCGATGCCGCGCGCGACGTCCTCGGACGCGCCGCGCAGATCGTGCTCCTGGCGCGCGAGCCGGCCCTCGAGCACGTCGAGGTGGCTGCGCAGCCGCTCGAGCGCGAGCAGCGGCTCGTCGACCTCGACGACCTGCGCCGGCACCCGGTGGCGGAGCCACTCGCGGGTCAGCTGCCACGCGCGCAGGTAGCTCGGACCGTCGAGCGCGAGCGCGCGGATCGCGTCGGCGAGCTCGGTGCCACCGCGCGCACGAGCCACGCGATCGAGCAGGACCTCGCGCTTGCTCCACGCGTCGGCCGTGAGCTGGATGCTGGACCGGCCGGCGTGCGCGGCGCTCGCGAGCGCGGGCGACAACAGGCCCGCGGTCTCGGCGGTCTCGCGCAGCTCGGCCCACGCCGCGGCCGTGGGACCGGCGCTGCGGGTCTCGGTGGTCAACCGGGTGGCCGCTTCCTCGGCCGCACGCGCGGCCTGATCGCGGCGCTCGGCGGCGAGCGCGGCCGCGGTGACCAGCGCGCGGAGATCGGCCTCGATGCCGTTGACGTACTCGATCGCCGCGGCGACCACGCGCTCCTGATCGGCGGCCTCGGCGGCGCCGGCCGGCCCACCGAGCGCGACCAGCTCGCCCTGCGCGCGATCGCGGTGCGCGGTGGCGGCGGACAGCTGGGCCTCGGCCTCGTGCGCGGCGGCGGTCGCGGCTTCCCACGCGGTGTCGGCGGCGGCCTCGGCCAGCTCGGCGGTCTCGGCCGCCGCGCGCGCATCGGCGTGCTGGCGCTCGAGCGCCGGGGCCAGCCCCGATTGCGCCGCGAGCGCTTGCTCGGCATCGCCCCACGCCGCGGCCTGGCGGTGGGCGACCACGTCCTCGAGCGCACCGCGCGCGAGGAACAGCCGATCGAGCTCGCCGGCGAGCTCGGCCGCGCGCGCGAGCTGGGCGGCGCGCAGCGCATCGTCGGGCGGCGGCCGGCGCAGCACGTCGACCAGCTCGGCGAGCACCGCGCGATGCGGCGCGGCGCGCTCGAGCTCGGCGCGGGTGGCCGCGAGCTCGGCGCGGATCCGGCCCAGCTCGGCGGCGCGCGCGGCGTGGTCCGGGCCGTCGAGCAGCGCGGCATCGCCGAGCAGCCGGCGCAGGCCATCGCGGCGGCGCCGCGCCGCGGTCGCGCGGGCGTGCGCGGTACGGATCCGGTCCTCGTACGCCTGCGCGGCCAGCTCGCGACCGGCGATCTCGGCCTGCACGCGGGCGCGCTCGTCGGTCGGATCACCGGCGAGCCACACCGCGGCGTGGCCGGCGAGCTGCTCGGCGTCGCGCCGCCAGCCGGCGAGCTTGGCCGCCTGCGCGGTCAGCGCGTCGAGCGCCTCGCCGTCGCGCGCGACCTGCGCGTAGAGCTCGGCGACGGTCCGCTCGCGGGCCCGCCGGCCGAGGACCGGCCGCTCGGCGCGCCGCGTGACCCGCACGCCGAACGGCTCGCGGCAGATCACGTCATCGACCGGCGCGGGACTCGGCGCGGGACTCGGCGCGGGACTCGACGCGGGACTCGGCGCCGACCTCGGCGTCGACCTCGGCGCCGAACTCGGCGCGGGCCTCGGCGTGGGCTCCAGCTCGGGACCCAGCTCGGAGCTCGGCGCGGGACCCAGCTCGGAGCTCGGCGCGACCGGTCCAGCGACCTTGGCGGCAGCGTCCAGGGCCCGCGTGTCCAGCGCCAGCTGCGGGCCGGTGGCATCGGGGCCGGGCTCGATCTCGAGCGGCGAGCCGGCGGCGACCAGCCACACCGTCGGCGCGGCGCGCTCGCCACCGCGGATCGCCTCGGCCGCCGCCACCGGATCGTCGACGATCAGCGCGCCCGCGAGCGGCCCGAGCCGCGCCTCGACCCAGCTCGCGGCCTCGACGTCGAGATCCTCGAACCGCTCGACCAGCAGCTCGCCGCCGAGCTCGTCGCGCAGCCGCGCGAGGTCCGGATCGATCGCGGTGCCGCTGCGCTCGAGCGCGGTCGCCCGCAGCCGGACCTGCTCGCGCGCGGCCTCGCGCTCGCCGCGCTGGACGGTCAGCGCGCGCTGGTCCTCGATCACGCGGTCGCGCAGCGCGACCACCGCGGCCTGGGTCGCCGGCGGTGGCCCGAGCTCGGCGAGCCGGTGCGCGGCCTGCGAGGCGAGCAGCCAGGTCACCAGCCGATCGTCGATCGCCGCGAGCCGGGTGTGCAGCGCCTCGAGCTGCGGCCGCGGATCGGCGGCCGGATCCGGCCGCGCCTCGTCCTCGGCAGCCTGCACCGCGCGCTCGACCTCGTCGAGCTCGCGCAGGACATTCGCCGTCGCGCTGCCGGCCCCGGGACCGGTCCCAGCTCCGATCCCAGCTCCGGCTCCGGATGCTCCTCCCGGCGCGGCCCCGGGACCGCCGGCGAGCCCGAGCTCCGCCGCGAGCATCCGCGCCGCGGCCTGCCGGGCCGCGAGCCGCTCGGCATCGCGCTGCTCGCGCTCGAGCTCGTGCGCCCGGCCGAGCAGCGCCTCGCGCTCGGCGAGCCGGACCAGCACCCCGCGCGCGTGGCGATGCAGCTCCTCGGGCGAGCGCTCGGGTGGCTCCGCGGCCTCACCGGCGTCGATCGCCGCCAGCGCGGCCCACGCCCGCGCGTGGTCGTCGCGCCGCGCCTCGAGATCGCGGGTGTCGCGATCGAGCCGGGCGCGCTCGGCCTCGCAGCGGGTCCGCGCACCGTCGAGCTCGGCGAGCGCCGCCGCCGCGCCGTCCGCGGTCAGCGCCGGCCGATCGAGCAGCGCACGAGCCTCGGCGAGCCGGCGCTCGAGCTGGCGGTGGCTGTGGGCGCGGCGCACCAGCTCGTCGAGCCCCTGCTGCAGGTGCACGAGCCCGAGCGACGCCCGATCGTAGGCCTCGCGCGCGGCGACCCGGCCGTGCTTGGCCGCGGCGCGCTCGGTGGTGGCGAGCGCCTGGGCCCGGCGCACGGTCTGCGCCGCCGCCGCGAGCCCGGCCAGCTCGCGCTCGAGCTCGCCGATCCGGAACGTCACCGCGTCGACCGCGACCCGGCGATCGCGCTCGGCGGTGACCCGCGCGAGGTCGGCGCGCGCCGCCGCCCGCCGGGCCTCGAGCGCGCGCTCGCGCTCCTGGTGCGCGACGATCTCGGCCTCGCGGTCGCGCTGGGTGCGCAGCGCGTCGTCGACCGCCGGCCGCGCCTGGGCGATCCGCTGCTGGGCCTCACCGGCGGCGAGCCGGGTCGCGTGGACCGCCGCCGAGAACATCTCGGCGCCGGCCTCGAAGATCGCGGTGATCTCGCGCTCGAGCTGGCGCGACTCGGAGACCTCGGCGCGGGTCTTGCGGCACGCCTCGAGGTTCGCCCGCATCCGCGACAGCGTGTCACCCAGGCCGGTCTCCTCCTTGAGCAGGAACCCGCGCAGCTCGCTGGTCAGCGCGCGAGAGATCCCGCCGGTCATGCTGGTGCGCAGCATCTCGTTGAGCTTGCCGCGCTCCTCGTCGGTCGCGAGCCGCATCGGCGTGACCCCGCGCTCGAACAGCGCCGCGAAGTAGTCCTTGATCGTGCGGAACACCTCGAGCGCCCCACCGGCGCGCTCGACCGCCGCGGCGATCTCGTCGAGCTGCGGCACGTGATCGCCGTCGAGCTGGCGCACGAGCAGGAGGTCCGAGAGCCGGACCTCCGGCGCAAGGCCGGTGACCACGAACGCGGTCGGCTCGACCGTGGGCTCGCTCGCGCGGGTCAGCCGCACCCCGGCGAGCAACCGCGCGCCGTCGACCTCGAGGTCGAGCACGGTGTACGACGGCCGCCCGGGCTCGCCGAGCCGGCCCCAGATCCCGCGGTCGCCGCCGATCGCCCCGCTCTCGCCGAGGTTGGTGAACCGCAGCTTCGACATATCGGGCAGCAGCACGACGTACGCCGCGATCATCACCGTGGTCTTGCCGGCGCCGTTCGCGCCCTCGAGCGCGGTGACGTGGCGATCGAGCAGGTAGCGCTCGTAGAACACGCCCTTCCAGTTGACCAGCGCGAGCGCCGCGATCCGCGCCCGGGTCATGGATCGTCGCCATCGTCGTCGTCATCGTCGTCCGCGCCGGCGCCGCGATGCGGGGCGACCTGGGCTGCACGCTCGCCACGCTCGGCCCCGGCCGCACCAGCCCCACCCGCGCCGGTCCCCGCCTCGACCGCGGCCTCGGGCTCGCCGTCGTCCGCACCTGCGCCAGCGCCCGACTCGCCGTCGTCCGCGCCTGCGCCCGCGCCAAGCTCGTCGTCGTCCGCGCCGCCATCGCCGCCATCGTCCTCGCCGTCGCCATCCGCGTGCGCCACGGTGTCGTCCTCGAGCGCGATCTCGCCGCGCGCCACCAGCTGCGCCAGCGCCTCCGCCGGCTCGGACAGCCCGCGCACCGGCTCGGCGAACCGCATCAGCGCCGGCCGCAACCGCATCTGCTCGTCATCGACCAGCTCGACGAAGCCCAGCCCGGCGAGCCGGCGCACCGCCTCGCCGACCCGCGAGCGCACCGCCTTCTGCGCCACCCGCTCGTCGTAGCGCCGCCGCTTGGGGTTGAACGCGCGGATCAGCGCGTCCGAGCCCATCACCGCCGCGAGCTGCGCGATCAACTCCTCGTGGGTGTGCAGCCCGGCGCGCTCGACCGTCGACGGGTGCAGATACAACAGCGCGAGCGCCTGGCCGACCACCATATCGCCCGGCGCGAGCTGGCGGCGCGACAGCTTGTCGCCGGTCGGCAGCAGGTAGAAGTAGCCATCGGTCTTGTGGATCAGCTCGCAACCGTAGCGGCGGTAGAACGCCTCGAGGTGGTCCTGGGCATCGCCGAGCAGCGCGTACCACGCGACGTCCTCGCGATCGATGTGGCGGCCGCGGCGCAGCGCGAGGTCGAGCTCGGGGAACTCGGCGTCGAGGATCACGTCCTGCAGCTGCGCGTACCCCGGCCGCGTCATCCCACGTCTCCCGCCGACGCATGCTTCCGATCGCCGCCGGCATCATTCGCGCGGCCATCACCGCTCGCACTACCGCTACCGCTCGCATCGCCCGCGCCGCCGTCACCGCTCGCACTGCCGCTACCGCTCGCATCGCCTGCGCCGCCGCCGGCATCACCACTCGCACCGCGCGGCCCTGGCGGCTCCGCGTTCTCGTTCTTCGCGTCCGGCGCGCGCGGCGGGCCCGGCCGCAAGGTCCAGTCCTCGATCAGCAGATCGTCGCCGACCGGGACCCACGGCCGCTCGATCGCCGACGCCGCGCGCGCCAGCCGCGCCACGGTCTGCGCGACCCGCCCGGCCTCGACGAACCGCTCCATCGCCGGCAGCTCGGTCGTGACCTCGCCGGTGACCGCGGACAGCGCGGTCGCGCCGCCGTCGAGCGCGCGCTGGACCTTGCCATCGAGCGCGACCTGCGGATCCTCGCCCGCGTCGGGCTCGGGCTGGTTCTCGCGCGGCGCGCGCGGCCGCACCACCGGCGGACGATCCGGCAGCGCGGTCACCGTGCGCAGGATCCGGATCGGCGGCGCCCCGGCGTACGCCAGCGCGAACCGCCGGCCCGCGCCGGCGAGCTGATCGCGCAGCCGCTGCATCAGCGCGCGCGTCGGATCGAGCCGCACCACGTCGCGCAGGTAGCGATGCACGTACTGGAAGTACTCCGACCACGCGCGCTGGCGCGCCGAGCCCCACGCCGCGATCCGATCGACCTGATCCATCAGCCGGTGCGCCGCTGCCTCGGCGTCCGGCTCGGCCGCCGCGATCGCCAGCTCCTCGATGTCCTGCAGCAGGCCGAGCAGCACCGCGGTGTCGCGCAGCAGCACCTCGTTGAGCTCGCGCAAGGTCGCGCTGGTCGATTCGAGCAGGCCCTGGCAGCGCTCGATCGCGCCGAACCAGTCGGCCTCGAGCAGCCGCCGGATCTCGGCCTGAAAGTCCTCCTGCTGCAGATCGAGCCCGCGCTGGCGGCGCTCGATCCCGGCGACCAGCTCGGTGATCGTCACCCGCAGCGGTCCCGCCACACCGTCCTGCCACGCCGCGGGCTCGACCGCGCGCTGCGCCGCCTCGCGCACGCCGGTGATCGCGACCCGCAGGCTCGCGGTCAGCAGCCCCAGGGTCTCGCGGGTCAGGACGTCTTCCTCGAGATAGAACTGGACGATGCCGGCCGCCAGCCGGGTCAGCGCGAGCTCGCCGGCGCGCACCACGCCCTGGCCGTCGACGCGCGCCAGCATCCGCTGATCGCGCAGCCGCTGGATCGCGAGCGTCGCGCGGCGCCGCAGCTGATCGGCCTCGGGCTGCGCCACCGCGCTGGCCTGCGCGAACACCTCCTCGAGCTGGGTCTCGGTGAACGACGTCAGCCCGGCCGCCTCGCCGCGGACGTGGAGCGCGACCACGAAGCAGATGTCGAGCGTGCTCAGCTCGAGCGCCAGCTTGCGCTCGGCGATCACCGCCAGCACGCGCTCGGGGGAACTGCGAGGAGCCGACACGAAGGCCTTGCTCTATAACATGGCGAGTTTGCCGGTTGGCCCGACGCAGCCGGTGGTTGCGCCCTCCCGCCGCAACCTGCGCGCCGCGCGCGGCTCCGTGACCACGACCGCGCCGCCCCGCGCTATACTGGAGGCACTTGTACCGGGAGCAGGAGTACGTCGAGCGATGCATGTGCGAAACGCCCGCCATCGGGCCGTGCGCATCATGCGGCCGGGCGCGTTGCGCAGGTCATCTGCAGCGCGGACTATGCGATCGCTGCACCCAGGCGATCGAACGCCAGGTCGTCGCGCGCGCCGGCACGCGGCTCGTCGCGTCATCAGTCACCGCGATCGGCGTCACGGTCGGCATGCTGGCGGCGCATACCGCGGTCGGGCTCGTGCTCGGCCTGCCGCTATCGTTCGGCATGTTCTTCGCACTGCGGTGGACCCAGCGGCGCCGGCTCATCAAGCAGATGGGGCCATCACTCTCGGCGTCGAAGGGTGAGCTGCCGGTGGGCCGCGAGGCTCCGGAGCCGACGTTCCCCGAGGCCCCCCCGGTCAACCCATACATCAGCTCCGGCGGCTGGTGAAGCGCCTGCGTCCGCGTGACTACCGCGAGTTGCTCCGCACCGGGCGGTGGTTCGCAGCGGTGCCCGACGCGCTGCAGGTCGCGCTGCTCGACGCCGCGGTGGTCCGCACCACCGCCGCTGGCGAGCGCGTCATGGCGCGCGGCGACGAGGCCTCGGGGCTGTTCGCGGTGGTCGACGGCGCGGTGCGGCTGTCCGGCCAGAGCGACACCGGCCGCGAGATCCTGCACATGGTGATCGAGCCGCCGAGCTGGTTCGGCGAGCCGTCGGTGTTCGACGGCCTGCCGCGCACCCAGGACGCCACGGCCGACGTCGCCGGCACGCTGCTCCACGTGCCCCAGCCTGCGCTCGAAGCGATGCTCGAGGCCGAGCCGCGCCACTGGCGCCAGCTGGCGGTCCTGATGGCCCACAAGCTGCGGCTCGCGCTGCTCGCGCTCGAGGACGTCGCGCAGGTCCCGCCGCGGGTCCGGCTCGCCCGCCGGCTCGCGATGATGATCGAAGGTTACGGCGACCATACGCATCCGCGGCGCACCGTCGATCTGCGCCAGGAGCAGCTCGCGATGATGCTCAACGTCTCGCGCCAGACCGCCAACCAGGCGCTCAAGGAGCTCGAGGCCCTCGGCCTGGTCAAGCTCGCCTACGGCGAGGTCGAGATCATCGACGCCGCCGGCCTGCGCAGCCTCGCCGCCCTGTAGTAGCCGCCGGCGCGCAACGCGGCCTCGGTGTGGCCCGAGCAGCGCCTCACGCGGGGACGTAGGTCAGCCGGACCACGTCCTCGCCGATGCGGTCCGTGGCGACGAGGCGCAGCGGCGGCCGCGCGCCGGCGAAGTACGGCTTGCCGGCGCCGAGCACGTAGGGCCTGAAGTAGAGCCGGTACTCGTCGATCAGCGGCGCCAGGGCGGCCGCAAGCTCGGGCCCGGCGACGTCGAGTTCGCCGTCGACCGTCGCTTTCAGGTCGCGCACGAACGCCTCGAGGTCGCCGCGGATCAGCGTCGCGTTCGGTCCGACCGACGCGAGCGTGCGCGACGCGATCCACTTCGGCTGCCGTTGCCAGGCGGCGGCGAACTCGCGCTCCGCCACGTCCCACTCCGGCCGATCGACCTCCCAGTAGCGCATCACCTCGTAGATGCGCCGGCCGTAGATTGCGCCGGCGTGGCCGGCGACGACGTCGACGAAGTGACGAAACAGCGCCGGGCTCGGCGCCGGCATGCAGAGCGTACCCGCCGCGTCGTCGACGTAGCCGTCGAGCGATTGCGACATCCCGAACACGAGCTTTGCCATGAGCGGATGGTAACTCGTGCGGGCGAGCGCAACCGTGCGATCAGCGATGCCGGCTGCGCGCTGACGGTTGCCGCGGTGTGAAGGGCCTCGCCTGCGGCGAGGTCGAGATCATCGACGCCGCCGGCCTGCGCAGCCTCGCCGCCCTATAGTAGCCGTCAGCGCGCGACGCGGCCTCAGCGTGGCCCGAGTAGCTCATCGACCGACGCGACCGATAGCACGCTCGCCAGCCAGCGATCGATCGTCTCGAGCTGCGTACAGGACATGATCCGCTGCCGCTGGTCGTCGTTGAGGGTCAGCTCTCGCGACGCGAGGAGCTGCAAGAGCGCTTCGATCTTACCTCCGGCTTTACCCTCGGCAATGCCACGCTCATAGTGGCGGTCGTACTGTCGCTCCAGGAAGTTCTTCCTCTTCTCTCCAACCAGCATTGCGAAAGCCTTTCTAGCAGCGGCGCTCAGGGCGGACTCGATCAGTGCCGAGTATAGCATCTGCTGTTCCTCGGGAAAGCTCGCGATCGCGGCGTCCGCCGCCTGCGCGATCGCCACCGCGGTATCCGGATCACCGTCGCCGTGCGCCAATCTACACTGCCGATCTGACAAGGGAAGCGCTGTAGATCAAAATCCATGCTTCCTCGGTCGATTGCAGCATTGCCCCACAAACAACAGCGAAGCTAATTGCAAATCGCTGCCAGCAAAATACCAATCGTCATGGGCGAGCTTCCATGCTGCTTGCCCTCCCAGCTCCAGCATCCGCGCCCTACCAGTCCTGACCGTTGACCCGACGGTCCCGGACGACCGCGTGCCCACCGGTCGGACCGCTGGCGCGGGTGGCATGGATGATTGCAGCACCACCGGAAGCGCCCGCCGGGGTGTTGCGACTCTGTCGGCTGGTTGACAGTCTGCGGCGCCGGCCGGATCTACGCTGCGGCCATGCGCTCTGCCCTCGTCTCGCTCGCTACCGGCGCCGCCGCGGCGGCCATCGCCGCCTCGTCGCTCGCCGCCGCCGGCTGCCACCACGACCCGATCCCTGTCCCCCAGCCCACGGCGGTCAAGGTCGCGCTCGTCGAGCACGCCGCCAACGTCGCCGGCACGCACTACTCGGCGCAGATCAACCCTGCGACCCGGCTCGATCTGTCGTTCAAGGTCGGCGGCTACGTCGACTCGGTCGCCACGGTGCCCGGCGTCGACGGCAAGCCGCGGCTGTTGCAGGAGGGCGACACGGTGCGCGCCGGCATGCAGCTCGCCGCGATCCGCAGCACCGACTACGCGCAGCGGCTCGCCGAGGCCCAGGCGGCGCTCGCCCAGGCCAAGGTCGGGCTCGATCAGGCCGAGCTCGACTTCACGCGCACCCAGAAGCTCGCCGACACCAACGCGATCGCCGGCGCCGAGCTCGACGCCGCCCGCACCAAGCGCGACGGCGCGACCGCGACCCTGTCCGGCGCCCGCTCTCGGGTCGATCAGGCGGCGACCGCGCTGTCCGACAGCGTGCTGCGCTCGCCGCTGACCGGCATCGTGCTCAAGCGCTCGGTCGAGGTCGGCGCGCTCGCCGCCCCCGGCACCGTGGCGTTCTCGGTCGCCGACGTCGGCAGCGTGAAGGCCGCGTTCGGCGTGCCCGACACCGTGCTGCCGCGGGTCCATCTCGGCGCCGCGCTGACGATCACCACCGAGGCGTACCCCGGCGAGAAGTTCGAGGGCCGGATCTCGCTGATCGCGCCGTCGGCCGATCCGCGCAGCCGGGTGTTCGAGGTCGACGTCACGATCCCCAACGCCGACGGCCGGCTCAAGCCGGGCTCGGTCGCCGCGCTCTCGCTCGAGGGCGCCGGCGATCCGCAGGCCGCCGCGGCGCCGCTGATCCCGCTCTCGGCGATCGTCCGCTCGCCCGGCCACCCGACGCAGTTCGCGGTGTTCGTGGTCGATACCACCGGCGGTCCCCCGACCGTCCACGCGCGCGACGTCGAGCTCGGCGAGTACCTCGGCCGCGTCATCCCGGTCCAGCACGGGCTCAAGGGCGGCGAGACCGTGGTCGTGCAAGGCGCCGGCCTGTTGTCCGACGGCGAGCACGTCGAGGTGATCCAGTGAGCGACGCCCCCGAGCAAGATCATCACGCGACCGAGCGCGCCCGCGACAAGGAGCTGGTCGCGCACAAGCGCAACACCGCGCGGTTCTTCACCGAGAACCGCCACATCGCGTGGGTCGCGCTGATCGCGACGGTCGCGTGGGGCGCCTACGGCTACGCCAAGATGCCCAAGGCCAAGGACCCGACGATCGAGGTCCGGGTCGCGGTCGCGTCGTGCACGTGGCCCGGCGCCGAGGCCGAGAAGGTCGAGCAGCTGGTCACCCGCAAGATGGAGCAGAAGCTCGCCGAGAACGCCAACGTCGAGAAGATCGAGTCGATCAGCCGGACCAGCGTCGCGATCGTCTACGTCACGCTCAAGGAGGACGTCGCCGATCGCGCCAAGGAGTGGGACAACATCCAGGGCCGGCTCGATGCGATCCACGACCTGCCGCAGGGCGCCGGGCCGATCCAGTTCCAGCGCGATTTCGGCGACACCGCGACCCTGATGCTCACCGTCGCGAGCCCGCCGGTCACCGCGCTCGAGCTGCAGCTGCGCGCCGCCGCGGTGGCCAAGGCGATCACCGCGGTCCGCGCCGGCGCCGCCACGGCCCGCGCGCCCGGCCCGCGCGCGACGATGGTGATCAGCTTCCCGTCGGACATCAACACCAACGTCATGCGCCGGGTCAGCGACCGCGTGCTGCGCTACTTCGACGCGCTGCCCGGCACCGGCGACGCGCGGCTGATCGAGAACCCCGGGTTCGCCGGGATCGACGTCGCGACCACGCTCGACGACGCGACCCTGCTCGCCCGGCTCGCCGAGTTCGCCGAGACCGAGCTGCGGGTCTCCGAGCTCCACCCCGACGTGTGGGTGCCCACGGTGGTCCGCGACCCCAAAGACGCCGAGGCCAAGCTCGCGATGGTCGCCGGCAACCGGTACAGCTACCACGAGCTCGATCAGGCGACCGATCAGATCCAGCGCTACCTGCAGCGCGTGCCGATCGTCTCCAAGGTCACGCGCACCGGGGTGTTGCCCGAGCAGATCCACCTCGAGTACTCGCAGGAGCGGCTCGCGTCGTACGGCCTGCAAGCGTCGCTGCTCGGCAACGCGATCGCCGCCCGCAACATCACCGCGCCCGGCGGCACGCTCGAGGTCGCCGGCAAGAACGTCTCGATCGACCCGTCGGGCGAGCTGTCCAACGAGCAGCAGATCGGCGACGTCGTGGTCGCGACCAGCCCGGCCGGCGCGCCGGTCTACCTGCGCGACCTGGTCGACATCAGCCGCGACTACCAGAGCCCGCCGCGGTTCCTCAACTACCTGACCGCGCGCGACGCCAGCGGCCGGTTCGTGCGCAGCCGCGCGATCACGCTCGCGGTCAACATGCGGCGCGGCGAGCAGATCGCCGAGTTCGCGACCCAGGTCGACGCCGAGCTCGCCAACGTCCAGCGGCTGTTGCCCGACGAGCTGATCCTGCGCCGGACCTCGGACCAGCCGCTGCAGGTCCGCGAGAACGTCGGGCTGTTCATGAAGTCGCTGTACGAGGCGATCGTGCTCGTGGTGATCGTCGCGCTCGTCGGGTTCTGGGAGTGGCGCACCGCGCTGCTGCTCGCGCTGTGCATCCCGATCACGCTGGCGATGACGTTCGGCCTGATGCAGGCGTTCGGCGTCGACATCCAGCAGATCTCGATCGCGTCGCTGATCATCGCGCTGGGCCTACTGATCGACGACCCGGTCGTCGCGAGCGATGCGATCAAGAACTCGCTCGGCGCGGGCTGGAAGGCGCGGATCGCCGCGTGGCTGGGCCCGACCAAGCTCGCGACCGCGATCATGTTCGCCACGGTGACCAACGTCGCCGCGTACCTGCCGTTCCTGACCCTGCCCGGCGACGTCGGCACGTTCATCCACTCGCTGCCGGTCGTGCTCAGCCTGTCGCTGATCGCGTCGCGCATCGTGTCGATGACGTTCGTGCCGCTGCTCGGCTCGACGCTGCTGCGCGCCCCGCGCCGGCCGCCGCCGAGCCCCCAGGAGCGCCGGGCCCGCGGGTTCGGCAAGCTGTACACCCGCGTGGTCGGCTGGGCGATCGATCACCGCCTGGTGGTGTTCGGGCTGTCGATCGCGCTGATCGCCGGCGCCGGGATCTACGCCAAGCGCGTCAAGTCGGCGTTCTTCCCCAAGGACCTGTCCTACCTGTCGTACGTCGACATCTGGCTGCCCGAGGACGCCACGCTCGGCGCGACCCGCAACAAGGCGATCGAGGTGGAGAAGGCGATCGAGGCCGGGATCACCGCGTGGTCGGCCGAGCACGACCGCGGCGAGCCGGTGCTGGCGTCGATCACCGAGTTCGACGGCGGCGGCGGGCCCCGGTTCTGGTTCTCGGTGTCGCCCGAGCTGCAGCAGCTCAACTACGCGCAGCTCGTGATCCAGGTCAGCGACAAGGAGGACACCCGGTTCCTCGTGCCGTACCTGCAGGCGCGGCTCGCCAAGGCGATCGCCGGCGCCCGGGTCGACGTCCGCGAGCTCGAGACCGGCAAGCCGGTCGGGATCCCGGTCTCGGTCCGGATCTCCGGCGAGGACATCCCGACCCTGCGGGCGCTCGCCGAGCGCGCCAAGGCGATCCTGCGCGCCACGCCGGGGACCGCCCGGGTGCGCGACGACTGGGGCGCCGACACGTTCGCGGTCAAGCTCGAGGTCGACCCCGACCGGGCCAACCTCGCCAACATCACCAACCTCGACGTCGCGCAGTCCTCGGCCGCCGCGATGACCGGCGCCACGGTCGGCCGGCTGCGCGAGGGCGACCACGAGCTCGCGATCATCAGCCGGCTGCGGCCCGAGGAGCGCGCGCAGATCAGCGAGATCGAGAACCTCTACGTCACCGCGCAGAACAGCGCGCAGAAGGTCCCGCTCGGCCAGGTGTCGCGCCTGACCTACTCGCTGCAGACCGAGAAGATCCGGCGGCGCGATCAGTTCCGCACGATCACGGTGTCGGCGTTCCCGGCGGCGGGCCTGTTGCCGTCCCAGGTCATGAAGGCCGCGCAGCCGGCGCTCGACGAGCTGCGCCGCACGATGCCCGGCGACTACCGGTTCGACATCGGCGGCGAGGCCGAGGAGCAGACCAAGAGCTTTCACAACATGGCGATCGTGTTCGGCCTGTTGCTCGCGGCGATCTACCTCGCGCTGGTCCTGCAGTTCCGCAACGCCGTCAAGCCGCTGGTGGTGTTCGTCGCGCTGCCGTACGGCGCGATGGCCGCCGTGGTCGGGCTCGTGATCATGGACGCGCCGCTCAGCTTCATGGCGCTGCTCGGCATCATCAGCCTGATGGGCGTGATCGTCAGCCACGTGATCGTGCTGTTCGACTTCATCGAGGAGATGCACGAGCGCGGCGAACCGATGCGCGAGGCGCTGCTCGACGCCGGCCTGGCCCGGCTCCGCCCGGTGCTGATCACCGTGGTGGCGACGGTGCTCGGCCTGGTCCCGCTCGCGCTGCACGGTGGCCCGCTGTGGCAGCCGCTGTGCTACGCGCAGATCGCCGGGCTGGCATTCGCGACCGTGGTCACCTTGCTGCTGGTCCCGGTGCTCTACACGATCGTGATCCAGGACCTCAAGCTGATCGACTGGAACCGCCCGGCCGAAACTCCCTGAGCCGCGCGGGTCAGCGCGGGCGATGAACGCGGGCGTTCCACAAAAGGACCGCGGCGAAGCTCGGCGCGCAGATCGCGACGATCGCGATCGCGATGTCCACCGGGCCGCGGCGGCGCGGCAGGTCGAACACGATCGCCTGGCCCAGGGTCAGCACGGCGTCGGCGGTGACCGCGGTGGCGACCAGGTCGGCGAGCCCCGGGCGCCAGCGAAAGCTGAGCACCAGCAGCGCGCCGGCGAGCGCGACGTCGAACCCGACCCAGCCGTACTGCCAGGCCGGCGACGGGAACCACGGCGCGCTGATCGGCAGCGCGAGCATCGCGGTCCACGCGACGAGCAGCACGGCGAGCACGCGAACCACGATCGCGGGGCCGCGCAGCAAGGTCTCGAGCCCGAACCGCAGCAGGCCGCCGCGCGCGAACGCGGTCAGCGTGTCGAACATCGCGACGTACCCGCTGCCGGTCCGCGGGTACGCCAGGAAGATCGGGTCCCACGCGCGCGGCTTGAGCTTGGCCTTGAACGCGCGCAGGCCATCGAAGTCGTAGAGCGACTTGCCCCACCGGCGCGCCGCGCGCAGCCACGGGCTGACCTCGCCCGACAGCGGCACCAGGCCGAGCGTCACGTACGGCATGTGCTCGGCGGCGGCCGCGCGCATCCCGGCGTCGACCAGGAGCTCGACGGTGCCGTTCGGCGCGCTCGGATCGCGCAGGAAGTCCTCGAAGAACCAGCCGCGCCGGGCGTAGATCGGGATCACGCACAGGAACCCGACCACCGCCCCGGCGCGCTCGGCGACGAAGTAGCGCCGCTCGTCGGGGAACGTGAACGGATCGACCTGGACCAGGAACCCCATCGGCGCGATCACCCGCGACGCCAACCAGCGCGCGATCAGGCCGTCGAGCGCGCCGCGGATCGGCTCGCCCGGCGCGAGCTCGGCCGGGGCCAGGGTCCGCACCGTCACGCCCTTGGCGGTCGCGCGGCGCAGCTGCTCGCGCAGGCTGCGGCTGTCGCGCACCACGGTGCTCCAGTCGCCCGGCGCCCAGATCGGCTGATCGCCGACCCGCAGCGCGGCCCACGCCGCGGTGTCGTGGAACCGGGCCTCGGTCGCGAAGCAGCACACCCGGCGGTGCGCGGCGCGCGCGGCGGCGACGAACCGCGCGGTGATCTCCGCGCACCGATCGGGTGGCGCGACCGGTGCCCCGGCGGCGACCCACGCGCGCCCGGTATCGACGTAGCCGACGCAGCCATCGTCGCCGTCAAACCAGTAGCGAAACCCAGGCTCGAGGATCTGGAACGACGTCGAGTTCCAGCCGTGGCGCTTGAGCAGCGCCAGCACCCGCTCGCGGTCGCCCAGGTCGGCGGCTCCGTCGGTCATCGCCCCTGGTCTACCACCCGCCGGGCACCCGTTGGGGCCGCGCGCACCGGCCGCAGCCACCTGGGCAGCAGGTATTCGAACGGCAGGATCCGCTCCCGGCGCTGCTCGTCCTCGAGGTGGCGCAGCCGCGCCTTGAGCAGATCGTGCAGCGCGACCTTGCCGACGACGTGGCGCACGTTGGCCGGGTTGACCGCCAGGAGCCGGGTCACCCCGCGCTCCGCCATCTGTTCGATCGCCGCGCGCAGCGTGTCGCCGGTGAAGATCGTCGGCGGCGGCCCGGAGCTCAGCGACGCCAGCGCGCGGAGCGGCTGGGACCGCTTGGCGGGGTCGCGCGCCCACGCCG
>DATBBB010000206.1:0-7014 GCA_036271215.1 Kofleriaceae bacterium | reverse complement strand
ATCCAGAACACGCCGTCGCCGCCGTTGACCGCGACGCCCTTTTGCTTGCCGAGCTGGGTGATGTACTTGCGGCCGTAGTTGCCCCACGGGTTGCGGAGCTGGATCTTGATCGGGTCGCCGGGCTGGGGTGCGTGCGGAGTGTAGCCGAGCACGCCGTACTCGTGCTGGGCGGCCAGCCCGCTGACCTTGGTCTCGCCGGCGTTGCCCTTCTCGGCCTCGGCGACGTTGTCGGCGTCCTCGAGCTGGTTCTTGGTGCACGCGGTGACCGCCTCGCCGCGATCGATGGTGTCCTTGATCCGCGCGAACAGCTGGCGCTCGTCGCGGCCGTAGCTCCCGCTGCCGAGCTCGCCCGGCAGCAGCGGGTCGGCGCTGCCCAGGCCGGTCGCGCGGCGAACCGCGGCGCCGAACCCGGGTTGATCGGCGTGCTTGTCGATCAGCGCCTGCATGCTGTCGCGGCTGACGTAGTGCAGCGACAGGGTGGCGAACAGCTCGCCGCGGGGCCGGGTGATGCCCTCGAGCTGCCTTGATCAGCGCCGCGGCGCGCTCGTCCTCGGTGGTGGTCGGCTCCTTGCGGGCCTTCTTCTCGCCGATCACCCGGTCGAGGTCGCGCAGCTCGTGCTCGATCCGCTGGCTCTCGGCCCGCAGCTCGTCGGCGACCCGCTCGCTGACCGCGGCGCGCTCGGCGCCGATCGCGAACCCGCCGGTGCGCTTGCCGGTCAGGTGGGTCAGCGCGAGATCGGCGCCGCCGGCCTCGGCCGCCGCGTAGGTCTTCGCGCCGCCCTGGTCCTCCTTGTCCGCGCTGCCGCGGAACCCGGCCGCGATGTACGCCTTCTCGAGCAGCGCCGCCCACAGGCTGCCTTTTGCGCAGTGGCCGCCGACCACCGACTTCTCGACCACGACGTTCACCGGCGCGCCGTCGCGCTGGTACAGCTTGACCGTGACCCGGCCGTCGAGGTTGTCGAGGATGTGGCTGAAGAAGTGCTCCGGGTTGGTGTGGACCACGCTGGCGATCGACGCGATCAGGTAGCAGTCGCCGAGGTTGCCCTGCTGGACCTGCGCGATCGACGGCAGGCCGGCGAACACCGGCCACGCGGTCGGGTCGTCGCGATCGAACCGGTTCTGGAACGCGCCGTGGTCGGCCTTGGGCGTCAGGTCGGTGTCGGGGGCGCGCACGGTGGGATCGCCGCCGCGCACGCCGCCACCGCCGAACAGCCGTAGCCGCGCGGCCGCGGGCGGCGAGCCTCATGAAGATCACCTCCGCACGCCGACCCGGCTCCCGTCGCCTCGCTCCACGCGGGGCCGAGCGGCCGGCCGTGGGGCTGCCGGCGGGGCTTGGCGAGGTCGCTCTCGGCGCGGACCTGGTGCGCGAGGTCGGCGGCGCCGCGATCGGTCGACCTGGTCGAGGTCGAGCGCGACCTCGACCAGCCTGCCCCGGTGGCACCCACAGTTGGGGTGAACGTCCTGGCCGTTCTGGCGCTCGGCCCACTGCGCTCAATGGCCGTCACGCCTGGGTCGTACGACCCAGGCATCGGTGATTGCTCCAACGACCAGCCCGGCCCCGCCTGGCCAAGCTCGACGTTATTGCGTGCGCGAGCGGAGCAGGGTCGCGATCGAGGTTGCGGCAGCGGGCAGCCGGCGCTGCAGGTCGCCGGCGTCGACCTGGTCGACCTCGCGCTGACGTGCAGCGGCGCAGCGGCGCGGCCGGGCGTACCGCCGCGGGGCCGGCCGCCACCATCGCCGAGGCCGCGTTCGGCGAGGGTTGGCAGCCCCGGGCGCGATCATGGGCACAGTCGGCGCACTGCCTCGGCCCCTGAGAGCCGCACAAGCTTCGTGGTGCCGTTGTACTCACGGACCACGTAAGCGCGGTTGGCGAGCGTCAATCGCGACCCCTCGGCCCCACTGTAGATCTTGACGTGGACGTCCTCTGTGGTGCCATTCGGCCAGGTGACACCAAGCCGTTCTCCATCGACCAGCTGCCTACCGTCGAGGTGGTCGCATGTTTCGGCGCTCATGACCTTGCTCATCGTTCGTGGTTCTCCTTTGCGCTCGAGCGCGAGCATTCCGGCCTTGAACTTTATCAGCGCGGCCTTCGTCTCGGCGTTGATCGAGCTCGGGGGTGACGCGCGGCCTGGCCGTTGAGCTCGAGCTCGACCAAGAGCACGCCAGCGAGCTGGAGTCCTGGCCCCAGCAGCGCGCTCGCCGCACCCGAGCTCGGCCCGCCGCAATCGCGCGACCGCGCCGCGGGTAGCAGGGTCAGCAGCGGAGCTCCTCGTCCCACACGCCTTCGTAGGACTCCCAGATCACGTTAGCGTTGTCGTACGAGTGGCCACCGGGGTGCTCCGCAAGGAACGCGCGAATCCCAGCGTCGAGGCGGGTCAGGAAGCGGTCGCGAGCAACCTCAAACGAAACGATGCGACCCGCATACTCTGCCGGTCGGTACACCTCCGCGCCGGCTCTCTTGGCGCGCTTGAACGCCGGCCCGTCTGACGTGATGAGCACCAGGTTGTTTCTTTTGCTCGCGTCAATCATGAACGAGTCCCGCTCGTCGTTGCTGGCGACTCGCTCGCCGTGCGCTGTTTGGATGGTACGGCCATGGCTGGTGTGCAACACCCGCCATCGAGGGCACGCGTAGGGACGCACGATGTTCATGACGACGTGCGTCCACTGACCATCCAACGTGCCTGGTGGCGCCTCGTCCTTGAGCTTGCGCCCGTGTTCGTGATCGAAGCTGATACTGACAGCTCCAATTTCGTCGCAAGCCATCCCCATCCATGCAGCACGCTGCATTGAGCGCCTGGTCTCGATCACCGCGCTTGGGCCGTAGTGGTGGTTCTTCGACATGCTGATCGTCGTGTCGAAGTCCACCATCACGGAGGTGTCGATCCAGTGGGTCACTGCGGGTACGGTCGTCATGCGATCTCAGGTGGTCTCAGGGCTCGACGGCCCATCGCTTGAAGATAGGACAGCGATCTGACGGCGAGCCCACCAGTGGTTGACGGTAGGCGCGTTCTGCGATTCTATCTAAATCATTTTGGATAGTTGCGTCGCAAGGTACGCGCCGGCGCCCGGGATCGCAAGCTGGGTCGTACGACGCATGCGGGCGCGCATTTTCTTGTCGTGAACCGGGCCGCCGCGTCGCCTTACCGTCAAGCCGCGCTGCGCGGCGCGCGCTCCGTAGCCAGCGCGCGGCGCCGAAGCCGAGCTCGAGGGCCAGAGCTCGCACGCGAGCTCGGCGCGAGCGGATCGAAGCCGCTAACATCCTCCAATGGCAAGAGCTCCGTCCGATCCGTGGCCGATTGCGGTCCCCGAGTCCGGTGATGTCTGGCCTTCGGGTCAAGAAGTCCGGCCCGGCACCGCCGCCGACGCGGATGCCGTCGCGCAGTGGCGATCCGACACCGCCGCGGTCAACGGCGCCTTGGACGGAGCCGTCGAGGCGCTCAAGAACGGGAGCTCCGAGACGACGGTCTACGTCGTCGCCGACGCGCAGATCCCGATCGGCGTGCTGACGATCGGGACGACCGCTCCCTATCTTCAGCTCGTGTTCATCGATGAGTCGCATCGACGTCACGACGTGGGCACGAAAGCCACGAGCGTCGTCGTCGATCAGTTCTTTCGGAGTCGCCCCGAGGAACCGCGGCTTGGCGTCACCTCGCCGATTTCCGAGGGCGGCGTGCGTCTGATCCGCGGCCTCGGCTTTTCCTCGTCGGGATCGGGCATGGCGATCACCCGCGACGCGTGGGAGGAGTGGAAGCCGGTGATCCTGCCGTTCTTCGCGCCCACACCCGCCGGCGACCCTGCGCCGGACGACGGCACCGCGACGCTCGACCAGGAGCTCGAGGACGACGCTGACGACGACGACGAGGACGCGCCGCGGATCGCCATCGACGCGCACACGTTGCACATCGTCACCGACGACGACGCCCGAGCACGCTTCCAAAAGCTTCTCGGCACCGGCACGGCGTGGCAGTCCGGGTTGATGCAGTACCGCACGACGTCGGCTTGGCAGGACGACTGGGTGATCGAGGTCGGAAACTGGCTGGCGCGCGCAGACTCGCTGGGCTACCTCGCGCCCATCCTTCGGAGCATACAATCGCAGCGGTCCGTCGCCGGCGTACGCGATGAGGGTGACGACGTGCATCGGTATGTGACGCAGCAGCTCGCGCAAGCGATGACCGTGCACTACTTCGTCGGCATCGGCTGGGGCTTCAGTGCGTTTGAACCGAAGGTGTCCGAGCACAGAGCCAGCGGGAAGCTGGCGGACGTCGATCTGCAGCTCCATCCCCCGAGCAGCACCCTGCTCGTCGACATGCAGGTGAAAGCATCTGGCACCCTTGGCGTTCGCGATGCGGAGGTCGACCCGCAGATCCGCAAGGGCGCGATCAAGGCGATCGCGCAGCTGCCGGTTCCGGCCGCTCGGCCTGCGCTCGTCGTCATCTCCGCGCAACGCGGTTGGTGGCTCTCGGGCGACACGCACGCGATCGAAACGATGATCGGCTCGACGAGCGGATACGAGGGCGGGCGCGTGCTGCTGCACGACGACGCGCATGGCGAGCTCGAGGCAGCACCGCACGTCAGCGGCATCGCGCTACTCGACTATCGTCGGAGTCTGTCGACCTTCGACTACAGCTGCACGGTGCTGATGAACCCGTGGGCGATCCTTCCGCTCGATCCCGCATGGTTCCCGCACTCGCGGGTGCTGTCGTGCACAGGCGGCGAGTTCTCGTGGATTCGAGGCAGACCAAGCGCGTCCACCTTCACGACGGGAACGCGTTTCGCCCCTGGTCCGCGTGGTTCGGCGCTGTGAAGCGCGGACGGCGATCGGCACGACCGGCGGCGCCCCGGTCGATGCCAGATGGCGCGGTCGCAGCGGCGCCGCCGAGTTCGGCGAGCTCGGCGATCAGCGCTGGTGACAGCTCGATGGCTCGATACAAATCGCCAACTCTCACCTTACGAGAGAAACTGAGACGATGCTTCGCACCGCCAGAGTAGTTACGCCAGGTGCTGCATCACCGTTTCAGCTCAGCGAGCGGGCGTCGCCGGCAAGTCGCGAGGCTGTGCAGAAGCTCGGCCGCATGCAAGCCGACCCTTGCCGAATTCTATGGCTTGCTCTTTTCGGTCTAGACAGCGATCTCGACGAACAAGATCCTCGCGGGTTGCTGGTCCTCTCGAAGGACATCGGGCTTTACAGCGGGACCTTGCGTCCACTGGGACGAAAGGCCCGGCGACACCAGCCCTCGGCGACCTCGAGCGCCGGCGGCAACGTGACGCACGCGCGCGCGAGGAGCTCACTAGTCGCCCAGGTCACGCGCGCCTGCACCACGCACAACCGCAGGCGATCTTCGGGCCGCGCGGCCTCGCACCACGCGCCGTCGTTCTCGACCGCGAGGCCCCCCGCGCTGGCGAGCGCATGACCCGCCTCGACGCGATCGTCGACCAGCTCCATGACGCGCGCCGCCGTCGTCGCGATGCGGAGCATCGTGGCGTAGTGGCCCGCGGCGACCGCCTCGTGGATCGCGCGCTCGATCGCCGCTGCCGCGCTCGCCCGGTCGCCTTGTCGCGCATACATCCACGCGACCACCGCGTGGATCTCGGCCGGTACTGGCTCGGCCGGACCGGCCAGGCGGCGTTGCGCCAGCGCCAGGAGCGTCGGATGGTCGCCTGCGCGAAGCAACGCGCGGAGGGCGAGCGATGGGAGACCGCCGAGCCAGGCCGTGGCCGGCTCCTCGATCGAGGCCGGCTCCTCGATCGAGGCCGCGCGCGAGGCCGTCCGTCGATCCCGCACCGACAGGCAGTGTTCGGCGGCCTGGGCCGGCTCGCCCATTCGATAGGCGCACTCCGCAGCGATCGAGCGATCGAGCGAACAGCTTCGAGACATCCCCAGCACTCCGCATCACGGATCCCGGCGCGGCAGCGGTCGTGGAGCACCGCCAGGTCGTCGTCTCCGCCATGCGGGCGGAGCTGGTTCCAGTGCAGGATCTCGAAGACGCAGATCGCCGGGACGCGTGTGCGCTCTTCCTCGGCGCGTGTGAACCAGCGGGTGGCCGAGGTGTCGGTCACGCCCGCCGCGGCGAGCGCGCCATGGGACAGCACCAGGAAGCGCGCGCACGCCGCCTCGCGCGCGAACCGCTCGGCCGCGACCGCGAACCACATGGCCGCGGCCTGGTCCGCCGCCTCGGTGAAGCGCGCGCACGCCACCTGTGCACACTGCTCGGCGGCGGCCAAATCCTGGCGATGGAACTCGTGGAGAGCGCGGGCCACGGCCAGCCACGCGGTGTAGTACGCAGCCTACGGCTCGTCCGAGACCGACGCGGCGCGCGCGAGCGGATTCGACGTCCGGCTCCGCGCGATCGACTCCCGCGAACACGCGGCGCACCGACAGCGAGGCCGTCGCGATCGGATCGGCCGCCAGCGCGAGCGCTCCCTCCTACATCGCGTAGAGCGGCGCGTCGAAGCCAAAGGTGGCGGTGTCCACGAAGTGGGTATTGGTCGCGGCGATCACCGTCAACGCAGCGTGCTCGGCTTGCGCCGCGCGATCCAGCCGCTCGCGGTGCGTATCGAGCAGGACGCCGATCCAGAATGCGGCGCCGAACGCATACATCTACTCGCCCAGCGCAGCATGCCCGCCACGAGCGCGGCGTGCGACGGCGGCGTGGCCCCGGCGAGCGCCGCGAGCGCGACCGCGTCCGGCGACGGCGCGGACCAGGCGTTGCGGGGAGGGGCCGGCCGGCGTGGTCGTGTCGCTCGCTCCCGGCCGCCACACCACCTCGGCCCCCGGCCCCAGCTGGTAGTCGGCGAGTTGCTCGCGGAGTTGCGCGAGCGACCAGGTCGCCGGCACACCCCACACGACGATCGGCTCGGCAACCAGCGTGGGATCGTGGCCGATTCAAACGGGTCGATCGATCAGTGATAGATAAACTCATTGCCAAGGGCTGACATATATCACCGCTACGGCTGGCCATTCAGACATCCTCCACCAATCAGGGATCAGGCGGTCATGGCCACCGCGATCGCCTC
>DATBBB010000205.1:0-3352 GCA_036271215.1 Kofleriaceae bacterium | reverse complement strand
GCGCTTGGCGTAGCGGTACGCGACCCCGAGGTTGTTGATCATCTGCGCGTCGTCGGGCTTGAGCCGGGCCGCGGCCTCGAGGTCGGTGATCGCGCCCGGCAGGTCGCCCTTCTGGCGCCGCACCGTGCCGAGGTTGCCGCGGATCTCGGCGTCGTTGGGGTCGATCGTGCTCGCGGTGACCAGGGCCTGCAGCGCCTTGTCGAGCTGGTTGTTGCGGTAGTAGGCCATCCCGAGGTTGCCCCACACGACTTTGTCCTTCTTGAGGCCCTCGACCGCGTGCTCGTAGGCGGCGACCGCCTTGGGGATGTCCTTGCGAGCGGTCTTGTACAGGTTGCCGAGCGAGGCCCACGCCATATAGTGCTTGGGGTTCGCGGCGACCGCGTGCTCGAGCGAGTCGATCGCCTGGTCGGCCTTACCTTCCTGCTTGTAAGCGATGCCCTGCTTGTAGAACGCGTCGGCGTCCTCGGCGTGCGCGGTACCGGCAGCCAGACCAAGACTAACGACGAGCGCGGGCAGGATCCGGGACAGCGTGGCCATACGTCCTCCAGACGCGATCCTAGCCCGATCCATTCACCGCGTCACCGCCCTCAGGCCATTCCCAAGGAACGAGATTGATGCGCAGTCGTTCAGGCCTGCGCAGCCGGTACCACGACCGATGCCGGTGCCGCCTCGCCCAGCTCCAGCTCGGCCAGCGCGTCGCCGCTCGCGGCCACGTCGAGCGACAGCGCCTCGAGCTGGTGCACGACCGGCGCCCCCGCGCTCGCCGCCCGCGCGGCCTCGAGCCCGGTCGCCGCGAGCTCGAACTTCTCGAGCGCCGCGACGTGGTTGTGCATCCGCGCGATCATCCGCTCGCGGCCCTGCCGGATGTGATCGCGGTAGCGCTGCTGATCGGCGAGCGCGGCGCGCGCCGACTGGTACTGCGCCTTGACCTCGCCATCGGTCGCCGCCGCGATCCGCTGATCGAGATCCGCGGTCCGCTTCGCCAGCTCGGCCTCGGTCGGGCCGGTGAGCTTGAGCTCGGCGCTGCGCGCGGCGACCTCGAGCGTCTTCAGCACGCCGTCGCGCACCAGCGCGCGGCCGGAGTCGTCGGCGATCTGGTCCTGGGCGGAGCGCCAGATCGTCGCCGCGCGGTCGCACAGATCGCGGACCTCGGCGTCGAGGTTCGCCGGCAGCCGGGCGAGCGCCCCGCGCACCGGATCGATCACCAGCCGCAGGTGGCGCGGCAGCATCGCGAGCGCACCGACCACGCCGACCGCCGCCGCCGACACCGCGGTCCGCGCCAGCGCCGGCCACAGCATGGTCTGCCGCGCGTGGCCGATCCGCAGCGCGCACCACATCGCGACCAGCACCGCGAGCGCGCCGATCACCACGCCGGCGAGCCCGCGCACGCCGCGCGGCCCGCCGATCGCCAGCGCGAGCGCCAGCACCCCGGCGGCGCCGGCCACCACCGGCCAGCTCGCCGGCAGCGCGAACAGCAGCGCGAGCGCCAGCCCGGCGCCGGCGAGCCGCCAGCCCGGCTTGCCGTGCGCGATCACCGCGCCGGCGGCGATGCCGAGCACCCCGCCCGCGAGCGGCGCCTGGGCCGTCACGGGATGCAGCGCGGTCCCGAACAGCAGCGCACCACCGACCATGCCGGCGGCCGCGCGCTGAAACGATGGGTGATCAGCGAACCGAATGTCCATGCGAGCTACCAACGCCCGACCCGGCGGCACCGATCTAACAAGCTGGCAGGCAGACTGCAGGACCCGCAGCCTGCGTGGCCGCCGGCGACCTTACCGCGACACCGCGACCGCCGCCCGCCGCGGGGCCAAGCCATGATTCAACCAGGCAATTTTGCCCCGGAGCATGACCGCCGGCCGGTCAGAACGTGAGCCGGAGCCCGAACTGGAAGCTGCGCGGGTTGGTCAGCTGGGTCGTGTGGTCGTAGTTGAGGTTCGGGGTCAGGCTGCGATTGACCGTGACCCACTGCCCGGTCGGCAGCAGGTTGACCGCCTTGGCGTGCTTGAGGTCGTTCGCGTCCCCGCCGACGATCGGCAGCGCGTTGTCGAACGTGTAGTTCTCGTCGACGTTGAGCTCGTCCTGCTGGTCGAGCAGGTTGAACACGTTGACGAACGCCTCGAGCGTCAGGGTCGGGCTGAGCCGCCGGCCGTACGCGACGTGCAGATCGATGCTGCTGGTCATCGGCGAGCGGACCTCGGAGCCGCGCGGCAAGAGGTACGACTCGCCGATCCCGTACAGCGGGTGCGAGGCCAGCACGTTGTGCGCGATGCCCGACTGCGCGCGGATGCTGGTGCCCAGGGTCACCGAGCCGGCGCGCGCGAGGTCGAACAGGTAGAACCCATCGAGCTTGATGCTGTGCGGCCGGTCGAGCCCGAGCGGGCCGTAGCGGTTGGCGAGCAGGTCCGGCAGGTCGTACTCGGTCGACACGTTCGGATCGAGCTGGTTGGTCTCGGTCGAGAACAGCCCCGGGTAGTTGCCGAGCTCGCGCGAGTACGTGTACGACGCGATCAACAGCGATTGCCGGGTCGGCCGCTGCTCGGCCCTGAGCGTCACCGCGTCGTAGTTCCGGCTCGGCTTGTCGAACGTCTTGACCGCCGCCAGCCAGCCGGCGCGCTGATCGAGCGTCGCCGCCAGGGTCGGATCGGTCGCCGCCACCGCCAGCGACTGGGCGTGGAGCTGCGCGGCGGCGCCGTCGTAGTTCTGGCCCGGGTTGGCGATCAGGAAGTCGATGCCGTTGTCGGGCGAGATATCCTCGATCACGTTGGGCAAGGTGCGGTGGGTGTACGAGATCCCGAGCTTGAGGTCGGGGAGCAGCTCGTACTCGGCGCCGATCACGAGCTCGTCGGTGTACTGGCCCGAGATCCCGGGCGCCACGTAGTCGGTGCCGGCGCCGAGCAGCGCCGCCGCCGGGTCGCTGTCGGTGCAGCTGGCGAGCGGGATCGCCGGGTTGGTCCCGGCCTGGTGGTCGACGTTGCAGTTCGGGTCGTAGCCAGCGGCACCCGGCTGGAGGCCGTGCTCGTTGACCGCGCCGTCGTAGTCGATCTCACCACCGAACGAGCGGACGTTGATGTCCATCGGGACGTTCTCGAAGAAGCGCCCGTAGTGCGCGAACACCTTGGACTTGCCTTCCGACGTCGGGTCCCAGTTGACGCCGATGCGCGGCGCCCAGTTGTTCAGCGTGAACGCGGCCGCCGGAATCGGGAGGCCCGTCGGCGAGAGCGTGCCCTGCACCTGCGACGCGTTGAACGCGACCTGCTGCTCGTAGCGGAGACCGACGTCGACCGTCAGGTTCGGCAGCACGAGCCACGAGTCCTGCACGTACGCGCCGATCGAGCGATCGCTCGTGTTGGCG
>DATBBB010000204.1:0-7365 GCA_036271215.1 Kofleriaceae bacterium | reverse complement strand
CAACCTGCGAGCACCGGTGCGGTTCGCGGAGACGGTGGCAGGGCTGATCGAGGACGGGCACACGGTGTTCGTGGAGATGAGCCCGCACCCTGTGCTGCAGCCGTCGGTGGAGGAGCTGCTGGGCGGATCTGGGCAGGGCGGGGTGGCGGTGGGGTCGCTGCGGCGCGGCCAGGGAGAGCGGCGGGCGCTGCTCGAGGCGATGGGTGCGCTGTGGGTGCACGGGGTGGCGGTGGCGTGGGACCGGCAGTTCGCGGCGACCGGGCGCCACGTCGCGCTGCCGAACTATGCCTGGCAGCGCGAGCGCTACTGGCTCGAGGCCGCGCCGGCCATCACGGGGCCGGCGATCAACGGCGCGGCCGCGTTCTACAACGCGGAGACCCGGGTCTATCAGGGCAAGTTCCTCCAGGACAGCAACGACGTCTCCGAGACCTACCTGACGTTCGGCCTGTTCCCCGAGGTCGAGCCGGGCTACTCGTGGTTGCGGACGCACGCCGATCCGGAGAACCACGTCGAGCACGCGCAGCTCGGCCTCAAGGCGCAGCGCGACCTGCGCGCGGTGCTGTTCCGCCACGTCGATCTGGCGGCCTGTGACCGGGCGCTCGATTTCGGCTGCGGATACTCGACCGACCTGCTGCTGCTCGCCAAGCGGCACCCGCAGCTCCGGATCGACGGCTTCACCATCTCGGGAGAGCAGGCGCAGATCGGCGCGCAACGCGCGCGCAAGGCGGGCCTTGGCGATCGCGTGCAGGTGTTCCACCGCGACAGCGCCGCCGACCCGTTCCCCGGCACCTACGATCTCGCGTTCGGCTTCGAGGTCGCGCACCACATCCACGACAAGCAGGGCCTGTTCGGCAACCTCTCGGCCCACCTCCGCGAGGGCGGCCAGCTCGTGATGGCCGACTTCATCTCCAACACCGGCTGCCAGCTCGACCACCAGGGGACGACGTCGTTCGTCATCACGCCCGAGCAGTGGATCGAGGTGCTGTCCGCGCACGGGCTCGAGGTCACCCACCTGGTCGACGTGAGCCAGGAGATCGCGAACTTCCTGCACGACCCGGATTTCGGCCGGAACATGGTGGCGTTCGCCGCGCGCTATGGCGTCGACGAGAGCATCGTGCAGACCTTCACCACCTACGACGAGATCGTGCAGATGCTGCGCCGCCGGCTGGTGAGCTACGTGCTGTTCACGATCCGCAAGACGTCGGCGCGCTCCGAGGCCGAGCTCCGCGAGCTCAACCGCCGTCTCATCGAGGCGCCGGTGCCGTATGCCCAGACCGTGGAGCCGCGGTCGGCGGACGACCGGCCCGTGGCGAAGCAGGACGGCGACGAGCTGTTCATCGAGCTGGCGTGGGAGGCGGCGCAGCTGCCCGCGGCCCGGCTGCGCGCCGGGCGCTGGCTGGTGCTGGGCGGCGGCGCGGCCGGCGCGGAGCTCGCGCGCGCGCTGGTCGACGCAGGGTTCGCGGCGATCCATACGGCCGCGGTCGGCGACGTCGCCGCGCTGCGCGAGCTCGCGGTCGGCGCGTTCGCCGGCCAGCCCCCGACCGCGGTCGTGTACCTCGGTGAGCCGGGCGTGGCCGCGCGCGGCGCCGCCGAGCCCGCCGCGGTCCCCGCGGTCCCCGCGGTTGACGAGCTCGCGATGCGCAGCTGCGATGACGGCCTCGCGCTGGTCCAGGCGCTCGCGACCACCGGGCTCCGCACGCCGCCTCGGCTGTGGCTGGTCACGCGCGGCGCGCAGCCGGTGGGCACCGGCGACGTCGATGTCACCCAGTCGGCGGTGCTTGGCCTCGGCCGGACCATCGGCATGGAGCACCCCGAGCTGCGCTGCGCCCGGGTCGATCTCGACGGATCGCAGCCCGAGACCGCGGTGGCCGAGCTGGTGGCCGAGCTGCTGGCCGACGACGGCGAGGACGAGGTCGCCTGGCGCGGCGGCACGCGGCTGGCCGCGCGGCTGACCCGCGGGGCGCCCCGGCCGGTGCAGACCGAGCGGGTCGAGCGCGGGGCGCGGCCCTACCGGCTGGACAACCCCGCGGCCGGCGCGCTGGCGCTGGTGCTGCGCGCGGCCGAGCGCCGCGCCCCGGGCCCCGGCGAGGTCGAGATCGCCGTGGACGCCGCGGCGATCGAGCTGTCCGACGTGCTGCGCGCGCTCGGCGTCGCGTCGAGCGCGCCGGCGGACGGACAGCGCGCGGCGTTCGGCAGCGGCTTGGCCGGGCGCGTGGTCGCGGTCGGCCCCGACGTGACCGGGCTGGCGATCGGCCAGGAGGTCGTCGCGCTGGCGGACGGCGCCGCGCGTTCGCATGTGGTGGTCGGTGCGGCGTGGGTCGCGGCGCGCCCGAGCTGCGTGACCCCGGCGCAGGCCGCGGCGCTCCTGGTGACCTACGTCGGCGCCCGCCACGCGGTGCTCGACGTCGCGGCCGTCCAGCCGTCGGAGCGGGTGCTGATCCACGCGGCGGGCAGCGAGCTCGGCCTGGCCGCGGTCCACTGCGCCCGGCAGCGCGGCGCGCGGGTGTTCGCGACCGCGATCACGCCGGAGCGGCGCGCTCACCTGCGCGCGCTCGGCGTCGAGCAGGTGTGCGACGCTCACTCCGACGCGTTCGTCCGCGAGGTGCTCGCCTGGACCGACGGGGCGGGGGTCGACGCGGTGATCAACCCGCTGTCGGACGGTCCGCTGTCGGGCCAGTACCTCGGCGACCGGAGCCTGCCCATCCTGCGGGCCGGCGGTCGGTTCGTCGAGCTCGGCGTGCTGGATGGCCGCGGTGTGGCCGACGGCAACGACCGCTCCGGTCGCCCGGCCCGCATCGCGCGGGTCGACCTGGCGGCGTGGATCCGGCAAGACCCGGCGCAGCTGGCGCAGCGGTTCTCCGAGGCGGCCGCGCTGGTCGCGGCGGGCGAGCTGCCGGTGCCGGCGGTGGTCGAGCGCCCGGCCGAGGCCGCGGACGACGCGTTCGCGCAGGTCGCGCGCGCGCACGGGCTCGGCACCCTGGTGCTCGCGTTCGACCAGGTCGCGCCGGAGGTCCGGGTTGCGGACGACCCCGTGTTCACGCCGCGGGCCGACGCCAGCTACCTGATCACCGGCGGGCTCGGCGGGCTGGGGTTGAGCGTGGCCGGCCACCTGGCCGAGCGCGGCGCCGGGCACGTCGTGCTGGTCGGGCGGTCGGGCGCGACCCAGCCCGCGCAGCGCGACGCGATCGCGGCGCTCACCGCGCGCGGTGCCCAGGTCACGGTGATCGCGGCCGACGTGGCCGACCCGGCGCAGCTGGCGGCCGCGTTCGCCGCGATCGCCGCGTCCGGCAAGCCGCTGCGCGGCGTGATCCACACCGCGGGCGTGCTCGACGACGGGCTGCTGCTGCAGCAGACCCCGGCGCGGTTCCGTCGCGTGATGGCCGCCAAGGTCCAGGGCGCGTGGAACCTCCACCGGCTGAGCCAGGGCGCCGCGCTGGACTTCTTCGTGACCTACGCGTCGACCTCGGGCGTGTTCGGCGCGCCCGGCCAGGGCAACTACGCGGCCGCCAACACGTTCCTCGACGGCCTGGCGCATCACCGCCGCGCGCACGGGCTCGCCGCGCTCAGCGTCGACTGGGGGCCGTTCGCCGAGGTCGGCCTGGCCGCGGCCCAGGACAACCGCGGGGCCCGCATGGCGGCGCGCCGGATGCGCAACCTCACGCCGGCGGAGGGCCTGTGGGCGCTCGCCAAGCTGCTCGACAGCCGGCGGGTCCAGAGCGCGGTGCTGCTGTTCGATCTCCAGCAGTGGCTGGAGTTCTACCCGGTGGCCGCCACGCTGCGGATGCTGTCGCGGCTACGGGACGAGCGCGCGACCGCCGAGCGGGCGCAGGCCGACCAGACCCAGGTGGTCCGGATCGCGGCCGTCGCCGCGCACGATCGACCGGCCTTGCTCGAGGAGCTGCTGCGCAAGCAGGTGTCCCAGGTGATCCGGATCGCGGAGACCAAGATCGACCCCAGGTCGCCGCTCACCAGCCTGGGGATGGACTCCCTGATGGGGCTCGAGCTGCGGAACCGGATCGAGGCGCTGCTCGGCGTCAAGATGGCGGCCACCATCCTGTGGACGTACCCGACGGTGAGCGCGCTGAGCGCCCACCTGCTCCAGCAGCTCGGGCTCGCCGACGCGGTCGAGGACGACGCGGCCGCGCAGCCCGGCGGGGCGATCGCCCCCGCGGTGGACGAGCTGGCCGCGCTCGACGAGGCCGGCGTGCTCGCGCTGCTCGACGAGGCCTTGGCACGTGACAAGGATCGCTAGGCGGCAGGGCTGCGGCAGTGGACCTCGGAAGAAAGTGAACGGATAGCGTTATGACCCAGCGAGATGGTGCCTTGATCGAACGTCTGCGGGATGCCGCGCTCGCGCTGCGCAAGGCCCAGGCCGAGCGCGACCAGCTCGAGGCGGAGAAGTTCGAGCCGATCGCCATCGTCGGCATGGGCTGCCGGCTCCCGGGCGGCGCGAACAACCCGGACGCGTACTGGGCGTTGCTCGACGCCGGCGGCGACGCGGTCGTGCCGCTCGACGCGCGCTGGGCCTGGCTGGGGGCGCAGGCCGGCCCGGACGTCCCGCGGTGGGCGGGCCTGCTCGAGGTGCCGCTCGAGCAGTTCGACCCGGGGTTCTTCGGGATCTCGCCGCGCGAGGCCAAGAAGCTGGACCCGCAGCAGCGGCTGCTGCTCGAGGTCGCCTGGGAGGCGCTCGAGGACGCCGGGCTGGCGCCGGACGGGCTGGACGGCACCGCCACCGGCATGTTCCTCGGCGCGTGCTCCAGCGACTACCGCGCCATCGCCGCGCGCGAGTCCGACGACCAGCGGGATGCCTATAACGCGACCGGCAACGTCAACAGCATCGCCGCCGGACGGGTGTCGTTCACGCTCGGCCTGCGGGGCCCGTGCATGACGATCGACACCGCGTGCTCGTCGTCGCTGGTGGCGGTCCACCTGGCGTGCCGCAGCCTGCGTAGCCGCGAGAGCGACCTGGCGCTGGCCGGCGGGGTCAACGTCATCCTGTCACCCGAGTGGATGGAGGGCATCGCCCGGACCCAGGCGCTGTCGCCCGACGGCCGGTGCTCGACGTTCGACGCGATGGCCAACGGGTTCGTGCGCGC
The DNA here is from genome assembly GCA_036271215.1 of Kofleriaceae bacterium. GTDB lineage: Bacteria > Myxococcota_A > Polyangia > Haliangiales > Haliangiaceae > JABFXX01. The sequence continues at coordinate 2,269 of DATBBB010000204.1, read as the reverse complement.
CGAGGGCTGCGGCATGGTCGTGCTCAAGCGGCTGTCGGACGCGGTGCGCGACGGCGACCGGATCCGCGCGGTGATCCGCGGCTCGGCGATCAACCAGGACGGTCGGTCGACCGGGCTGACCACGCCGAACGTGCTGGCCCAGCAGGCCGTGCTGCGCGACGCGCTCGCCGACGCGCGGGTCGCGCCGGACGCGATCGGCTTCGTCGAGACCCACGGCACCGGGACCTCGCTCGGCGACCCGATCGAGGTCGAGGCGCTGCGCGCTCTCATGCCCGCGCGGCCGGACGCCGCGCCGTGCTGGCTCGGCGCGGTCAAGACCAACCTGGGCCACCTCGAGGCCGGCGCGGGCGTGGCGGGCCTGATCAAGACGGTGCTCGTGCTCGAGCACGAGCAGGTGCCGCGCAACCTGAACTTCCGCGCGCTCAACCCGCGGATCCAGCTGGCAGGCAGCGCGGTCGCGCCCGCGACCGAGGCCCACCCGTGGCCGCGGTCCGAGCGGCCGCGGTTCGCGGGCGTCAGCTCGTTCGGCCTGTCCGGCACCAACGCGCACGTGGTGCTGGAGGAGGCGCCGGTCGCCCCGGCGCGGGCGCTGCCGTCCCGTCCGGCGGAGCTGCTGGTGGTCTCGGCGCGGACCCCGGCCGCGCTGGCGGCGCAGGTGGACCGGCTCGCCGCGCACCTCCGGGGCGGGGCGGCGCTGGCGCCGGCGCCGGCGCTGGCGGATATCGGGTTCTCGCTGGCGACCGCGCGGAGCGCGATGGAGCACCGGCTCGCCGTCGCGGCGGGGTCGCGCGACGCGCTGTGCGCGGCGCTCGAGGCGGCGGCGCGCGGCGCGACCCCGGCGGGCGTGGTGCGCGGCGCCGCGGGCCGGCTCGCGGGCCGGCCGGCGTTCCTGTTCACCGGTCAGGGTGCGCAGCTGGTCGGGATGGGCCGCGGGCTCCACGCGGCGTGGCCGGCGTTCCGCGAGGCGTTCGACCGCTGCGCCGCGCTGTTCGACGCCGCGCTCGAGCGCCCGCTGCGCGAGGCGATCTGGGCCGACCCCGACGGCGCCGACGCGGCGCTGATCGATCAGACGGCCTACACCCAGCCGGCGCTGTTCGCGGTCGAGTACGCGCTGTACGCGCTGTGGCGGGCGTGGGGCGTCGCGCCGGGCTTCGTGGCGGGCCACAGCATCGGCGAGCTGGTCGCGGCGTGCGTGGCGGGGGTGTTCTCGCTCGAGGACGCGGTCCGGCTGGTGGCGGCGCGCGGCCGGCTGATGCAGGCCCTGCCCGCGGGCGGGGCGATGGTGTCGATCGCGGCGGCCGAGGCAGAGGTGGCGGCGGGCATCGCCGCGTACGCCGACGCGGTCTCGATCGCGGCGGTCAACGGCCCGGCGCAGATCGTGATCGCGGGCGGCTCGGACGCGGTCGAGGCGGTGGCCGCGGCGTTCGCGGCGCGCGGGGTGCGGACGCGGAAGCTCGCGGTGTCGCACGCGTTCCACTCGCCGCTGATGGCGCCGATGCTGGAGGCGTTCCGCCGCGCGGCCGAGTCGATCAAGTACCACCCGCCGACGATCCCGCTGGTCAGCAACCTGACCGGTCAACTGGTGACCACCGAGGTCACCGAGCCGGCGTACTGGGTGCGCCACGTGCGCGAGACCGTCCGGTTCGCGGACGGCCTGGCCGCGCTGCATCGCGCCGGCGCGCGGACGTTCGTCGAGCTCGGGCCGCGCCCCGCGCTGCTCGGGCTGGTGGAGTCCTGCCTGCCCGGCGAAGCGCCGGTGGTGGTCCGCGCGATGCGCGCCGGCCGCGACGAGGCCGCGAGCGCGCTGGAGGGCCTCGGGGCCTACTGGGTGAACGGCAACAAGGTCGCCTGGAAGGCGGTGTTCCCGGCCGAGTGCCGCAGGGTCGAGCTGCCGACCTACGCGTTCCAGCGCGAGCCGTACTGGGTCGACGTCGACGTTGGCGCGGTCGCCGCGCCGGCGCCCGCGAGCGTGGGGCCGATGACGTATCGGCTCGACTGGCCCGAGGTGCCGCGGCCCGGCGCCGCGGCGGCGGTCACCGCGCGGAGCCGGTGGCTCGTGGTGAGCGACGGCGCTCGACTGGGCGAGCCGCTCGCGGCCGCGCTGCGGGACCAGGGCCACGCGTGCGCGCTGATCGCCGGCGCGACGGGGGCCGAGCTCGAGGCCGCGCTGGCCGCGGCGCCGGCGTGCGACGGGGTGGTGTACCTGGCGAGCCGCGAGCCGGTGGACGCCGAGCGCGCGGGGCCGGCCGAGGCCCTCGAGCGGACCGCG
>DATBBB010000203.1:0-35440 GCA_036271215.1 Kofleriaceae bacterium | reverse complement strand
AGACTCCACGGCCGCGCCAGATCCCACGGCCGTTCCAGACTCCACGGCCGCGCCAGATTCCACGGCCGCGCCAGATTCCACGGCCGCGCCAGATTCCACGGCCGCCCCAGATCCCACGGCCGCGCCAGATTCGTCTGCGGTCGGTTCGTCCGACGCCACCGACGCCGACCTTGACGATGTAGCGTCGGCGGCAGCAGCGCCGTGGTCGGCGGGCGGGAGCTGGAGGCTGCGGGCCCGGCGCGCGCGGCGCTTGGATAACTCGACGCCGATCGCGTCGAGGCCGTGGACATTGGCGACCGCCAGCACGCTGCCCAGGCCGCAGAATGGGTCGACCACGGTGCGGGCGCCGATCGAGGCGACGAAGCGAACCGCAGCCTCGCACGCCGCGCTGCCCATCGCGCGCGACCAGGTCATCGTGCCCAGCGCCGGCAGCACGTCCGGCGTCGAGGCGCCCGGCGCGAGCCGGCGCGCTCGGCTCACACAGACCAGGTGCGCATAGGCCGGGCGGCCGAACGTCACCGTGCCCGGCGGGACGCGGCACACGACCTTGTGCCACAGCACGTGGCTCCCGGCGTCATCGGCACCGCACATCACCAGGTGCGACTTGTCGATCCAGCGGCCATCGTGCTTGACGTCGGTCTGGTAGAACACCGCGACCGCGTCGTCGGCGACCGCGCGGCACGCCAGCGTGACGGTCGAGATGAACCACGCGCGCCAGCCGGCGACGCCCAGCGCCGGCAGCTCGCTGTGATCGGGGAGCGAGGTCACGATCGCATGGTCGTCCGGAAGCCGCGCCGCGAGGTACGCAAGGCCATCGCCATGGTGAACGACGCGGGTAACCTCGGCCATACGCCGCCGCGATCGTCCCAGAGCCGCGGCCCCCGCGCAATCGATGACGCGCATTGCGCACAGCCACATCATGCCCGGCTGCCTCGCGTCACCACCAGCATATTATCGCCATCGGGAGTGGAATAGCGTGTTGCACCCCCGTACTCGAGATCAACGAGTCGTCAGGATCAATTCATTTGACGGCGAATCGTGCACGCGACTACGGTGTTACTTTATGCGCGGCAATCGCCGCGATAAGGAGGAATGGAGCCATGAAGAACACCCGCGTACCTCGCAAGTTGCATCTGCCTCGGGAGACGATTCGCGCGTTGCAGTCAGCGGACCTGTCTAATGTGGAAGGCGCGTCCGTCATGCCCACCCTGGGCGTCTGTTCGGGTAGCAACAACTCCTGTGGGACGGGGACCTGTAAGGCCTTCTGACCATCACAGATCTCCGACCATCTCCGCCGCCTCGATCACTTCTGTGTCCGTTTCGGGGGCCATCGCGATCGCGTGCCAGGCGCGGACGATCTGGGCGAGCATCGCCAGCCGGCGACCGGCCCGGCCGGCCGTCAGCGGCGCCGGCGGTGGACCGATCGTCGCGGCGTAGGCCTCGAGGCTGCCGAGCTTGCGGTGCAGCAGCGCATGGGCATGGGCGCGCAGATCGATCCGATCGTGGCCCCAGACCGCGCCGCTGGTGGTCGCCAGGTTGAAGCTGTAGTGGCCCCACGCGCACAGCAAATCCGACGGCCGCAGGAACCGGCCGAGCGCCTCGAACAGCGCCGAGCGCGGCGTGCCCCCGCGCAGCGCGGCCTCGGATAGCTCGCTGTGGAACGGCGTGCTCGGCGACAGCACCCGCTCCGGTGCCGCGATCCAGGCGAAGGTCTCGCCGGTCGCGACCCGGTGGGCGACCCAGTGCACCAGCTCCTCGGGCGGGTACTCGGCGCCGGCGAGGTACGGCCATGCATTGGCCTCGCCGACCACGCAGACCAGATCGTCGAACCGCTGCGCGAACTCCCGCGGCACCCGATCGCCGGGCCGGCGCGCGGCCCGCGGCTGGCGCTCCCGGCGACGCGGCGACCGCGCCTGACACGCGAGCTGGGCGTCGACCATCGCGTTGAGCGGATCGAGCAGGCTGCGGAACCGCGCCGGATCGCCCTCGAGCGCCCCGAGCACGTGCATCAGCGCCTCGATCGTCGAGACATACTCGGCGCGCGGCTCGCGACGGATCCGGTACTGCGACGGCTCGGGGGTCGCGAACGCATAGCGCGGCAGCGCCTGCAGCACCGGATTATCGCGCACCACGGTCTTGGCCTGCGACCACGTGCCGTCGACGACGACCAGCGTCACCGGCCCGACGGGCGGCTCGCGCAGGATGTCGCGCGCACCGGGGCCGGGATACAGCAGGATCGGCGGCCGCGCCGGATCGCGCAGCGCCCGCGCCAGCGGCGCACTGTCCGCCCACCGGACACCAACGTGGAGCTCGGAGTGCGGCAGGCACAGGCTGGCCATGCGCGCGGTGCCGATCGGCATGTCGCGCTCGCGCGGATGCTGCAGGATCACGACCCGCGTGGTGGTCTCGATCCGGGGCAGCGCGACGCAGTAGCACACGCTGGTCGGCCGGCGGCAGCGCCCGCACATCGCGCGCGGCGGAACGACCACAGCTTCGGAGACCACGTGCGGGTCTTACCGCGACTCGCGGTGGTGCGCTGCGGATCCTGCGCCCGGATCGGCGTCAGCGGCGGATCTGGAGGCCGCGATCGGCGAGGAACGCCTTGGCCTGCCCGATCGTGTGCTGGCCGAAGTGAAAGATCGACGCGGCCAGGACGGCGTCCGCGCCGGCTTCGAGGCCGGCGGCGAGGTGGGCGAGGACGCCGACGCCGCCCGAGGCGATCAGCGGGATCGAGACCGACCCGGCGACCGCGGCGAGCAGGTCGGTGTCGTAGCCGGCGCCGGTGCCGTCGCGGTCCATGCTGGTCAGCAGGATCTCGCCGGCGCCGAGCGCGGCGACCCGGCGGCACCAGGCCAGCGCATCGAGGCCCTCGGGGGTGCGGCCGCCGTGGCTGTAGACCTCCCAGCTCGCCGCCGCCGGCGTGCGCTTGGCGTCGATCGCGACGACGATCGCCTGGCTGCCGAACCGCGCCGCGCAGGCCGCGATCAGCTCCGGGGTCCGGATCGCGGCGGTGTTGATCGCGATCTTGTCGGCGCCGGCATCGAGCAGGCGCTCGGCGTCCTCGACGGTGCGCACCCCGCCCCCGACCGTGAGCGGCGCGAACACCTGGTCCGCGGTGCGCGCCACGACGTCGAGCAACGTCGAGCGGCCCTCGGGCGACGCCGAGATATCCAGGTAGCAGATCTCGTCGGCGCCCTGGGCGTCGTACGCCGCGGCCTGCTCGACCGGATCGCCGGCATCGCGCAGCGCCAGGAAGTTGATGCCCTTGACCACGCGGCCATCTTTGACGTCGAGGCAGGGGATGATCCGGCGCGCCAGCATCTACGCGCCATGCGCGATCCGCGCCGCTTCGGCGACGCTGAACACGCGGTCGTAGATCGCGCGGCCGACGACGACCGCGGGGATCCCCGCGTCGCGCAGCGCGACCAGGTGGTCGAGCGAGCCGACGCCGCCCGACGCGATGACCTCGAGGCCCGCGCCGCGTGCCAGCGCCGCGGTCGCCGCGACGTTGGGTCCCCCGCCCAGCCCATCGCGCGCCACGTCGGTGTACAGCAGCGCCGCGGCGCCCCAGTCGCGCGCCCGCGCCCCGAGCTCGAGCGCAGTCACGCCGCCGCTCGCGGTCCAGCCCTCGACCGCGACCACGCCATCCACGGCATCCACCGCCACGATGATCCGCCCCGGATACGCCTTGCATGCATGCTCGACCAGCGCCGGCGTCCGCACCGCCGCGGTGCCGAGCACGACCAGCGCCCCCAGCCCGATCACGGCCTCGAGCGCCGCCCGATCCCGGATCCCGCCGCCGACCTCCACCGGGATCGGCGACGCCGCGACGATCTCGCCGATCAACGCCAGCTGCCGCGGCTCGCCGAAGGCGCCGTCCAGGTCGACGACATGCAGCCGGTCCGCGCCATCCCTCGCCAGCTCCGCCACCAGCTCGACCGGCCGGTCATGAAACACCGTCGCCCGTTCGCGCTTCCCCGCCTCGAGCCGCACCGCTCGGCCCCCCAGCAGATCGATCGCCGGAAACAATTTCACAAGCCCCTCGCGGATTGCCCAGAGCCTGCCCCTGCCCCGACGCCTGCATGGGATCCGAGCCGCGGGTCCGAGATCGGCAGCGTCACGCGCACTCCACGAAGTTGCGCAAGATCTGCAGCCCGACGGCCTGGCTCTTCTCGGGGTGAAACTGGCACGCGAAGATGTTGTCCTTGCGCACCGCCGCGGTCAGCCGCCCGCCGTGCTCGGCGTCGGCCGCGACCACCGCGCGATCCACCGGCACCGCATGGTAGGAGTGCACGAAGTACAGGTAGGCGCCATCGTCGACCCCCGCCAGCAGCGGATCGGCGCGCCGGATCGCGACCTGGTTCCACCCGATGTGCGGGACCTTCAGCCGCGCGTCCGCCGGCCGCAGCCGCTCGACCCGACCCGCGAGCAGCCCGAGCCCCGCGCACGGCCCTTGCTCCTCGCTCTCGTCGAACAGGATCTGCATCCCCAGGCAGATCCCGAGGTACGGCCGGCCGCTCGCGATCGCCTCGCGCAGCGCGTCGCCCAGCCCGCGGTCGGCCAGCCCGCGCATGAACACCCCGAACGCGCCCTGGCCCGGCACGACGACCTTGTCCGCCCGCCGGACGACGGCGGCGTCGCGGGTCACCACGACGTCCGCCCCGACCCGCGCCAGCGAGCGCTCGACCGAGCGCAGGTTGCCCGAGCACACGTCGACGACCGCGATCACGTCGTCAGCGTGCCCTTGGTCGACGGCACCGCGCCGCCGAGCCGCGGGTCGATCCGGGTCGCCGCGTCGCACGCCCGCGCGAACGCCTTGAAGATGCACTCGATCGTGTGGTGCGCGTTGCCGCCGTAGTGCAGCACCACGTGCAGGTTGCATTGCGCCCGGGTCGCGAACGCCGCGAAGAACTCCTTGGCCAGCTCGCAGTCGAAGTCGCCGAGCCACTTGCCGTCGAGGTTGCCGACGTGCCACACGAACGCCGGCCGGCCGCAGAAGTCGACCGCGACCGTGGCCAGCACGTCGTCCATCGGCAGGGTCGCCGAGCCGTAGCGCACGATCCCCGCCCGGTCGCCGAGCGCCTGCTCGAACGCCGTCCCGAGCGCCAGCCCGACGTCCTCGACGGTGTGGTGGGCGTCGATCTCGATGTCGCCCGCCGCGCGGACCGTCAGGTCGAACACCCCGTGGCGCGCGAACGCGTCCAGCATGTGGGACAAGAACGGCACCGGCGTCGTCATGGCGTGCCGGCCGCTGCCGTCGAGCTCGAGCTCGAGGCTGATCTGGGTCTCCTTGGTGTTGCGCTCGATCCGAGCAGTGCGCGCCACGCCTCCTTGTATCAGCTGGTGACCGATCGTACAAACGTCGTATGGCTTGGCATCCGGCGACAATCGTTCGAGTTCTCGCACCCGTCGCGCTCCTGGCGTGTGGCGGCGGCCACAAGCAGCCCACCGCGCCCAAGCCCGCGTCGGAGACCGACCCATCGGCGATGGCGGCGGCGCCGGAGACCGAGGAGGATCGCGAGAAGAAGCGCCACACCGACGCGATCGCGATCGTCCCCGAAGGTAGCTCGTGCCTGCCGGCGGAGCTCAGGAACCCGACGGCGCCCAGGCTCGAGCTCGGCGTGATCCGCAACGACACCCCCGACGGCGTCCGCAACGACGCGGTCGTGTGCGCGATCGACCAGGATCGCACCCGGCTGCTCGGCTCGGTCGCGTGCTGGGCCATCGACGTCCACACCGGCGGCCTGACCTACCAGAAGCCCGCCCCGCTGCCGGGCCGCGGTATGTCGGTGATGTTCGACGACCGCTGCGCGCGCGGCTACTGCCTGCCCAAGGACGCCAAGGTCCCGACCGACCCGGTCGCGTTCATGGCGTGGAACCTCGACAGCACGAAGGTCGCGGTGCTCGCCGGCGACAACGTCCACATCTTCGACGCCCAGTCCAAGGCCCACGAGTCGACGTTCTCGATCCGCGGCGACAAGGGCGTGACCAGCGAGCCCGCCGCGATCGACTGGAACGGCGACGCGCTGTTCGTCGAGGCCAGCGACGGCACGACCTCGCCGGTGTTCGTGTTCAAGCCCGACGGCACGGCGGTCGGCGCGATCGAGGCGCTCGGCGGCAAGGACAAGGCGCCGCTGTCGACCCGCAACGGCTCGTTCGTGCTGCTCGACAAGGATCACGTCGCGGTCTCGGAGCAGGGCATGTCGACGTTGACCAGCTACGAGACCGAGACCGGCAAGCGGGGCAAGCTGGTCCGCAAGCTGCCCGCCGGGCCGTGCAAGAAGGACGAGCTCGATGCGACCTGGCACGACCCCGCGGCGACCGCGTCGCCCAAGTGCAAGGACTACATCGCGAAGAACTTCTCCCAGCTGATCGGCGCCGACGCGATCGCCGGCAGCAAGAATCTGTTGGTCCTGCTCCGCGGGCCACGGCTCGGCGAGCTTGCCGTCGTCGATCCGAAGACCCTCGCCGAGAAGAAGACGATCAAGATGCCGTGGTGCGATGCTGCCGGCGGTGGCGGCGCTGGGGCTGGGGCCGACAAGGCGAGCGACAAGCCAGCGGCCACCGCGACCAAGAAGGCCAAGACCGACGACCCCGACGCCGGCGGCCAGTAACCCCAGAGCTCGCCCGAGATCAGCCGGCCCACCAGCGCCGGACCTGCTCGAGCGCGGAGCTGCGCGGCAGGCCCGCCGGCAGGGTGTCGAGGAACACGCGGCCGTAGCCCCGGGTGACGACCCGGCCGTCGAGCAGCGCCACGATGCCGCGGTCGTCGCGCCGCCGGATCAGCCGGCCGAAGCCCTGCTTGAGCGCGATCGCCGCCGCCGGCAGCTGGATCTCGGCGAACGGGTCTCTCCCTGCCTCCGCCACGGCCTGCATCCGCGCGGCGACCAGGGGATCGGTGTGCGGCGCGAACGGCAGCTTGTCGATCACGACCAGCGACAGCGCGTCGCCCGGGACGTCGACGCCCTCCCAGAACGAGCTGGTGCCGAGCAGCACGGCGTTGGGCGTGACCCGGAACCGATCGATCAGCGACCCGCGCGGCGCATCGCCCTGGACCAGGCGCGGGAACGGCATCGCCGCGAGCCGGGCCGCCGCCTCGCGCAGCGCGCGGTGGCTGGTGAACAACAGGAACGCGCGGCCCGAAGTCAGCTCGAGCAGCTCGAGCGTGCGCGCCGCGGCCTGGGCCGAGAACCCGTCGTTGACCGGCGGCAGATCGCGCGGGACGTACAGCATCGCCTGGCGCGTATAGTCGAACGGCGAGGTCACGAGCAGCTCGTCGGCGTCGTCGATCCCGAGCCGGCCGCGGGTGTAGCCGAACGAGCCCGCCGAGGTCAGGGTCGCCGAGGTCAGGATCGGCGTGGGCCCGGCGCGCAGGATGTGGCGGCGGACCAGATCGGCGACGTCGATCGGCGCCGCGGTCAGGAACGTCCCGGCCGCGCGGGTCTCGCCCCAGTAGACGTGGCTCTTGTGGCGCTGCTCGGCGATCGTCGCGAGATCGTCGCGGACCTGGCGCGCCCGGCGGGCCAGCCCCGACAGCGCCCCGCGCGCGCCGGCGTCGATCGGCTCCTCCTCGTCGGGCGGTGGCTCGGACTCGGCCTCGGCGGTGCGCGCGAGATCCTCGAGCGCGGTGTCGAGCTTGAACCACGCGGTCTGGCGCTCGGGGTGATCGAACAGCCCCGCGGGCAGCGGCACCCGGCCCTCGCCCGCCGCCCCGCCGGCCAGCGCCCCGCGCACCAGCGCGAACAGCGCGATCGCGTTGCGCTCGACGGCGAGGATCGTGTCATCGGCCGCGCGCCCGGTCCACAGCGGCATGCTCGCGAGCGCCAGCTGGGCGTCGCGCACCAGCTCGCCGAGCTTGTGGGTCGAGACCCGGGCGCCGAAGTGCTCGGTGGCGACGTCCTCGAGCTGGTGGGCCTCGTCGAAGATCACCGCGTCGTGGTCCGGCAGGATCCGCGCCATGGGGCTGGCCGCGCGCAGCGCGCGGTCGGCGAAGTACAGGTGGTGGTTGACCAGCACGAGCTGCGCCTGATCGGCGAGCCGGCGGGCGGTGGTCACGAAGCAGCGCTCGAAGTACGGGCAGCGCGGGCCGATCCGCGCGTCGGGCGTGGTCGTGGCGTCGGCCCACAGCGGCGCCGATTCGGCGAGCCACTCGACCTCGGCGCGGTCGCCGGTCTCGGTGTGCGTGGCCCAGTCGACCAGCGCATCGACCGAGACCTCGCGCGTGGCCCGGGTCGCGTTGCGCCCGGCGAGCTCGGCGAGCTTGCGCCGGCACACGTAGTTCGAGACGCCCTTCAACACCACGGCCGAGAACGGCCGGGCGAGGATCGTGCGCAGCAGCGGGAGGTCGTGGCGCGCGATCTGATCCTGCAGCGCGCGGGTCCCGGTCGACACCACCACGCGCTTGCCCGAGACCAGCGCCGGGATCAGGTACGCCAGCGTCTTGCCGGTGCCGGTCCCGGCCTCGACGATCAGCGCCCGCTCGCCGTCGAGCGCGCGGGCAACCGCCGCCGACATCACGCGTTGCTCGGCGCGATCCTCGTAGTGTGGGATCGCCTGGGCGAGGCCGCCGCCGGGCGCCAGCAGATCGCCAGTCGGCCGCAGCGCCGGCGTCACGTCCGCCAGGGCCGCCTCCAGCGTCACGTCCGCCGCGCCTTCTCGACGTGGCCGCTGGTGCCGAACCGGCGCGCGAGCTCGCCGAGCACGGCCTCGATCGGGATCCCGCGCGCGCCGAGCCCGACCATGACGTGAAACAGCAGGTCCGCGGTCTCGTGGATGACCTTGGCGTCCTCGCCCGCCGGCAGCTCGGCCGCCAGCTCGCCGTGCTCCTCGGCGATCTTGGCCAGGATCTTCGGCATCCCGGCGTCGAGCAGCGACCGGGTGTAGCTCTTCTCGGCGGTCGCGGCGGGCGACGCCCGGCGGGCCTCGATGATCCGGGCGAGCCGGTGCAGGATCGGCAGCGCCGGCCCGTCGTCGATCTCGTCGCCTGGCGCGTCGCCTGGCGCGTCGGTGAGCTCGCCGGTGAGCTCGCCGCCTGGGCCGCCGGCATCGCGGTGAAAGAAGCAGCTGGTCGCCCCGGTGTGGCAGGTCGGCCCCGCCGGGGTCGCGCGGACCAGCACCGCGTCGAGGTCGCAGTCGAGCCGCAGCTCGACCACCGCGAGCGTGTGGCCCGAGGTCTCGCCCTTCTTCCACAGCGCCTGGCGCGACCGCGACCAGAAGTGCACGACGCCGGTCGTGCGGGTCAGCCGCAGCGCCTCGGCATTCATCCACGCGAGCATCAGCACGGTGCCCACGGCGGCATCCTGCACGATGCAAGGAACCAGGCCACGCTCGTCGTAGGTTGGCTCGACCGGCTCGACCTTCATCCGGCAGCTACGTTCGCCAGCGCGGATCCCGGTGTCAACCGCTGCCGCCAGCTGGTCTTGGCCCATGGCGGGCTACCAGGCCCCGAGGTCCTCGCAGTCCTGCCCCGCGACCCGCGCGAGCAGCGCCCCGGCCGGCCCGAGCCCCGGCACGTCGAACTCGTCGCCGACGAGCGCAACCAGCGGCGCCAGCGCGAACCGGCGGTGGGCGAGCTGCGGGTGCGGGACCTCGAGCGCCGGGGTCCGGATCACCCGCGCGCCCCACACCAGCACGTCGAGGTCGATCACCCGCGGCCCCCAGCGAACCTCGCCAGCGCGGTCGCGGCCGAGCAGCCGCTCGAGCTCGCGCAGGGTCGCGAGCAGCTCGTCGGGCCGGGCGTCGCCCACCGCGATCCGCACCGCGGTGTTGAGGTACGCCGGCTGGACCGGGCCGATCGGCGCCGAGCGATACAGCGGCGCCGAGTGCAGCGGCCCGAGCTGGGCGAGCGCCGCCCGCGCGCGGGCGAACCGCTCGACGATCGCCGCCGCGCTGCCGAGGTTGCCGCCGAGGCCGAGCACCAGGAGGCCGTATGTCATACGGCCTCCGTCGCATCGATCGCCTCGCGAAGCGCTCGGCGATACGGAAGGACGCGCTCGCAAGCTCGCGCTAGGGGAGCGAGCCGTGGATCGAGCGCGGTCACGAGCCGGGCGCGATCACCGGGTTCCGCAGCACGCCGATGCCCTCGATCTCGATCTCGATCTCGTCGCCGGGCACCACGTTGCCGACCCCCGACGGCGTGCCGGTCGAGATCACGTCACCGGGCTCGAGCGTCATGTGGTGGCTGCAGAACGCGATCAGGGTCGGCACGTCGAAGATCAGGTCCGCGGTCGACGAGTCCTGCTTGACCACGCCGTTGACCCGGGTCTTGATCGCGAGCCGGCTCGGATCGAGCCCGGCGACGATCCGCGGGCCGAGCGGGCAGAACGTGTCGAACCCCTTGGCGCGGATCCACTGGCCGTCCTTCTTCTGCAGATCGCGCACGCTCATGTCGTTGACGCAGACGTAGCCGAGCACGAGATCGAGCGCACGCTCGCGCGAGATCCGGCGCGCGCGCTGGCCGATCACCACGCCGAGCTCGCCTTCAAAATCGACCCGCTCGTAGCCCGCCGGGCGCTCGATCGCCTCGCCGTGACCGATCAGCGCCGAGCGCGGCTTGAGAAACATCAGGGGCTCCTCCGGTAGGCCCTTCCCCATCTCGAGGGCATGGGCCCGGTAATTGACGCCGATACCGATGATCTTGCTGGGAACCAGGTCGATGTGCTCGGTCGAGCCACCGCGGACAAGGGGGATGCGCATGGGCGGAAAGGTAGGACACCTCGGACGCCCTGTCATTGATCCATGAGGTGCGGCGCCGTACAATTCATCAGATGGGCCGGGCCCCGAACCCTTCAGCGCCACAGCGCGTATCCGCGCACGTGGTGCCGAAGCCCCCATCGTTCTCATCGGACGATGAGGACGAGAAGACCACGATCGAGTCCGGCGGCTGGGAAGAAGAAGCGAGCACCACCGTCGAGCAGGGTGACGTCGCCGAGAAGCTCCGCACGCTCGGCCTGGGCCTGGAGCAGGCGCGGCGGCCCAACACCAACATCACGTCGACCAACGGCGGCGGGGTGTCCGACGAGCTGACCGCCGACGATCAGCGCGGCGCCGCTGCGCTCGCGAGGCTACCGCCGTCGATCGTCGCGCGGCTCGTGATCACCCAGGGCAACGACGCCGGGCAGGCGATCGAGGTCCGGCCCGGCAAGACCTATACGATCGGCCGCGGCGTCGACAACGACCTCGTGCTCACCGACATCGCGGTGTCGCGCAAGCACTTCGACATCCGCGCCGAGAACGGGGCCTGGGTGCTGTCCGACCGCGGCTCGGGCAACGGCACGCTGGTCAATAACCGGATCGAAGACGCGCCGTTCATGCTCGCGAGCGGCGACATCATCGAGATCGGCAACACGTCGTTCCGGTTCGATCTGCCCAACGGCGCGCCCCGCGCGCAGCCCGCGTTCGATGCGTCGGTCGACGACGATCTCGAGCTGTCCACGATCTCCTCCAAGCCGATGCGCGCGGTCGACGCCGACGGCGAGGCCCCGACCATGCCGGCGGGCGCCGCGATGGCGATGCCACCGGCGCGACCGATGGCGGCGCCGGGGATGCTGCCCGGGATGCCGCCCGGAATGCCCATGGCCGGCGCGGCGATGCCGATCCCGCACACGCCGCCCGCACTGCCAAGCGCGCCGATCCCGCCGCCCGGGCCGACCGAGCTGCTCCCGCGACCCAAGACCTTGCCGCCGCCGTCGCCGATGCCGCGCCCGCGCACCCAGTCGCACCGGGTGTCCGCCGCGCACGCCGTCGAGCGCCAGCGGCCGCCGACCCAGCCACCGCCGTTGCCGACGGCGCTCGGCGCGTCGAGCCCGGCGATGCCGCAGATGCAGCCGTCGATGGGCTCGCAACCGCTGCCGATCCAGGGCCAGGCCGGGATGCCGATCCAGCTCCAGCCGCTACCGCAGGCCACGCTGCCGCAGATGGTGAACCGCGGCCTGCTGCCGCCCGCCGCGCTCGTCGACGCGCCGCTGACCGCGCAGCCGACGACGATCCCCGGCCAGGGGCCGCCGCTGCCATCGACCCACCTCGGCCACCCGGCGCATCCGGCGCGCTTGCCATTCTCGTATCCAAGCGCCAGCCACATGAACGGCCAGATGAACGGCGGCATGAACGGCCAGATGAATGGCGGCATGAACGGCCAGATGAACAGCGGCCGGCAGCCGCGCATCACGCAATCGCGCAACGCGATGCTGGTGGCATCCGGCCAGCCGACCCGCGACGCAACGTCGACCGCGCTGGTCCAGCCGATCTCCTACCCCAACAACGGTCAGGCCGTGGCGGCGCCATCGCAGACGTTCGCGCGCCCGGGGCAGCTGTCGCGCCGCGTGAAGATGGCGCTCGGCGGGCTCGGCCTCGCGCTGTTCGCCGCGCTCTCCACGATCGCGATCATCAAGGCCACGAGTAGCTCGGACACCACCGTCGACATCACCGAACCGCCGCCCAAGCCGCCCGCACACCCCACGGTCGAGCCGATCCACGACCCCGGGCCGCCCAAGCCGCCCGCGACGACCAAGGCCGGCAAGCCGCGGTCGACGATCACGCCGATCAGCCCGCAGGCCGGCTCGAACGCGGCCACGCAACCGGCGCTCGCGCCTGGCAAGACGTCCGGCCCTGGCATCGCCACCGCGCCGCCGACCACCGCACCGCCGCCGACCACCCCGCCGCCGACCACCGCGCCGCCGAGCGCCGCGCCGCCGGTGACCCCGCCCCGGCTCGCCGCGACCACCCCGCCGCCGGTCACGACCACCGCGCCGCCGGCCACGACCGCCGCGCCGCCGGCCACGACCACCCCGCCGCCGGTGGTCCCGCCGGTCGCGCCGCGTGTCGAGCCGCCGCCGGCCCGGGAGATCACGGCCCGGATCGAGGAGACCACGGTGCGGATCCCGCCCAGGAAGACCGAGCCGCCCAAGAAGACCGACTCACCCAAGAAGACCGAGAAGCACCCGGCGATCGTCGCGCGCGTCGAGCCCGAGCACGTCAGCGAGACCCCGCGGCACGGCGGCAAGTCGATGCAGGAAGTCAAGAACGAGGCCAACGGGCTGTACCGCCAGAAGAACTTCAGCGGTGCGGCGGCGCTGATCCAGGCCGCGCTGCCGGGGTTCAGCGCGGGGGACGCCGCGGAGCTCAAGAGCATCGGCTCGATCTACTCGCAGCTCGGCAAGGCGTACTCGGTCGGCATGGCGCCCGGCACCAAGCCCACCGACGCCTATGCCGCGCTCAAGCGCGCGCTCAACCTCGACCGCGACGTCGGCTCGGCCTACGCCAGCGAGCTCGAGGAGCACCAGGTCAACGCGGCGACCCGCGCCGCCAGCTCGTACATGGCGGCCAAGGAGTACGAGTCGGCGTTCGAGGCCGTTCGGGCGTCCGAGAGCCTCGGCAGCACCAGCTCGAACAACAAGGTCATCCGCGGCATGCTCGAGGGCACCGCCAACGACCTGCTGCGCGACGCGCAGAGCGCGCTCGCCAGCGACCCCGACGGCGCCAAGAAGAAGCTGCACCAGGTGCTCGGCATCGTCGATCCGAAGAGCCCGCTCCACGCCAAGGCGCAGAAGCTGCTCAGCGGCGGCTCGTGAACCGACCGCCGGCCGCCGATTCCGCAGCCGGCCGCCGATTCCGCAGCCCCCCTACGACGACGACGACGACGACGGATCAGCGATTCGCGACCAGCTCGCCGATCACACGCTCGAGCTTCTCGAACTCGAACGGCTTGTCGATGTATGCGTCCGCGCCGTAGAGCGGCGAGGTCAGCTCGTTGACCTGCTCGCCGATCGCCGTGACCATCACGATCTTGATGTCCTGCGTGACCGGATCCTGCTTGAGCGAGCGCGCGACCTCCCACCCCGACTTGCCCGGCATCATCACGTCGAGCAGCACCAGGTCGGGCTTCTCGCGCTTCGCGAGCTCGACCGCACGGTGGCCATCGCTCGCGGTGGTGACGCGGTAGCCGCGGTGGGAAAGGCGCGTCGTGAGCATCGCCACGATCTCCGGATCGTCGTCGACCACGAGGATACTCGCGCCCTGCGCCTTGGTCATGCTCCACGCTACGCCGCGCGGCTTCCCGCGGTCAACCATCCGCCTCGGTTTGCGGCCCGAAGTGTGATACCCACCAGCGGGTGCGGCGCTGGATCTGGATCGCGATCGCCGTCGCGATCGGTGTCGCGGCGCTCCTCACGTTCGGCGATATGCGCCAGCTGCTGGCACGGCTCGACGGGTTCCACTGGCCGGCGTTCGCCGCCGCGCTCGGCCTCGCGCTCGCCAACTACGTGATCCGGTTCGCGCGCTGGCAGCTCTACCTGCGCCGCCAGGAGGTGACCGTGCGCCGGCGAGACAGCGCGCTGATCTTCGGCGCCGGGCTGTCGCTCGCGATCACTCCCGGCAAGGTCGGCGAGCTGGTCAAGAGCTACTTCTTGCGCGCGCTGCACGACGTACCGGCCACGCGCACCGCGCCGATCGTGATCGCCGAGCGCGTCACCGATCTGCTCGCCCTGCTGGTGCTCGCGGTCGCCGGGGTCGCGGCCTACGGCATCGCGCGCGGCTTCGTGGCCGTCGCCGCGGTCTGCGTCGCCGGCGGGCTGGTCCTGCTCGCGTGGCCGCGGCCGACCCGCGCGCTGATCGAGCTCGGCACCCAGCCGCGGCTCACCCGGCGGTTTCGCGGCCCGCTGCTCGACATGTACGCCACCCTGGCGATCCTGTGCCGGCCACCGCTGCTCGCCGCCGCGACCGCGCTCGCCGTGCCGGCGTGGGCCTGCGAGTGCGTCGGGTTCGCGCTGATCGTCAACGCGTTCCCCGGCGCCCACGTCCACCTCGGCCACGCCGTCGTGATCTACGCCGCCACCACGATCGCCGGCGCGCTGTCGTTCCTGCCCGGAGGGCTAGGTGTCACCGAGGGCGGGATGACCATGTGGCTGGTGAGCGGCACCGCCCCGCTCGATCGCTCGACCGCGCTCGCCGCGACCCTGCTGACCCGGCTGGCCACGCTGTGGTTTGCGGTCCTGCTCGGCCTCGGCTGCCTCGCGGTCGCGCGCCGGCGCGTTCAGGTCCGCCGGCGACGTGAAGTCGGGCCGTGACTCGCTATACTGATGACAATGTCGGTAGGCGTCGACTTCGATTTCGCGAAATGGATCGCGGTGCGTCGCGGATCCCTCGAGCAACAAGCGCGCGAAGGCGCGGCGTACGCGTTCGCGGGTGAGCGCAAGTTCCGCCGCACGCTGCAGTTCGCGCGCCCGGTGACGATGGCGCTCGAGGCGACGACCCGGCTGTGGCGCGACAGCGCGCGCACCGAGCTGCTCGGCGCCGCGGTCAAGGTCACCGACCAGCAGTACCCGCGGGTGTTCCTCGCCGCCCGGGCCGCCGGCGCCGCGCTGCGGGTCCGCGTCCCGCCGGTGTTCGCCACGCCGTCCCAGGCGATCAAGATCAAGGTGCTCGGCACCGACGACGCGCCGCACCTGCTCGTCAACCTCGAGCTCGCCGAGCGGCTCGACGACACCGCGCTGCTCGCCGCGATCGCCCACGAGCTCGGCCACGTCCAGAACGGCCACATCTTCTACGCGACCGCGCTGCACTACCTGACCCACTCGGCGGCGTTCTTCGTGCGCTGGGTCGTCCAGCCGGCGATCCTGACCTTGCAAGCATGGTCGCGGCGCGCCGAGGTCACCTGCGATCGCGCCGCGCTGCTCGCCGTGCGCGACCTCGACAAGACGCTCCACGCGCTGGTCAGCCTCGAGCTCGGCATGGAGCGCGGCGCCGCGTTCTCCGCCGAGGACTACCTGCGCACCGTGCCCGACGTCAAGAAGGGCATCGGCCGCTACGGCGAGCTGTTCCGGTCGTATCCCGAGGTCCCCAAGCGGGTCCAGGCGCTGCGGCTGTTCGCCGACTCGGCGCTCTACGCCCAGGTGCTCGGCCAGGATCCGATGGGCAAGCCGAGCCTGCCCGACGTCGACAAGCAGGTCGCCGACCTGATCAGCGTGATCTAGCCACCTGCCGGGAGCCCCATGATCCTTCTCGAACATATCGATCGAGAGGGGACCTTCCCGTCCCCTCTGGCCCGGCGGAGCCGGTCCATTCACCCCACCGCGCGTGGCCTCGCGCGGCGCCCGTGATCCGCCAGCCGCCAGGAGCCCCATGATCCTTCTCGAACATCACAAGCAAGCCAAGCGGGAAATCATCACGCGGTTCCAGCAGCTCGCCGAGCTGGCCGACGCGGTCGGCATGATCACCCTGGCGCGCGACATCCGCACCACGCGGATCCCCAAGCTGGAGTCCGAGCGGTTCCACCTCGTCGTGCTCGGCGAGTTCAACCACGGCAAGTCGACGTTCGTGAACTCGCTGCTCGGCAGCGACATCCTGCCGACCGGGATCACGCCGACCACCGCGTCGATCAACCACGTGGTGTGGGCGCAGCAACCGACGGCGCGCGTGGTGCTGACCTCGGGCGAGAGCAAGTACCTCGACCCGCTGCAGCTCAAGGAATGGGTCACGGTCTCCGGCGGCCACGCCAGCGAGGTCGCGTTCGTCGAGCTCGGCTACCCGAGCGACCTGCTGAAGAACCACGTCGTGCTGGTCGACACCCCGGGCGTCAACGACCTCAACGAGCAGCGCGCCGAGGTCACCTACGGCTACGTGCCGCGCGCCGACGCCGTGGTGTTCCTGCTCGACGCCGGCCAGGCGCTCAAGGACAGCGAGCGCGAGTTCCTGCGCAGCCGCGTGCTCGAGAGCGCCCGCGACCGCCTGATCTTCGTGCTCGGCAAGATGGACATGCTGTCGCCCGACGAGCGCACCGCGGTGCTCGACTACGTCACCACCGGGCTGTCGAAGATGATGCCCGAGCCGGTGATCTTCGCGCTGTCGGCCAAGGACTGGGCCAGGACCAAGGACCTGCAGAGCGGGATGCCCGAGCTGATGGCGTACCTCGAGCGGTTCCTCGCGCGCGACCGCGCCCAGGTCATCCTCGACAACGCCGCCGGGGACGCCGCGCGCACCGCGGGCTACCTCGAGAACAACCTCGGCGTGCGGATGCGGTCGTACGACCTCGACCTCGGCGAGCTCGAGCACCGGATCGCCGCCGTGCGCGACCAGCTCGACACCTCCAAGCGCAAGCTCGACGAGCTCCACATCCGGATCGACGCCGACGCCGAGTCGATCAAGAACCAGATCGGGCTCGATCTCGACGCGTTCGCCCGCGCGTTCGTCCACGCGCTGCCGGCGCAGATCGACGCGGTCGACGCCAACGACGTCAAGGCGTACCTGCCGCAGTTCATCGAGGACAAGTTCCGCGACTGGGCCGAGCTCGAGGGCGCCCGGCTCACCGCGATGCTCGAGCACCTCGCCGAGGAGGTCATCTCGATCACCAACGAGAACGTCGCCAACGCCGCGGCGCTGCTCGCCGAGCGGCTCGGCCCCGACGACACCGCGGTCGAGATCTCGGTCGATAGCTTCCGCTACGACGTCGGGATCTACGCGGTCGGCGCGCTCGGCACCACGGTGATGCTGTTCGTCAACGCGCTCGCCGGCGGCCTCTTGACCCTCGCGGCGCCGATCCTCGCGATCGTGCTGAAGTCGAAGATCGCCGGCGACATCCGGGTCCAGGCCAAGGAGCGCGTCCCCGCGGCGGTGCTCAAGGCCGCCGAGGCGATGAAGCCGCACTTCGACAAGTGCATCGACGACTTCGCCAAGCGGCTGTCCGAGTTCGTGTCCAACGCCGGCAACACGCTCTACAAGGGCATCAGCGAGATCCTCGACCGCACGATGGCCGAGCGCCGCGAGCGCACCGGCGGGGTCGCCGAGATGAAGACGTCGACCGGTGCCCAGATCCAGCAGATCCGCGCCACCGCCAACGGCCTGCGCCAGCTCCGCGAGAGCCTGTGGGCCGGGGCGATCGAGCCGGTCGCGCCGGCGACCTCCGAGGCGCCGGCGGCAGCTACCGACGAGCCCGACGATCTGCCGCCCGGCGTGTCCTGAGCGCAGCTCCCGGCGACGCGTTCGACGACGCCTTCGGTGGCCCGATCACGTTGGTCGACATCGTCCGCTGACCCGCGGCGCGCGGGGTGCCGTCGGCCACATCGGACTCCCGGCGCTCGATCATCCACGGGAAGTCGGTGCCGGGCGCGAGCGCCAGGGCGGGGATCCAGCCCGGCAGCTGGCTGAGGTCCGGAGTCGTGAGGTCGATCGCGGCCGCGTCGTCGGCCCAGTGCGCGCTGATCGTCGCGCGCAGCGCGCTCTGGGCACCGCCGGGACCCGTGGTGCTCAGGTACGCCTGATACTCGACGTGCATCAGCTGGCCGGGGTCGGTCGGGATATGGACGGTCGCGCGCGGGTTCGCCGTGTGGTCGAGCACCGGCGCCGGGGCATGCAACACGTCGGGCACCGCCACGACCGCGTCGCTCGCGTCGTCGATCACCAGGATCGCGCCGCGGTCGTAGCTGAGCCCATCCGCCTCGACGTGCGCGAGCTGGGGGTGCACGATCGTGAGGTCGCCGGGCTGGCGCTGCCGGGCGTCCACGGTGGTGTAGCCAAGGTCCGTCATGCCGGGCTTCACCTCCTCGTCCTGGATCGGCCACTCGGCCTGCGAGTGCGGCGTGACGTACAGCGTGTTGATGATGGTGTCGTCCGCGGGCAAGGTGCCCTGCACCGTCAGCGAGTGCGACTCGGGCGGCAGGCCGACCGCCGCGAGGTCGATCGTCAGCGCCTGCGCGGCCTCGAGATCGATCGTCGAGCCGCGATACAGCGCGGTCGCGCGCGGGAACCCCACGCCGACGCTCGAAGTATCCGCGAACACGTCGACCATGCCCTGTGGGGCGTTGAGCGTGAACGCCGCGGAGCTCGTGACCGCCGCGGTGTTCCCGCCGTCGAACTCGGCGGGCCCGAGCCAGACGTCGATGCGCTGGCCGTCGGGGACGCCGGCGAGCGTGACCATGACCGGCACCGTCGCCGGCGCCGGTGGATCCCCGCAGGCCGCGTCGAGCCCGGTCGGGTCCCACACCGTCTGGTAGTAGATGTCGACGAAGCCGCTGCCGTCCGCGGCCACGCAGCCGAACGCGACCGCATAGTTCTGGAACCGCTCCGTCGCCTGATAGACGCCCGCCGTACCGTCCAGCGCGGTCCACGCACCGCTACCATCCTGGAACGCGACCAGGGCAGCTCCGCTGGCCTGGATCGTGAGCGGCACCGGGACGAGCAGCGCATCGCCGGAGCCGCCGCCGCCACACCCGGTCGCCGCGGCGACGATCATCACGAGCCATCGAGCCACGCGTGCATGCGGTCTCATGCCGGCAGTGTGCCACTTCCGGCGACCCGGTTGCCGGTTTCTGTCGGCAACACAGTTTACAGCCGCGGTGTCAGGCCCATCTCGCGGATCAGGTGGTCGCCGCCATCGAGCAGGTCGAGCGTCCAGATCATGTAGCGGGCATCGACGCAGATCGTGCGCGCCGTGGCGGGGTTGAACACCAGGTCGGCGGCCACGCCCTCGAGCGTGTTGTCGAACCCGAGGCCGACCAGCTCGCCCTTGCGGTTCAGGATCGGCGAGCCCGAGTTGCCGCCGGTGATGTCGAGATCGGTCAGGAAGTCGATCGGCAGCTCGCCGCCGAGCGCCGGGTCGGCGTAGGGCCCGTAGTTACGCGCCTTGATCGCCGCGAGCAGCTTGCCCGGCGCGTTGAACGGCTCCACGCCGGTGTCCTTGGCGAGGATCTGGCGCGCGACGGTGAACGGCGCGTCGGCCGGATCGGGCGAGCCCGGCTTGAACGACCGCACCGTGCCGTACGACACCCGCAGCGAGGCG
This sequence comes from Kofleriaceae bacterium, assembly GCA_036271215.1. Classification (GTDB taxonomy): domain Bacteria; phylum Myxococcota_A; class Polyangia; order Haliangiales; family Haliangiaceae; genus JABFXX01. Next base: position 15,672 of record DATBBB010000203.1, on the reverse strand, counting down.
TTGGCGTCGGGCGCGAGCTGGCCGCCGAGCACCTGCTTCATCACCTCGACGTACGACGGCCCGACCACCAGCAGCTCGCCCTGGCGCGCGTCGGACCGCCGGTCCTCGGCCTTGACGACCGGCCACACCCGCTGCGCCGCGCGGACGAACGGATCGCTCGACGCCCTGAGCTTGGCGAGCGTGCCGGTCTCGAGCAGCCCGACCCGCAGCGCCGCGTCCTCGAGCGCCGGCGCGGCGTACCAGGCGTCGAGCACGCGATCGATCCGCGCCGCATCGAGCTTCTGGCCGCGCACGACGTCGAGCAGGGCCGCGAGCCACGGCCGGTCGGCCTCGGGCAGCTGCAGCGCGCGGATCAGGGTGAGCCGCAGGCTCGCGCGATCGAGCGTGCGGTCGTAGGTCCTGGCGAGCTGGCGCTGCGCCGCGAGCGCCGGCTCGAGATCGCGGTCCTGATAGCCGGTGCGGCGCGCCGCGTCCGGCTTGATGCGCTCGTCGGCCCAGTGGGTGATCGTGATCGCCGCGGCGAGCAGCGCCGAGCCGGCGAACGCGCGCGTGCGGTCGAAGTCGACCCGGGCGGTCCGCCGGGCCTCGGCGCCGATCTGGTCGAGCTTGTCGAGCGCGCGGCGCTGCGCCTCGTGGCCGGGCTGGGCCGCCCACGCCTTGATCTGCTGGTCGAGCGCGTCCTTGCGCGCCAGCAGGTCCTGGCTCTTCGCCAGCCCGGCGAGAATGCCCTGGCTCTTGGCGAGCACGTTCTGCGCGAGCTGCTTCATCACCGTGGCCTTGGTGCCGGTCTCGCTGGCGTCGCCGGCGTGGGCCTCGGCGATCGCGTGGCGCTGCTTCTGGAACTCGATCTGGTACGGCAGCTCCCACTCGACCACGTGGTGGCTGCCGGCCGCGGTCGCGGTCCGCGTCGTCGAGCCCGGGTAGCCGGTGACCATCACGAAGTCGCCGGGCGCGAGGCCGGCGGTCGTCACCTGCAGGTGGCTCCGGGGCTGGTACGGCACGTTGTCGGGCGAAAAGTCTGCGGGCTGGCCGTCCTTGCCGACGTACGCGCGGTAGAACGCCCAGTCGCCGGTGTGGCGCGGCCAGTTCCAGTTGTCGACCTCGCCGCCGTAGTTGCCGACCGAGCGCGCCGGAGCATAGACCACGCGGACGTCGCGGATCTCGAGGTTCTCGGTCTGCAGGTACATCCCGCCGTTGAACAGCGGCTTGATGTTGCAGCGGATGCCGGGGCGATCCTGCTCGCACGCCGCGAGCAGCGCCTTGAGGTGACGATCGGCGGTGGCCTTGCGCGCGATCGGATCCTTGATCTGGTCGAGCCCGTCGCGGATCTCGCGGGTGACGTCCTTGAACGCCTGGGCCACGAACACCCGCGCCGCGGGGCCGGCGCTGCGCTCGTCGGCCCGGGTCCGGGCCATGAAGCCGTCCGCGACGTAGTTCTGGCCGTCCTGCTTGCTGGTGTTGAGCTGCAGCGCGCTCTGCACGCAGTGGTGGTTGGTGACGATCAACCCATCGCCCGAGACGAACGACGCGGTGCAGTTGCCGAGCCAGATCACCGCGGCCAGCGGCGCCGCGAGCGGATCGGCGAGCTGCTGGGCGTCGAGCGCCACGCCCATCTGCTTGAACGTCTCGACGTGGCCCGGCAAGGTCATCTGCTGCGGTAGCCACATCCCGCCGGGGTTGGCGTACGCGAGGCGGAACGCGCGCGTCGGGTCCGGTGGCAGCGCTGGCACCGGCGGTGCCGGCCGGCGCGCCGGAGCGGTCGCCGCGGTCGTCGGGCTGGTCGTCGCGGTTGTCGGGCTGGTTGTCGGGCTGGTCGCCGGACTGCTCGCGTGGCCGGTGCACGCCGCGAGCGCGAGCCCGCACACGATCGCCATCTGCTTCATGGTGCTCTCCATGTGATCTCCATCAGGGCCCCTGGCCGCAGCGATCTCCGGGGGGCTTGCCGGTCCGGTCCGGTCACGGGCGGTAGTAGTGCTTGAGCCGCGACCACAGCTCGAGCGGGTCGAAGCCGAGCAGCGCGAACGGGTGCGCGCCGCTGTCCTTGAACGCGTCGTGCGCGCGGTGGGCCAGCGCCGCGGCACGGTCGCGCGTGGCCTGGGGCAGCATGCTGGCGAGCGCGGTCGCCGCCCGGCCGGCCATCGCCGCCACCGCGGCGCCGCCGAGCAGGCCGAGCAGCCACGCCGGCGCCGGATCGATCACCACGCGCTTGGCGTTGAGCTCGCGGGCGAGCTGGTCGCTCGGCCCGGTCACGATCCGCATCAGCGTCGCCCGCTCGGTGAACAGCGCCAGGCTCGGCCTGGCGAACCGGTCCTCGACCGCCGCGAGCACCCGGCGGTAGCCCTTGTCCCAGTCGCGGGCGAACGCGACCTCGCCGACCAGGTCGTCGATCGCGCGGTGGGTCGCGGCGCGCGTGATGTCGCCGTGCGCCTTGACCGCGACGATCGACGCGTGGACCCGGCTGCGGTCGTCCTCGATCACGTAGGCGATCAGCGCCGAGCGATCCGGCACCAGCAGATCGAACGTCCGCTGCACCGGCTCGGCGCCGGGCGCCGGCAACAGCTCGAGCACCGGCGGCTCGGTCCACAGCCCGTGGCCGGCGTGGTGCTTGAGCGCGCGCAGCACGATCAGGCCCTGGGCGACGTAGTCCTGATCGAGCCGGAGCGCGGCCTCGATCTCGGCCGACAGCTCGGCGATCAGCCGGCGCTCGACGACGACGACCGCGGCGACCCCGAGCGTGCGCGCGTACTGCGCCAGCGCCTTGTCGGTCGTGCCCGGCAGCGGCACCAGCGGCCGCGCGCCCTCACCGCGGATGATCAGCTGGCTCAGCACCCCGCGATCGAGGATCGCCAGCGCCCAGCGCGCCGGGTCCAGCACGCGCGGCGGGGTGAGCAGCCGCCACCAGTTCTTCCAGTGGCGCGCGTCGAGATCGGCGAGCTCGAGCTCGGCGGACAGCACCCCCCGGTCTTACCATCGCCGCCGGTTCGGCGCTGGCTCGGCGCTGGCTCGGCGCTGGCTCGGCGCTGGCCCCGCTCGCCATCGCGGCACGATCCGTCCGGCGCCGACGGGTTTCTTGCCCCGTCGATCCGTCCGGGCGAGCATTTTGTGCATGAAGACGTCTCTTCTTGCAGCGATTGTCGTGTCGTCCTCGGTGCTCGCGTCGGGCGGGCTCGCCCGCGCCGGCGGCACTCCCAACACGATCGGCGTGGGCGCCGAGTTCCAGCTGAGCGGGATCGGCGGGCTGTCGGCCAACTACGACGCCGGCAAGTTCCACGTCGGCGGGTTCCTCGGGTACTTCGACCCGCAAGGCCCCAACAACACCACGGTCGACATCGGCGGCCGGTTCTTCTGGCACGTCGCGTCGACCGCGAGCTCGGACTTCAGCATCGGCGGCGGGCTCGGCATCCAGAGCACCCATGATGCCGCCACGGGCGACTCGATCACCAACCTGTACATCGAGCCCGGGTTCCAGATCCGCGCGTTCATCACGCCCAACGTCGCGCTGTCGTTCACCGGCGGGATCGAGATCGGCGCGGCCGACGCCTCGGAGGTCAACATCACCGGCAACATCGTCGGCGAAGGCGGCGTGCACTATTATTTTTAGCTAGTCCTCGCCGCTGCCGCCGACCGCCGCGGCGATCGCGACGTCCTGGGCCCGGACCTTCGACGGATCGAACTTCTTGGCGCCCTCGATCATCCGGTCGATCGTCTTGTCGAAGTCCGGCGGCGCGGTCGGTTTTTCCTTGGCGAACGCGAGGAACCGCAGCGGGTTGATCCGCGCGACCACGATCGGCTTCAAGTAGCCGCTGGTGAACCCCGAGGCCTTGAGCCGGCCGACCGCGTCGGCGACCTCCTCGTCGAGCTCGAGCAGCCGCTCGGCGTGGGCCTCGCGCAGCGCCAGGCTCTTCCTCAGCGGCTCGGTCGAGAACGTCTCGGTCTTGGTGACGATCGAGCTGTAGGCGCCGCCGGAGAACCGCGCGTTGCGCTCGTAGCACACGCCGAGCGTGACCAGCGCGGCCTGCTCGAGCTCGAACGCGACATCGGCCTCGCTGACCGCGGCCTTCTTCGGATCGCCGGCGATCGCGCGCGCCATGCGGATGACTTCCAGCGCCTTGTCCTTGAGGTTGTGCGCCTTCTCGGTGTTGAGCGCGAGGATCCGGAACGCGATCTCGGGCTCGGGCATCACCAGCGCGATCACGGTCCGAGCGCCCAGCGTGGTGAGCGCCGCCAGCCGGTGCATGCCGTTGGGGGTGATGAACCCGTCGCCATCGGGGTCGGCCACCGCGATCACCGGATCGAGGAACCGGCCGACCTTGGGGATCACGGCCGCGAGCTTCTCGGCGTGCGCCTTGGACAGCTCGCGCTGGTACGGAGTGGGCTTGATCTGCGCGAGCGGCAGCGCGGCCAGCGCGACCCAGAACCCGCCGAACGGCTCGCGGTACGCGGCGATCACGCTGCCGCCCGCGTCGGCGATCCGGGTATGCAGCTGGGTCATTGCGCTGGGCGGCACGTCGGCCACGACCTCGTGGGCCGCGAGGCCGACCGAGCCCGCTGCGGCCTTCTTCTTGCGCTTGCGCGTCGTGGCCGGCTTGGCCTTCGGGGTGGCGGACTTGGCGCGAGGCGACATGGCGTCACTGTAGTACCCTTGATACGTGAAGTGGACTCCCGGCACGGACAACGACGATGTCGTCGATCAGCGCGGCGATAGCGGTGGCGGCGGTGGCGGCGGCGGCGGGTTCGGCATGATGCACCTCGGCGGCGGCGGGGTCGCGGCGGCGGTCGTCGTGGTGCTGGTCGCCCGGCTGTTCGGCGTCGACCTCACCGGCCTGCTCGGCCACCACGACAACTACGCGCCCGGCCAGTACGAGCCCAACGGCCCGCGCGACGATCACCAGCGGCCGCCCGGCGGCGCCGATCCGGACAAACCGCTGGTCGACTTCGTCAAGTTCGTCATGAAAGACGTCCAGGACACGTTCGAGGTCAAGTTCAAGGCCGAGGGCCGGTCGTACCGCCACGCCAAGCTCGTGCTGTTCACCAGCGCGGTCAACACCGGCTGCGGCCGGTCGTCGAGCGCGATCGGCCCGTTCTACTGCCCGGCCGACGAGCACGCGTACATCGATCTGTCGTTCTACCGCGAGCTACGCCAGCGGTTCGGCGCGCCCGGTGACTTCGCGCAGGCCTACGTCCTCGCGCACGAGATCGGCCACCACCTCCAGAAGCTGATGGGCGTCGAGCAGCACGCGCAGGCGATCGGCCGCGGCCACGACCGCAACGACGTCTCGGTCCGCACCGAGCTGCAGGCCGACTGCTTCGCCGGTGTGTGGGGCCACGAGGCGCAGGCCCGCAAGCTGCTCGAGGCCGGCGATCTCGAGCAGGCGATCACCGCGGCGACCGCGATCGGCGACGACCGGCTGCAGAAGCAGGCGGGCCGCGAGGTCAACCCCGAGACCTTCACCCACGGCACGTCGGCCCAGCGCGTCCACTGGTTCCGCACCGGGTTCGAGTCCGGCAAATTCGCGGCGTGCGACACGTTCGAGGCGAAATCTTCACGAGAGCTGTGACGCCCGCTGGGCGGCGCGCCGGGCGCACGGTATGACGCACCGGTGACGCCCGTGACCTCGTTCCCCAAGGCCGACATCAAGATCCTGCTGCTCGAGAACGTCCACCCGGTGGCGACCGAGGCGTTCCGCAGCGAGGGCTTCCAGGTCGAGTCGGTCAAGGGCGCGATCTCCGAGGCCGAGCTCGCGGCGCGGGTCCGCGATGTCCACGTGCTCGGGATCCGCAGCAAGACCCAGGTCACGCCGCGCGTGCTCGACGAGGCGCGCCGGATGCTGGCGGTCGGCGCGTTCTGCATCGGCACCAACCAGGTCGCGCTCGGCCACGCGTGCCGCGGCGGCGTGCCGGTGTTCAACGCGCCGTTCTCGAACACCCGGTCGGTCGCCGAGCTGATCCTCGCCGAGGTCGTCATGCTGTCGCGCCACCTGGGCGATCGCTCGCGCGAGGTCCACGAGGGCCGGTGGCGCAAGATCGCGACCGGCAGCCACGAGGTCCGCGGCCACACGATCGGCATCGTCGGCTACGGCCACATCGGCAGCCAGATCGGCGTGCTCGCCGAGGCGTTCGGCTTGCGCGTCGTGTTCTTCGACATCGCGGCCCGGCTGCCGATGGGCAACAACCGCGCGCTGCCCCGGCTCGAGGACGTGCTCGAGATCGCCGACTTCGTGACCCTCCACGTGCCGGAGACCGCGCAGACCAAGCACATGATCGGCCCCGCCGAGCTGGCGCGGATGAAGCCGGGCGCGTGCCTGCTCAACGCCAGCCGCGGCACCGTGGTCCAGATCGACGCGCTCGCCGACGCGATCCGGCGCGGCCACATCGGCGGCGCCGCGGTCGACGTCTACCCCGAGGAGCCCGAGGCCAACAGCGACGGCTTCGCCTCGCCGCTGCGCAACCTGCCCAACGTGATCCTGACCCCGCACATCGGCGGCTCGACCGAGGAGGCCCAGGAGGCGATCGGCCGCGAGGTCTCGGCGGCGCTGATCAAGTACATCAACAGCGGCGCGACCACCGGCGCGGTCAACTTCCCGCAGGTCGAGGTCCCGCTCGCCAAGGACGCGCACCGGATCCTCAACGTCCACAAGAACGTCCCCGGCGTGCTGCGCGACATCAACCGGATCGTCTCGGACCACAACGCCAACATCCGGGCCCAGATGCTGTCGACCGACCCGGACATCGGCTACCTGGTCATGGACCTCGATCAGGACGTGTCGCAGGACGTCAAGCGCGATATCGCCGCGCTACCGACGAGCATCAAAACCCGCATTCTATTTTAGAGGGGGTATGCTTTGCGTCCGTGCACATCTCCGTGTTCGACATCTTCAAGATCGGCATCGGGCCGTCGAGCTCGCATACCGTCGGGCCGATGCGTGCCGCGCGGCGGTTCGCCGAGCGCCTCGAGGCTGACGGCCAGCTCGCGCTGACCCGGGGCGTGAAGGTCGAGCTGTTCGGCAGCCTCGGGTTCACCGGCAAGGGCCACGGCAGCGACCGGGCGGTGCTGCTCGGGCTCGAGGGCGACGAGCCGGCCACGATCGACGTCGACAGCGTCGCGCCGCGGGTCGCGCGGATCACCGCCACCAAGCAGGTCCGCCTGCTCGGCAAACACGAGGTCGCGCTCGACCCCGAGACCCAGCTGGTGTTCCACCGCCGCGAGAAGCTGCCGCTGCACGCCAACGGCATGCGGTTCACCGCGCAGAACGCCGACGGCCGGCCGATCGTCGAGCGGATCTACTACTCGGTCGGCGGCGGGTTCGTGGTCGACCAGACCGGCGCCCCGGCCGACGGCAGCACCCCGGCCGATCAGGTCCAGGTGCCGTACCCGTTCAACTCCGCCGACGAGCTGCTCCGCCACAGCGTCGAGCACGGCATGAGCATCTCGGGGCTGATGCTCGAGAACGAGAAGGCGCTGCTCGCCGAGCCCGAGATCCGGAGCCGGATCTTGACGATCTGGCGAGCGATGGAGAGCTGCGTCAAGCGCGGCTGCGAGCGCGAGGGCATCCTGCCCGGCGGGCTCAAGGTCAAGCGCCGGGCGGCGGCGCTGCACCGCCGGCTCAAGAGCGATCCGGCCGGGGCGAGCGACCCGCTGGTGATCATGGACTGGGTCAACCTGTTCGCGCTCGCGGTCAACGAGGAGAACGCCGCCGGCGGCCGGGTCGTCACCGCGCCGACCAACGGCGCCGCCGGGATCATCCCCGCGGTGATGATGTACTACCGGCGGTTCCTGCCCAACGCCGACGACGAAGGCTCGGTGCGGTTCCTGCTGACCGCGGCGGCGATCGGTGCCCTGTACAAGAAGAACGCGTCGATCAGCGGCGCCGAGGTCGGCTGTCAGGGCGAGGTCGGCGTGGCGTGCTCGATGGCGGCCGGCGCGCTCGCCGAGGTCATGGGCGGCACCCCGGCGCAGGTCGAGAACGCCGCCGAGATCGGCATGGAGCACAACCTCGGGCTGACCTGCGATCCGATCGGCGGCCTGGTCCAGGTCCCGTGCATCGAGCGCAACGCGATGGGCGCGGTCAAGGCGATCAACGCCGCGCGGCTCGCGCTGCAAGGCGACGGCACGCACAAGGTCTCGCTCGACAAGGTCATCAAGACGATGTGGCGAACCGGGGCCGACATGAGCAGCAAGTACAAGGAGACCGCGCGCGGTGGCCTCGCCGTGAACATCATCGAGTGCTGAGCGCGTCGCACGCTGCGATGTGAGGTAGGCTGCGCCGCGATGGAGATCGTCGGCCTCGAGCCGCGACGCAGCGACCTGGCCCGCGGCATCGTGATCGCGCGCGGCAGCCGTACGCTCGACGCCGCGGCGCAGCGCGCGCTGTGGGAGGCGCTCGGCGCGGCCGGGATCACCGAGCCGAGCGAGGCCGGGACCGATGACGAGGACGACGGCCGGGCACGCCAGTGGCTCGCCGCACCCTGGCTGCCGCCGGCCGTGCACGAGGTCGATGGCCAGCGCGCCGCGTTGGAGCAGGTCGCCGATGCCTACGGCCTCGAGATCATCTGGTGCGTCAAGGTCGAGACCGGGATCGACGGCGTCGCGTGGCTCGAGCTCGCCGCGGCCGAGGCCCGTGCGCCGAGCGACGCGGACGACGACCCCGACGCGCCCGCCCCGCCGAGCGAGGCCACCGCGCCCACCGTCCCGGAGGCCGAGGTGCTGTACGCCGCGCCCGATGCCCCGGCCCCGGCGCTCGCCCCACCCGACGACGATGATCCAGACGAGGACGACGACGACGGTCCGGACGACGACGAGCTCGAGCGCGCCGCCGACGTCACCCTCGAGAGCCACTGGCGCAACGGCGTGCCGCCGCTCGAGCACTCGGTGAGCTTCCCGCTCGAGCGCTACCCCGAGATCATCGACGACTACGACTGGGAGAGCTTCGGCATCGCGCTCAAGCTCGCCGGCGCGCCGCTCGCCGGCGAAGAGTCGGTGATCAACGCGTTCTTCGCGCTGTGGCTGTCGGTCTACCAGGACGAGCGGGTCGACGAGTTCGAGCCGTTCCAGCGCGCCGACGTCGTCCACGACCGCAAGCACCGCTCGGCGCTGATGTGGGTCGAGCGGTTCACCGTGCCGGCGACCGCGCCCGACCAGGTCCACTTCCTGCTCTGGATCGTCGCCCGGATCAACGAGATCCTGCCGGTGACCTGGGCCCGGTTCGACAGCGTCGACGACGCGGTCAAGTCGCGCGCGGCCGGCAGCACCAGCGGCGGCCCCGACGAGCCGTTCATCCTCGCCGGCAACCCGCTCGCCGACCGGTTCCGCCGCCACGGCGAGGAGCCCGCGCTCGCGTGGGCGGTCGCCCAGAGCGTGTGGAGCCGCCGCGAGCTCGCCGGCATGCTGATCGAGATCGCGCTCGAGCACGATCCGGACGACCCCGCGACCGCGGTGGTCGCCGAGCGCCTGCTGCGCCGAGCGCTCGCGTTCGACGCCGGCTCCGACGCCAGCGGCTACCTCGCGATCGTCCTGGTCCGCCAGCACCGGCTCGCCGAGGCGATCGCGCTCGCCCGCGCCGCCCCGAGCCGCGACGTCCGCTTGCTCGTCGTCGGCGAGGCCGCCGAGCGCATGCCCGGCGAGCTCGACGCCGCGCTCGACCTGCTCGACCCCGACACCCTGACCCGGACCGAGCCCGAGGAGCTGTGCGATCTGGTCGGCGGCGTCGCCCGCCACGCCCCGGCCTACCTCGCCTCGCTGCTCGCCCGGCTGCCCGACGACCGCGTGCTCGTCGCTCACCTCTACAACGCCAGCTTCGCGGTCGAGCGCCCCCAGGCCCTCGCGATCCTCCGCAAGGTGCTCGTGCTCCCTGCCCCCGAGCGCGGCGCCGGCGAAGCCCGCACCGCCTACGTCATGGCCTGGAACAACGCCTGCATCCACGCCCACGCGCTCGGCGACTACAAGCTCGCCGTCGAGCTCGCCGAGGGCGGCCAGGCCTTCGGCCTCGAAAACCCCTACATCTACCATTCCGCCGCCTGCGCCTACGCCGCCTCCGGCGACATCGACCGCGCCCTCGAGCAGGTCGGCCTCGCGATCGAGCACGAGTACGAGCACGCCGAAAAAATGGAGACCGACCCCGACCTCGCCGCCCTCCAGCGCGATCCGCGGTTCTCCCAGCTGTTCGTCGAGTGGCGCACCCGCCGCGCCGACCTCAACTGACCCCCGCCGCGCCGCTATTCGACCGAGCCGCCGATCGGCCACAGCACGCCGAGCGCATCGAGCTGCCAGCCCACGTCGAGCGCAACGTCGAGCTCACCGAGCAGCATGGCTCACAGCCCGTGGAGCGCTGGATCCCAGTTGAACGCGCGAATCATGGTCTCGCGATCGAGGTTCCGGGCGGCGCGCCGGAGCTCGACCTCGCGGGCCGACGCCTCGGGGTAGCGCCGCCGGAGCTCGCCTCGGACCAGATCGTTGATCATCTTGCCGATGCCGAACACCTTGCGGAGCTTCTGGCTCGGCGTGGCGCGACGCCACAGCTCGAACATCTTCGCCTCGACGTCGCGCGGCGTATCCGAAGCACCTGGGCCGTACCGTCGATCATAGCTCCCCGGGATTGTACCTCATGTCACCCATGGCTGACGTGGCGGATGTCAGCCCCCGGATCTAGGGTAGCCGCGTGGCGAAGCTCTACTTCCGATACGGGACGATGGATTCGGCGAAGTCGATGAACTTGCTCGCGGTGGCGCACAACTACCGCAAGCAGGGCAAGCGCGTGCTGCTGGTGAAGCCGCGGCTCGATGTCCGGTTCGGTAGTGACAAGATCTCGTCGCGCTCGGGGCTCGAGGCGACCGCCGATCTGCTGATCGACGAGGACACGGTGCTCGATCCGCGGGACTTCGCGAAGCTCGATTGCGTGCTGGTCGACGAGGCGCAGTTCCTGCCGCCGGCGGTGATCGACGATCTGCGCCGGATCACGGTCGACCCGGGTGTGCCGGTGATCTGCTACGGGCTGCGGACCGACTTCCGGACCAAGCTGTTCCCGGGCTCGCAGCGCCTGATGGAGGTGGCGGACGGCATCGAAGAGGTCAAGGTCACCTGTCAGTACTGCGCGAAGAAGGCGATCTGCAACCTGCGGTTCGTCAACGGCACGCCGACGGTGCGCGGGCCGCAGATCCAGCTCGGCGCCGACGAACACTATGCCCCGGTGTGCTGGAGCCATTACGACGAGGCCACCCGCGCCCTGGTCCAGGACACCAGCGGCGCCGTGCTGCGCCCGAGCTGAGCCAGCGAGTCCTCGAGCTGACGATCTTTTCCGGACAGGCTCGGCCGGCAGTATGCCGGCAAGCCGATCGACAAGAGCGGCGAACGAATGTTCGCCAGCGCTACGCGTCCTTGAGCAGCCGGCGCACGGCCTGGAGCGCCGGGATGCCGGTGACGCCACCGCCGCCGTGGGTCGCCGATGACGCCTGGTAGAGCCCCGGGATCGGGGTCGTGAAGTCGGCGTAGCCCGGGGCCGGGCGCATGTGGAACAGCTGGTTCGCCGACAGCTCGCCGTGGAAGATGTTGCCGCCGAGCAGGCGGTAGGTCGTCTGCATCTCGTGCGGCCCGATCACCTGGCGGTGCAGGATCGACGACGTGAAGCCGGGTGCCACGGCTTCCATGCGCGCGATCAGCCGATCGGCGTAGGCGTCGAGCTCGGCGGCGTGCGGGGCCTCGGCGAACGTGTGCGGCACCCACTGGGTGAACATCGACATCACATGATGGCCCGGTGGGGCCAGGGTCGGATCGAACACGCTGGGGATGCAGATGTCGGCGAACGGCAGCCGCGCCGGGCTGCCGGCGACCGCGTCCTGGAACGCGCCCTCGACGTCGTCGAGCGACTCGGCGAGCACGATCGTCCCGCCGTGGACCTCGGGATCGAACCCCGGCTTGCACGCGAACTCGGGCAGCCGGTCGAGCGCGAGGTTGAGCTTGACCGTACCGCTGCGGGTCTTCCAGCGCTCGATCGCGGTCGCGAACTCGGCCGGCAGATCCTTGCGCTCGAGGTGCTCGAGGAACGTGATCTTCGGGTGGGTCGTCGCGATCACCGCATCGGCGTCGAGCTCGTCACCGTTCGCGAGGATCACGCCCGCCGCGCGGCCATCGGCGAGCTTGATCCGCGCGACCTCGGCCTCGGTGCGGATCGTCGCGCCCAGCCACTCGGCGGCCTGGCGCAGCGCCGAGGTCACGCCGCCCATACCGCCCTCGGGGAACCCCCACGCGCCGAGCTGGCCGTCGCCGAGGTCGCCCATCTTGTGGTGCGCCATGACGTAGGCGGTGCCCGGCGAGCGCGGCCCCGCCCAGGTGCCGATCACGCCGCTGACCGACAGCACGCCGCGCACGGCATCGGACTCGAAGTGGTCCTCGAGCAGGTCGGCCACGCTCATCGTCATCAGCCGGGTGACATCGCCGACCCCGCGCTCGTCGAGCTTGCGGAACCGCCACGCGGTCTTGAGCGCCGCGAGCAGGTCGCCCGGGCGCTTGCTGCCGAGCTTGGGCGGGATCTGGGTCAGCATCGGCCCGAGCAGCGCACCGAGCCGGCCGAGCCAGGCGTCCCAGCGCTCGATCGCGTCGGCGTCGCGGGTCGAGAACTTGGCGATCTCGGCGCGCCGCCGCGCGGGGTCATCGCACATCATCAGCGACCGCCCGTCGCGCCGGGGCACGAAGTACGGGAACTGCGGGTAGACCTTGTAGCCGAACCGCGCGAGCTGCAGCTCCTCGAGCACCGTCCTGGGCAGGAGGCTCACCACGTACGACAGCGCGGTCATCTTGTAGTCCGGGCCCCACGGCGTCTCGGTCACCGCCGCGCCGCCGACCTTGTGGCGGCGCTCGAGCACCAGGACCCGGCGCCCGCGCTTGGCGAGCAGGCCCGCGGCGACCAGGCCGTTGTGGCCGCCGCCGACTACGATCACATCCCAGCGCGCGCTCACGCCCTCGTGTATCACACGCCGGACGGAGTCGCCGCTGGCGCCGATGCCGGCCATGGCGCAGGCGCACAGGCTGCCGCAGGCGCACAGGCTGGCTCAACCGCGGGTGCCGGTGCATGCACGGCCGGGGGCGGCGCCAGCGGTACGGCCGCGGGCGCCGGCAGCGGCGCACCCAGCGCGCGCGCGAGCACCACCGCGCCCGCGCCGACCGCCGCCGCCGCCGGGATCGTGAACACCCAGGCCCAGACGATCCGGGTCGCCAGCGCCCACCGGATGCCGCGCGCCTTGGTGACCGAGCCGACCCCGATGATCGCGCCGGTGATCGTGTGGGTCGTCGATACCGGCACCTTGAGGAACGTGGCCAGGAACAGCGTGATCGCGCCGGCGACCTCGGCGCAGAACCCGCCGACCGGCTTCAAGTGCGTCAGCCCCATGCCCATCGTCTTGACGATCCGCCAGCCGCCGATCGCGGTGCCGAACGCCATCGCGGTGTACGACGCGACCAGCACCCAGCTCGGCGCCGAGGTCGCGTGGAGGTCGAGCGTGCCGCCGGCGATCATCACCGCCCAGATCACGCCGATCGTCTTCTGCGCGTCGTTGCCGCCGTGGCCGATCGAGTACGCCGCGGCCGACAATAGCTGGCCGACCCGGAACGTGCGATCGACGCGCTGCGGCCGCATCCTGCGGAACAGCCAGAACACCGTGAACATCAGGATCGACCCGAGCACGAGGCCGAGCAGCGGCGCGAGCAGGATGAACTCGAGCGTCTTCCTGAGGTTCGGCCACTGCAGCACGTCGAACCCGCCGAACGCGACGCCGGCGCCCGAGATCCCGCCGATCAACGCGTGCGAGCTCGACGACGGCAGGCCCCAGATCCAGGTCAAGAGGTTCCACAGGATCGCGCCCGAGAGCCCGCACACCACGACGATGACGTAGGCCTCGCTCTTGTCGACCGTGATGATCTTCGAGATCGTGTCGGCCACGCCCTCGTGGAAGATGAACAGCGCGATGAAGTTGAACGCCGCCGCCCACAGCACCGCGATCCGCGGCGACAGCACGCGGGTCGACACCACGGTGGCGATCGAGTTCGCCGCGTCGTGGAACCCATTGATCACATCGAAGATTAGCGCCGCCGCGATCGTGACGATGACGAGGATCGAGATCGGCATGGCGGGCGCCTACCTCACGCGTGCTCGAGGATCACACCCTCGATGATGTTCGCGACGTCCTCGCAGCGATCGCTCGCGCTCTCGAGGTTCTCGTAGATCTCTTTCCACTTGATGATGACGATCGGATCCTTCTCTTCCTTGAACAGCCGCGCCACCGAGCGGCGGAGGATCGCGTCGGCCTCGTGCTCGAGCCGGTTGATGTCGATGCACAGCTTGAGCGTCGCCTGCGGCTCCTTGAGCGAGCGCAGCCCGCGCACCGCGGACTCGACCTGCACCGACGCGCGGTGCAGCACGTCGGCGAGGTCGCGCACGTCGTTGGTCATCACGACCAGCTCGTAGAGCTCGAGGCGCTCGGACGCGGCCTCGACGTAGTCCATGATGTCGTCCATCCGGGTGATCAGCCGGTGGATCGAATCGCGGTCGATCGGCGTGATGAACGTCTTGTGGAGCGCCTCGACGCAGCGGTGCGTGATCAGGTCGGTCTCGTGCTCGATGTCCGAGATCCGGCGGCACTTGGAGGGGATGTTGGCGCCCGTGGTGACGAGCGACAGGAATTCCTTCGTGCCCTCGATCGTCAGCGCCGCGTGCTGCTCGAAGAAGTCAAAGAAGCTGGTCTCGCGGGGCAGGAACCGACCGAACATGCAGCCTCCTACGCGAGCGTGTAACACACGCGTGGTAGGCGCGTCACCGCGCCGCGCGGGCTGATTCGCCGGAATCCTCCGGCGCGAACCCGAGGCCGGCGCGACGCAGCCGATCGAGCAGCGGCTGGGCCATCGCCACCGACGGTGTCTGGACGCCGCCCGGCGAGCCGAGCGGATCGAGCGCGAGGCACAGCGCGGCCTCGCCGAGCATCTTCGCCGTCGAGCCATAGCCCGGATCGGCGCGATCGGACACCGTGTAGCGCGCGACCTCCCCGGGCCCGCCCTCGGCGATCAGCCGCAGCTTCCAGTGGCCGCGCGCGCGAACCGCCGCGGAGGGTCCCTCGCCGGGCTGCGGCGCCCGGCGGGCGACCTGTGCACGCAGCGCCGGCCGGGTCAGCGCGAAGCCGAGCGCGGCCATGCCGCCGAAGATCCCGGCCGCCATCACGGCGCCGCGCAGCGAGCCGGGAGTCGACATCACCTCGCGGTAGACGAAGTCGGCGCCCCACGGCGCTCCGGCCAGCGCGTGACCGCGGCGCACGACCCGGGTGTTGACCGTGGCCATCACGAACGGCACGGTGAACAGCCGCAGCTGCGGATCCCAGCCCGGCGCGCGCTCGTCGGGAGCGGCCGGCAGCGCGGCCCGCGCCGCGCCGTGCTCGGGGTTGAGCGCGTACGGATCGGCGAGCACGGCGCGCACCCCGCGGTCGGCGTCGGCCTCGCGCATCGTGTCGATCGCGCTGGCGACCGTGCCGCCCGAGAACCCGCCGCTCTGCTCGCCGAACAGCGCCGTCACCTTGCGCGCCGGGTGGCCGAACCGGGCGATGAACGCCTGCTGCGCCGCCCAGGTCCCCAGGTCCGACGGGATCGAGTCGAACCCGCAGGTGTGGACGATCCGCGCGCCGGTGGCCCGCGCGCGC
>DATBBB010000202.1:0-5632 GCA_036271215.1 Kofleriaceae bacterium | reverse complement strand
CGGCGACATCAAGGGTGGCCCCGATGGCGTCACCGCCGACGCTTCGGGCAACTTCAAGACCGCCAACGGCGTCACCGGCAGCGGCTCGATCACCGATGCCAATGGCAAGGTCTCCGGATCCGGAACCGCGACGTACACCGGCGCGAATGGCTCGGTCACCGGCGACATCAAGGGTGGCCCCGATGGCGTCACCGCCGACGCTTCGGGCAACTTCAAGACCGCCAACGGCGTCACCGGCAGCGGCTCGATCACCGACGCCACCGGCAAGGTCTCCGGTACTGGCACCGCGACCTACACCGGCGCGAATGGCTCGGTCACCGGCGACATCAAGGGCGGCCCCGATGGCGTCACCGCCGATGCTTCGGGCACCTTCAAGACCGCCAACGGCGTCACCGGCACCGGCTCGATCACCGACGCCAACGGCAAAGTCTCCGGCTCCGGAACCGCGACGTACACAGGCGCGAATGGCTCGGTCACCGGCGACATCAAGGACGGCCCCACCGGCGTCACCGCCGACGCCTCCGGCACCCTCAAGGCCGCCAACGGCCTCAGTGGCACCGCCACCGTCACCGACGCCAACGGCAAGGTCTCCGGCTCCGGCGACGTCACGTATACCGGCAAGGACGGCTCGATCAAGGGCGACGTCTCGGGCGGCGCCTCCGGTATCACCGCCGGCGTCACCGGCACGATCAAGAAAGGCGACGTCACCGGCAGCGGCTCGATCACCGATACCAACGGCGCGCTGTCCGGCTCCGGCGACGTCACGTACACCGGCAAGGACGGCTCGATCAAGGGCGACGTCTCGGGCGGCGCCTCCGGCGTATCCGCCGGCGTCACCGGCACGATCAAGAAAGGCAACGTCACCGCCGACGCGAGCGTCAACGACACCAACGGCGCGGTGTCCGGCTCCGGCGACGTCACGTACACCGGCAAGGACGGCTCGGTCACCGGCAAGGTCACCGGCGGCGCGACCGGCGTGGCCGGCAGCGTGACCGGCACGATCACCAAGGGCGCGGTGACCGCGCAGGGCGGCGTGACCGGCTCGACCACCACGGGCGTCAACGCCAACGGCAGCGTCGACGTCAAGGGCGAGAAGAATGGCGTCCAGTACGAGGCCGGCGCCGAAGGTCAGGCCGGCACGAGCGGCATCTCCGCCGACGTCTACGGCAAGGTCGGCAAGGATCTCGGCAACGGCAAGACCGTCGCCGCGGCCGGGCTCGGTGAGTTCAACAACGGCGTCGCCGACGGCGGCGGCGCGGTCGGGTTCACCGATCAGGGCAAGTTCGGCGTCCAGGCCGGCGCCCTGGTCGGCACCGACGGCGTCACCGCGGGCGTCCAGGTCGAGATCAAGGACTTCACGATCGGCGTGGTCACCAAGGACCTCCAGCTCGAGCACATCACGGTGTCGCTCGGCCCCAAGCACAAGCTGCTCAACAAGATCCTCGACATCGCCGGCGACGTCGTGGTCGCCGCGGTCAGCCCGGTCGGGTTCACGATCGGCGAGATCGAGAAGATCGCCACGCGCGGCAAGCCGGCCGGCATCGACAAGCTGTTCCACCTCGTCGGCGGCCCGGACGCCAACGCGACCGTGACCGACAACGCCGACCACAACACCGATTCCAAGGCGCGCGCCGCGATCGCGAACTCGGCGGCGATCCTGACCACCGACGACCTCAACGCGCTGTCGGCGATGCGGATGATGACCCCGCAGGGCCAGATCGACGTCTCGGCGTCGCCCGCGCTGTTCCAGCAGCGGCTCAACGACTCGCCGCTCAGCGCCGACCAGAAGCAGGCGCTGCTCACCGCCTACAACGCGCTCGGCAAGAACACCAAGCACGCCAACGTCAACAACCAGAGCGGCGTCTCGGCGATCTACACGCTGCTGCAGTCCGGCAACCGCGATCCGCAGCCGTTCGCCGACCTGCTCGAGCAGCACCCCAACGACATGTCGCCGATGGTCCAGGAGATCGTCATCGCGCCCGGCTACGGCCTCGCGTTCGCGAACGTCGTCGTCCACGCCGCCGGTATCATCGACTCGGCGGCGGTCCGGCCCGACGGCACGGTGTACTTCGCGCCACCGCCGGCCATGCCTGCCGCCTCGGCCACGTCCGCCGCGCCGGCGGCGTGATCCGCGACGCCCGATCTCAGCGCGCCGTCACCGCGGTGTAGATCGAGTTCTTCGGCCGGGCGAGCACCCGGCGCACCATCGGCTCGAAGAACCCGAGCGGCCGGGCCGTCGCCTTGGCGTCGAATGCCGGGCCGTCATACTTCGCGCAGAACTCCTCGGCGTACGCGAAGTTGGGGTGATCGCGAAACGCCTCGCGCATGTCGCGATTCATGCCGACGTGGTGAAAGAAGTAATAGCCCTGGAAGATGCCGTGCTTCTCGACCATCCAGTGGTTCTGCTCGGACACGAACGGCTTCACGATCGCCGCTGCGATGTCGGGGTGGTTGAACGAGCCGAGCGTGTCGCCGATGTCGTGCAGCAGCGCGCACACCACGTACTCCTCGTCGCGCCCATCGGCGTGAGCCAGGGTCGCGGCCTGCAGCGAGTGGGTCAGCCGGTCGACCGGGAACCCGCCGTAGTCACCGTCGAGCAGCGCCAGGTGCTTGAGCACGCGGTCCGGCAGCCCCTGGCTGAACCGCACGAACTCGGCGCCGATGATCGCCCAGTCGGCCTGCGTGCTGGCCGCCATGTTGGAGAACGCCGCGCGCGGATGATCTTCGTCTTTGCTCATGGTGCCGGCGTATCTTGCAACAAAACGAGCCGCGCGGCGCGGGGCATTCTCGCTACGATCCGGAACGACGACGGCCGGGTTTGCCCCGGCCCAAGGTTCACACAGGACAGCTCAGTGCGGCTCGACGAGCCGGGTCGTCGTCACGATGTGCGAGGCTGCCTGGGCGCCCGCCGGCGGCAGCGCGGTGCTCGACGGCGCGATGAACGCGACGAGGTGGCTGCCGCTCGTCGCCGGCGTGAAGCTCGTCGAGCACGTCGTGCCCGCGCCACACGACGCGATCCGAGTGCCCGCCTCGTCGTAGATCTGGATGTAGTAGGGCGTCGGGCCGACGTCGATCGAGGACGTGGCGGTGACCGTCACGGTCGAGAACGTCGTGGCCGGCGCGGACAGCGAGATGCTGTCGCCGGCGCTGGCCCAGGTCACGTAGTGCGACGCGGTGGTCTCGAGGACATTCGGCGGCGGGTAGCTCGTGCCGTAGCCCGAGAATACCGCCTTGTACTCGTGGGTCGCCGCGGCGGCCTGGCTCACCGTGGCCGTGCACGTGGTGCCGGCGCCACAGATCTGCAACACCGTCGCGGTCGTGACGTCGAAGATCTCGACGTAGAACGGCGACGAGCCGATATCATAGGTCGTGGTCGTGGTCAGCGTGCTGTTGCCGCCGATCGCCACCGTCGTCGCCGGATCGGTCAGCTGCACACCCGAGCCGTGCCACTCGATGTCGTACTCGAGCGACGTGGACTGCAGGTAGCCCGCCGAGTCCTCGACCAGCGCCGTGAACGACGTGTAATCGACGATCGGCCGCGTCACCGTGCCGACGCACGTCGTGCCGGTGGCGCAGCTCGCCAGGAACACACCGGCCTGGCCATCCCAGATCCGGATGTAATACGGCGTCGGGCCGACATCCATGTTCGCGGTCGCGGTCAACGTCGTGTACTGCGACGGCCACAGCGAGCCGGTCGAGGCATTGAGGTGGACCGTCCAGCTGACGGCCGGGGTGATGTGCCCTGCCACGGACGCCGGCTTCGGCGGCAGCGTCCCGTCGGTCGCCACGCCGGCGCGATCGGCCGGCCGGACCGGCATGGCCTTCCGCTCCCCCACGGCGATCGCCGGCGCCGCGAGCTCCTGCTGCGCCTCGCTGCTCGGCGCGGCCGCGCTCGAGTCATCCGCCGGGCCGCCGTCCTCAGTCATACACCCCGCGCCAAGCGCGATGGTGGAAGTCACGAGCAGTGCGATGAATCTCGAGTCTGTACGTAGCATCAGCATTCTCTCCTTCTTTCACCTCGGAGAACGCTCACCTCGATCGATCTTCCCGCCGTCGCCGTCGCTTTGTACGCGGCTCGGAATCCGCGCGCTGGTGACGCGCCTGGTGACACGCTGGCTCGCGCTCGTCGTTCAGGTCGGCAATCGAAAGCTGCGGTCGACCGGGCCGTCACGTGAGCGCGGCTCGCGGCTCAGAGGCCGCGCAGGTACGTATCGGAGCGATCCCCGACCGGGTTAGGTTTGCGCGTCCGGTTCTCGGCCAATCGGAGCACGCTGTCCGGTGAGCGGACACTCCGGACAGCCGGACAAGCCGGCCAGCTCCGCGCGGCAGGCGTCGTGGCCGAGCATGCAAGCCGGCTATACCGAGGCAGTGCGTGCGAAGCATCGGCGTTCGATCGAAGCGCGAAGCTCAAGCGCGAAATTGCCAGTCGTGTTCGCTGCCAATGTTCTTCCCTTCATGATGCGGCATGCCATGGTCGGCGTGCCAATGCGCACCCGCTTCGATCAGTTCGGCAAGCAGATGGTCCGCACCGCGCTCGAGATCCGCGGTCCCGTCGAGACCGACGCGGAGGTCCCGGCCGATACCCGCAGGATCGACCTCTGGTTCATGCCCGATCCTGCGCGCGAATCAGTGCCCGGTCACCTCGGTGTGCTGGGGCGCATTGCGGATGGCCCGAGTACGCTCGAGTTCTTTCACAACACCCCGAGCGGCGAGGATCTCGCCGCCTGTCTGATCAAGCACGGCGAGTTCCGCCACTTCCTTTCGCTACGCAGGACGCCGCCGCCGGTCCCGACCCAATGGGTCATCTCGTCCGGCCGTCCCGACGGCGGCATCGACGGCTTGTGGTTGCGCCCGATCGCCGACTGGCCGCCCGGCATCTACGAAGGCCCGCCGCTGCTGTGGACGCGCCTCGTGGTGGTGAACGAGCTCCCGGTGGCGCGGGACACGCTGCTCGTCCGGCTGCTCGGCGCTGGCGCGGTGCTCAAGCAGGCGATCGCCGAGCTCAAGGAGTTACAGGCGGAGGCGCCGGAGCGGACGCTTGCGCTGCCCATTCTGCTACGCTTGCGGTTGACCGTGCCGAGCAATCCGGAGAAGCAGACCCCCGACGACCAGGAGTTTCTCATGGATACCCAAGACATCGTCGAGACCTGGCGGCGCGAAGCGATCCAGGAAGGCGTCCAGCAGGGCCTCGAGCAGGGCGTCAAGCGAGGAGTCGCGCACTCGCTGGTCGAGGTCTACGAGGCCCGCTTTGGTGCGATGCCCAAAGACCTCCGCGCCGTGGTGGAAGACATCGACGACGAGCCCACGCTCGTCAGCTGGCTCCGGCTCGTTGGTACACGCAACGCCGACGAGATCGCTGCGGCCATCCGCTCGTTCCGAGCCAGCTAACAGTCAGTGCGCGTCGCTGGGCGCCGAAACGACGAACGGCCGGGTTGGCCCCGACCGAACACATACGACGTTCGCCGCCAACCCGTCGGCTGGTTGAAATCAGTGGCTACAGCGAGCGGAGGAACGCGACCAGGTCTTCCTTCTCGCTCTTGGTGAACTTGATGTTGAACCGGGTGTCGTAGAAGTCGACCACCGCCTCGAGGTCCGCCGCGAAGCCGTTGTGAAAGTACGGGGCCCGCGGCGC